>JAJZWQ010000016.1 GCA_021846605.1 Bacillota bacterium | reverse complement strand
TGCCATCTGGCATCTCTGCGGGGAACCCCTGCAGCACGGCCAGTTCCAGCGTCGTCAGCGGCCGGTGCCAGGTGCCGTCCTCGGCGACAATGATCCAGGCGCCCTGCTCCCGGTCGGATGGCAGCCGTGGGTCCGCAACGGCCGCCGCTCCTTGTGCGTGCACGTCGCCGGAGGCCGTGACCGTGGGGGCGGGATCGTCCCACGCGACGACGCCGTAGGCCCCGTTGTGGGGTGTGCACGTCAGGCGCGGGTCGGCCACCGATTGTGCGCCGCTACCCACGCTGTCCTCGCCTGTCACGGTCTGCGCGGGGTCGGCCCATCCCCGCACAGACAGGTCGCCACTGTGGCGCTCGGGACGCTCGGGAATGCGGGGATCGGCCACCGCAGCGATGCCATTGCTCTGCCCGGGTCCGGGTTGGGCGGTCACGGTCGGAGCCGGTGCTTCCCACTCTCCGACCCGGAACGCACCTTTGCGGGGCTCGTGGCCCAGGCGCGGATCGGCCACGACCATGCCGGCGTTGCTGCCCAGGTCCCCGCTCTGCCCAGTGACGGTCCGTGCCGGTTCGGTCCATCGCACCACCCGGTAGTGCCCGCGCCAGTGCCCGCCGGGCAAACGCGGGTCAGCGACCGACGCCGCGCCCTGCCACGGGCCCGTGCCTCCCGTGACGGCTCCTGCCGGCTCCTCCCATCCAGTCACTCTGGCAACGTGGTTGAAGTGCGGGCACCGCACCGGCTCGATGGTGTATGACCCGGGCTCGATCCCCTGAAGGTCTCGCCAGTCACCGCCGGCCGGGATCAGGGCCAACCGCACCCATGTCCGCCACTGCAGCCGTGGCAGCCGGTGCATCGGGCCACCGGCGGGGTCTCCGGGCAATGGCAGGTCTCGCAAGGCGTGTCCGATGGAGTGCACACGCCGCTTGGGTGGCTGGTACAGGAAGGCCGGCAACCGCCTGGCGTGCCGCGCCACCAGCAGGTAGCGCCGGCGGTGCTGGGAGAGGCCGCCGATCTCGCCCGCGTCGTGGTAGCCGTCCGCCACTGCATACCCGGCGTCCCCGAGCAGGTCCTTGATCCGCGCCAGGAGCGGCCCACCCCGGCTGGTGATGCGCGGCACGTTCTCGAAGATGATCAGCCGGGGCGGCCGGTCCGCCCAGGCGTCAAGCGCCAGCCGGATGCCGCGCACGGTGAGGTTGTTCAGCGCTTCGTACTTGCGCGACTCGGCCTGCTTCTTGGGGAGCAAGGCGCTCAGCCCTTTGCAGGGCGACGAGGTGAACACCACGTCGGGAAAGCGCCCCCCGGCGGCGGAGCGGACATCCGCCGGCGTGGCCTCGCGCCAGTCCTCCGGCGGCTCCTTGCCGTGGAAGGCGGTGTAGTCCGCCCGGGTGAAGAGGTCCAGGCGCGTGGCCCCCACGCCGGTCAATGCCGCGAAGTCCAGGCAGGCCTCGGGGTCTACGTCGATGCCGCCAAGGGTGCGGAACCGGCCGCGCAGCCCGCGCCACTCTGCCTCGGCAGCCTGAAACCCAAGCGCCCCGCCGCCAATGCCGCAGAAAAGGTGAAACACCCCGTACTCACGGTGGAGCGCGGACCGCACCCGGCGAGCCAGCCAACCTTCCCGCCCGTCCGAACCCATGCCCGATCCCTCCCCTCAGCGATTGCCTGACGCCGGCAGGACCCCGCCGCTGGTCGGCGCCACCGTCTGGGCGGACGTGCCTCCCAGCAACGTGGTCAGGGTGACCGGCGACGGGCTGCCCACACTGCCCCCCCCGATCGGTTCCAGGACCGCCGTGAGTTGGCCCAGGCGCCCGGCGAGTACGATGCGGCCAGCCTGTCCCGGCGTCACGGCGAGCACCACGATGCCGGTCGTGGCGCTGGCACCACCGCCGGTCCCACCGGCGCCGACGATCGGGGCCGAAGCCCCTGGCGCAAAGCGCGCCATCACCAGAACACCGGTGACGACGGCCTGGGCGACCTCGCCCGACGGCGTGGGATAGGTCCCCCACAAGTCGAGGCGGCTGCCTGCGTGCACCAGGTCGTACCCGGCGTTGGCGTCCAGGGGCACCGCCAGGGCCTCATAGCGGCCGCACGTGGCGCGGGTAGTCGCGGACGATGTGCTGCCGGTGGTGGGCACCGCGATGGCGGTGGTGCCGGAGCTGCAGTGCCGCGTGATGCCGTCCAGTGCCGCCAGTTGCGCGTCGTAGGCCGAGCCCAGACCCGACCCGGAGAGATTGGCGGCGGTCACCGCCTGGCCCGGCACCAACCCCGTCACGGTGAAGCGCCCAACCGCGACGGATGCCGCCAGCAGAGTACCGGGCAGGAGCCCGTCCGCTGGCCGGCGGGCCAGGCCCAGGTCGCTGGCCGTGACCATGGACCACGGCGGGATGGCGACCCGTGCGACAACGATGGTCTCGGTGCGTTGATAGCGATGCACCAGCAGGGCCACCAGGGCCGCTGCGGCGGCCGCGAGGACCACCGAGGCCAGCCAGAACCAGCGCGACCCGCGCATGGCGGGACACCTCCTCGGGAGTGCTGCCTGGGCCGGTTACGGGGCGGTGCGTCCCACCGTCGGCGGAGAAGTGGCGCTAGGCGAGAGCATCTCGCGGATCTGGGCGAAGCCCCGGCGCGCGGCCTCCCGCCCGGACGGGCTGAGCGCCAACGTCCGGGCCTCTTCGATGGCGGCCAGCTGTGCCCGGGTCTGCTCCCGTTCGGCGTCGGCCATGCGCTCCTGCCGCACGACGGCCGGTTCGGGCCAGCGCTCGCCGATGGCGCGGACGATCAGGGCCGCGGGGTCCTGGGCGTGCCGGTATGCGATCCAGCTGAGCTGTCGGCCCACCTCGTCCGGCTGCGCACGGACCAAGCGCTCAGCGGTGGGCGGTACCACGCCGAGCTGCACCAGGGCCGCCGCAAGTTGGGCAGGTGCGCCTGCGTCCCGGGCAACGACGGGCGGTATCGCCGCTGCGGGCAGGCCCGACCCCGGGGCGGTACCGCGGGGTGTCGGCACGGACGCGGTAGACCGTGCCGGGATGGCCCGGTGGGGGCGTAGGGACCGGCGCTGGGATGCCGGAGCGGTGGCGGGCGTCCAGTCGCCCTCCAGGGCGCGCAGCAGGAAGCCGCGCGGGTTGTGCACCGTGCCCGCGACGAGTGCGTCGCCCAGTAGCGATAGCTTGGCGGTCACGTACGCCTCGGTCAGTGCCCGGCGCCGTGACAGGGTATCCAGGGCCTCTGGGAGCAGGTCGTCGAGGCCGGTGCGGGCGCTGTAGGCCGCGCAAATGGCGGCCGCGTCCATTGGGTCTTGGGGCTGCGCAGGCTCCGGTACGGCCGGAACCTGATCGCTGTCCGCCACGTTGGGGACAGCCGCGTCCGGGATCACGGGTTCCGGCCCGGCCGGCAACCCGTCGGGGGCGGCCTGTGTCGGGCTCTCCCGATCCCCACTAGGCGAAGCCAAGAGGGCAACACCGCGCGCCGGCACGGCCGGCGCGGGCTCGGGCGCGGCCGCCACGTGGCGGCCGCCCTGCTGCGGGATCACGGGTTCCGGCCCGGCCGGCAACCCGTCGGGGGCGGCCTGTGTCGGGCTCTCCCGATCCCCACCAGGCGAAGCCAAGAGGGCAACACCGCGCGCCGGCACGGCCGGCGCGGGCTCGGGCGCCGGTGTCCCCCGGGGACCGGGGTCCTGGCGTGGCGCTGACCCCACGGGGGTCGCGCGCGCGCCTTCCGGATCCGGAGAGGCCGCCACGTGGCGGCCTCGTTCCGGACGTTCCGGATGTTGCTCTTTTTCCCATGCTTGTTTTTCTTTTTGAGCATGTCCAGGTAGACATGTGCCCACGTGTCTACCTGGACATGTGCCCCCCTCGTTCGGGTGAGGCACATGTCTATCTAAGCACGTGCCCCGTCCGGAGTCGTCCGGCAAAGCATGGGGAAGCGTAGGTGCCGTTTCGCGTCGAGGCAACGCGCCAGACTCAACAGCCTGCCGGAACTCTTCAGCGGACAGGGGATCGTTGATCCGGTAGACAAACCGCCGGGTCTCGCCCACCACCTGACCGCCGCAGAAGCGGCGTTGACGGACCACCTCGATGTCCAGCAGGCCCCATGCCACGCAGTCGCGTTCGAGGTCCTTGACCTTGGCGGTGCCCAGGCAGAGGTCGCTCTTGATGCGTGCCTTGGTGGGGAAGGCCTGCCCGTACCAGCCGTTGGCTGGGTCGTGATTCACGAACCGACGGAGGTACGTCCAGTAGCCGAGACCGGCCGCCCCGCCGATGTGTGGTGCGTACAGGTCCACGACCTCGTTGAAGACCTGTACGAACAACGTCTCCCGTAGCCGGCCCGGGCGGATGCGCCGCCCAGACATCTCAGGGGCGTCGGTTGCCATCCCGCTCCCCCTCCCCCGTCGAGCCCGTGTCCAAGGGTGACGCGCCGCGTGGCGGCTGGCCGGGTCCCCCGTCGTTCTCGCCCCGGTCCTCGGATGGGCCTCCGGGTGGCTGGTCGTGCACGATCAGCGTCCGGGACAACCGCCCCTGTGGGTCGCGGACGGTATGCTCGTCCACGTAGCCGAAGCGGACCAGCTCTCGCAACGCGCGCTCCGCGGCGTTCGGCGCCTCCGTGTCGGCATGGGTGAGAGTCAGCAGGGGGCTCGCCCCTCCCCGCCGGTCGATGGCCACCGTCAGGAGGTAGGCAAGCAGTCCGCGCGCCTCCCACGAGAGGCGCGTGTCGCGCAAGGGTGTAGTGTTGATGGGCATGTATGGGTCGGTCCGGACGTAGCCGGCCCGGATGATGGCGCTCCCCTGCACGGGAGGTGGTATCTGCTGGTGTCGACGGTCGGACGCGCCGATGTCTCCGGTGTCCGCATCGGACGCGGACGTAACCGCCCGCCCTGGAAAGGGGCGCGGATCACGTGCCCTCATGGTCATGGCTTACCCTCCTGATGGGCGCAAGACAGCGCAGCCCGTGCGTACGGGCCTTGTCTTGGTCTGTCAGCTCTCGACGGTGGAAAGGGGCGGGAGATTGCTCCGGTCAGGCGCCAGCGCGTGTCGCGCTGGGCATCCGTGTGTGGAGGATGTGCCTGATGGCTTTGATCCGCGCCGCGGCAGCAGGGGGCTCGTCCACCTCCGCGTGACGGCACCAGAGGTCGACGTAGCTGACGAAACGGAGATAGCCGCCCGGTTGAACGCGGATCGTGAACCCGGTCAGGTACTGGCCGGCCACGAGGCCAAGCCAGGGCGGTTCATACCTGCGGCGCCCGCTCCATTGGATCACGGTGGGCGTGCCGATAGGGGGGATCGCGGCGGCCATAGCCGCGTCGATCACCTGGCGTGTGGGGATGCAACCACTGGCAGCGAGGGCCTGTATCACGCGTTCAGCCCATGCGTCTTCGACCCGGTTCGATTGGACCGAGGAAGAGAGCGCGTAGGCTTCGGGTTGTGACGTGAACATCTGAAACCTCCCTACGTGGGGACTCCTGTGACTCGGTGGAAGTGAGGGCCATCTTGCCCTGCGGGGTGAAATGCTGGGGTGAGCGTGTCGCGGGATTGGCGGTCACCGCCAGCGGTGGATGAGCGGGTGCATCCGATCATGGGGGTGGCCCGATGCGCGGCCTTTCACTGCAAGTGACGGCCCGCTTGGCGATCAGCGGAGGCGCGAATCCGGTTCACGCATCAGTGACCGGCCGCATCAGGCGCTCAGGGCTCCAAAGGGCGACCACCCCCGCAACGCAAGTGGTCGCGCGTCCTGGAGCCCTTGCGTATCAGGCCGCGAGAGGTATTACTGGATAGCTAACAACGATGCTCATCAGCTTGATCAGGATGTTCAGGGAGGGACCGGCCGTGTCCTTGAGCGGGTCGCCGACCGTGTCGCCGGCGACGGCCGCCGCGTGGGCCGCGCTGCCTTTGCCCCCGAACGCCCCGGCCTCGATGTGCTTTTTCGCGTTGTCCATGGCGCCACCGCTGTTGGACATCTGTAGGGCCAGCGCCACGCCGGAGACCAGCGCCCCCGCCAGCAGTCCCGCCACGGCGGCCCGGCCGAACACCACCCCCGCCAGGACGGGCAGGGCGACGGCCGCGATCCCCGGGAGGAGCATGCCGCGCAGGGCCGCTCCCGTGCTGATCGCCACGCAGCGCGCGTAGTCGGGTCGCACCTCCCCCCGCAGGATCCCGGGCAGGGTGCGGAACTGCCGGCGCACCTCCTGCACCATCTCGGCGGCCGTCCGCCCCACGGCCCGCATGCTGAGGGCCGAGAACAGATACGGGAGGGCGGCGCCCACCAGGCATCCGGCGACCACCTGCGGGTGCAGCAGATCGATGACCTGCAGGCGAGCCTCATCCGAATAGGCCGCAAACAGGGCCAGCGCCGTCAGGGCTGCCGAGCCGATGGCCACGCCCTTGCCCACGGCCGCAGTGGTGTTGCCCAGCGCGTCCAACTGGTCGGTGCGCGCGCGCACCTCCGGCGGCAGCCCGGCCATCTCGGCGATGCCACCCGCGTTGTCCGCGATGGGTCCATAGGCGTCCACCGCCAGGGTCATGGCCAGGGGCGCCAGCATGCCCACCGCGGCCAGGGCGATCCCATACAGCCCGCCGGCCGCGTAGGCCGCCAGGATGGCCAGCCCGGCGGCCACCACGGGTCCCGCCACTGAAGACATACCGGCGGCCAGCCCTTCGATGATCGTCGTGGCCGGTCCGCCCAGCGCCGCCTCGGCGATGCGCAGTACAGGCCGTCGGCCGCTGCCCGTGGCGCGATCGGTCAGGGCGCCGATGACCAGTCCCAGCGCGCAACCGGCCGCCACCGCCCAGAACAGGGCCGGGCGGTGAAACCATCCGGCCGTCAGGGCCAGGGCGCCGACCACAAACAGCAGCCCGCTGGCCAGGGTGCCGGTGCGAAGCGCCCGTCCCGGGTCGCTGCCCAGCCGGACGAAGATCCCGCCCACCCACGCGGCGAACACCCCCAGCCCGGCCAGCGCCAGGGGCAGGATCAGCCCCACCCGGCCCATGCCCGAGGCGGCCGCGATGGCAATCGCGGCCACCAACGCGCCCGCGTACGACTCGAAGAGGTCGGCGCCCATGCCGGCGACATCTCCGACGTTGTCTCCGACGTTATCGGCGATGACGGCCGGGTTGCGCGGATCGTCCTCGGGAATCCCCGCCTCCACCTTGCCCACGAGGTCCGCGCCGATATCGGCGCCCTTGGTGAAGATGCCGCCCGCCACGCGCGCGAACAGCGCCACCGACGAGGCGCCCAGCGCGAAGCCGTTGATCGTGTCGACCGCGGCGGGGTTCGAGGGATCGCCCCACAACCAGACGCACAGCGACAGGCCCGCCAGCCCCAACCCGCTCACCGTGAAGCCCATCACGCTGCCCCCGGCGAACGCGGTGTGCAGGGCGGCGCGCACGCCGCTGCCGGCGGCCGCAGCCGTGCGCACATTGGCCCGCGTCGCCACGGTCATGCCCGCGTAGCCGGCGCCCAACGACGCGGCCGCCCCCAGGACGAAGGCCAGCGCGCTGCCGGCCGTCAACTGCGGGTGCCCCAGGCGGCTGGCCACGAGCAGCAGGGCCGCCAGCACCAGGACGAAGGTCCCCACGGCACGGTCCGCCCGCCCGAGGAAGGCCCGCGCCCCTTCGCCGATCGCACGCCCCACCTGGCGCATGCGCGCGTCTCCCTCCGGCAGGCGGGACACCCCGGCGGCCAGCCAGAGCGCCCAGGCCAGGGCAAGCAGCGCGGCCAGCGGTGCCAGCATGAAGGCGAGCGCCTCACGACCTGCGGGCAAGGCTCGAACACCCCCCGGCGATGCCTACGTCGCCGGGAGACCAGACATGCCCGCGCGGTTCAGGCGGCCGGGGGCAGGCGGTGGATATAGGCGATGAGCATGGCGATCAGGAAAAAGGCGATCCCCAGTGCGACCGTCAGGCGGGAGAGGAAGGTGTCCACCCCGCGGCGCTTGCCGAAGAACTGCTCGGCACCGCCGCTCAGCATCCCGCCCAGGCCGGCGCCGCGGGCGGATTGCAGCAGGATCACCACCATCAGCACCACACAGATCGCGACCAGCATCACGGTCAGGGCGGCGATCAACCGGGCATCCTCCCCCAGGGCCGGCCACCAGGATGGTTGTCCGAGTCTATCATAAGAGTCCCAGCGCCGCCCTGCCGGCGAACTGCGCCGCCGACCCCAGTTCCCCGGCGATGCGCAGCAGTTCGTTGTACTTGGCGACGCGCTCGCCCCGGGCCGGGGCGCCCGTCTTGATCTGGCCGCACCCCGTGGCCACCGCCAGATGCGCAATCGTCGTGTCCTCGGTCTCACCGGAACGGTGGGAGAGGATCGAGCGATAGCCCGCGCGGCGGGCCATGTCAACCGCGGCCCACGTCTCGGTCAGGGTGCCGATCTGGTTGGGCTTGATCAGGATGGCGTTGGCCACCCGCTCGCGGATGCCCCGCTCCAGAATCGTCGTGTTGGTCACGAAGAGATCGTCGCCGATCAACTGCAGCCGGTCCCCCAGGGTGCGCGTCAACTGGGCCCATCCCCCCCAGTCCCCCTCGGCCAGCCCGTCCTCCAGCGAGACCAGCGGGAAGCGCCGGGCCAGCCCATCCCAGAAGGCGGACAGCGCGCCCGCGCTGAACTCCTGTCCCTGCAGGCGGTAGGTGCCCGGCGTCGGGGTCAGTTCGCTGGCCGCCGCGTCCAGGGCAAGCCACATCTGCTCGCCCGGCCGGTACCCCGCCCGCTCGATCGCCTCCACGAGCACTTCGAGGGCGGCCTCCGTCCCCTCGAGTTGGGGGGCGAAACCCCCCTCGTCCCCCACCCCGGTCGCCAACCCGCGCTCGGCCAACAGGCGCCCCAGCGTGTGATACACCTCGACACCGGCCCGCAGCGCCTCGCTGAATTCGTCAAACCCGGCCGGGACCAGCATGAACTCCTGCACATCCAGGGGGTTGTCCGCGTGGCGGCCGCCATTGATCACGTTCATGAGGGGCACCGGCAGCACGCGGGCCAGGGGCCCCCCCAGGTACCGGAAGAGGGGGAGGCTCGCCGAGGCGGCCGCCGCATGCGCGGCCGCCAGGGACGCGCCGAGGATGGCGTTGGCCCCCAGCCGCCCGCGGTTCTCCGTGCCATCGGCCAGCAGCAGCCGCTCGTCGATCCCCGCCTGGTCCTCGACAGACATGCCGATCAGCACCCCGGCCAGGGTGTCCCGCACGTTGGTCACCGCCTGACGGACGCCACGCCCCATAAAGCGCTGAGGGTCCTTGTCGCGGAGCTCGATGGCCTCGCGCGACCCCGTGGAGGCCCCCGACGGGACCGCCGCGCGGCCGCGGCTACCGTCGTCCAGGACCACATCCACCTCAAGGGTGGGGTTGCCGCGCGAGTCCAGGATCTCCCGTCCAGACACTTCAGCGATGCGCATCGGCGCCATCCCTCCGCACGATCAGGCTCTGCCCGGTCATCTGTTCAGGGGCCGGCAGCCCCATCAACTCCAGCAGGGTCGGCGCCACGTCCCCCAGGCACCCACCCGCCCGCAGGGCCAGGTCGGGGCGTCCGACCAGCACGCAGGGCACCGGGTTCGTGGTGTGCGTCGTGTGGGGTCGGCCGGTACCCGGGTGGACCATCACCTCGGCGTTCCCATGGTCGGCGAGCACCAGGGCGGCGCCCCCGCGCGCCGCCACCGCGGCGAGCACCGCGGCCAGCCCGCGGTCGGCGGCCTCGCAGGCCCGGCGCGCCGCCTCCAGCACCCCGGTGTGCCCCACCATGTCCGGATTGGCGAAGTTCAGGACCACCAGCCCGTAGTCCGTCACAGCCATGGCCTCCACCGCGCGCGCCGCCACCCCGGCCGCGCTCATCTCGGGCTGGAGATCGTAGGTGGCCACCTTCGGCGAGGGCACCAGGATGCGCTCCTCGCCGGGGTAGGGCTCCTCCGCGCCCCCATTGAAGAAGTAGGTGACGTGCGCATACTTCTCCGTCTCCGCCAGGCGCAACTGGCGCAGGTCGGCGGCGCTGACCGTCTGCCCCAGGGGCCACGCCACCTCCATCCCGGGGAACGCCGCCGGCAGCGGCCATTCCGGCTCGTAGGGGCACATCCCCACCAACCGGCGCACCGCGGAGAACGGCCGGGGAAAGGCCGAAAACGCGGGGTCGGCCAGGGCGCGCGTCAACTGCCGGACCCGGTCGGCCCGCCAGTTGAAGACGATGACCGCGTCGCCGGCCCGGATGCCCCCGTCCCCGATGGCCACCGGCCGCAGGAACTCGTCGGTCTCCGGCCCCTCGCCCCCCGGCTGGCGGCGATCGGCGGCCGCCGCCAGCGCCGCCTCGACGCCGTCCGCCCGGGGCCCCTCCCCGACGAGCGCGGCAAACGCCAGTTGCGTGCGGTCCCAGCGGCGGTCCCGATCCATGGCGTAGTACCGGCCCAGCACGCTGCCGAAGCGGCCGGTGCCGAGCCGCCGCATCGTGGCGCCCACACGCTCCAGGTCCGCCGGCGCGCTCCCGGGGGCGTTGTCGCGCCCGTCGGTGATGGCGTGCACGACCACGTCGCGCACCCCCTGGCGGTGCGCCATCTCCAGCAGCGCCAGCAGGTGGTCCAGGGTACTGTGGACCCCGCCGCTCGACGCCAGCCCCACCAGGTGCAGGCGGCGCTGCCGGCCGGCGGCGCAGGCCTCCAGGAGTGCGTGGTTGGCGAAAAAGCTGCCGTCGGCGATCGCGCGGTTGATGCGCACCAGCGACTGGAGCACCACGCGCCCCGCGCCGAGGTTGAGGTGCCCGACCTCGGAGTTCCCCATCTGGCCGTCGGGCAGGCCCACCGCCGGGCCCGACGCCTCCAGTTGCGTGTGGGGCGCGTGCGCCCAGAGCCCGTCCATCGTGGGGGTGGCGGCCAGGGAGACGGCGTTGCCCGGGCCGGCCGGGGCCAGCCCCCATCCATCCAGGATCACCAGCGCGACCATCTCATCGCGGCGCACCCTGCGCCCGCCGGGCGGATCAGGGCCGCGCCATTCCCCCCTTCCGCACGATCACCACCGGGCAAGGGTGCCTCAGCCGTCGCGCCGGGAGGGGTCCTGCCGGACCGCGGCCCGACAGATGGTGGCAAAGGCCTCGGGGTCCAACGAGGCCCCGCCCACCAGCGCCCCGTCGGCGCCCCCCTCCTCCCAGAACTCCCGGCAGTGCGCCGGAGAGACGCTGCCCCCATAGAGGCAGGGCGCGTCGGTGTCCCCGCCCCAGACCTGGCGCAGCGCGGTTCGGACCGCGTCCAGCCCGGCGGCACAGTCCCGCGGGGTCGCGGGCTGGCCGCTGCCGATCGCCCACACCGGTTCGTAGGCCACGAGCAGGGGTGCGGGCACCGCTCCGGACAGCGCCGCGCGCACCTGGCGCGTCAGGACCGCCTCCGTCGTGCCCTGGGCGCGCTGCTCCAGGGTTTCCCCCACACAGAGGATGGGGGTCAGGCCGAACCGCCAGAGCGCCGCCAGTTTGCGGGACACCATGTCGTCCGTCTCACCGAGGAACTGGCGCCGCTCGGAGTGGCCGATGATCGCGTAGCGGCACCCCACATCCCCCAGCATCGGCGGAGACACCTCGCCGGTCAGGGCGCCCGCGTCCGCCCATGCCACGTCCTGCGCCCCGAGTTCCAGGGGGGGCCGCAACGCCGCGGCGGCCGTCTCCAAGGCGGTGAAGGGCGGGCAGATGACGCAGCGCACCCCGACGGGCGCTTCCCCCAGGAGCGCGTTCAGCGCGGCGACGCGTGCCGCCGCCTCGGCCCGCGTCCCGTTCATCTTCCAGTTGCCGATCAGCCAGCGCGCGCTCAACGATCCTCCAGGCAGGCCACGCCGGGCAACACCCGCCCTTGGAGGAACTCCAGGGCGGCCCCGCCGCCCGTGCTGAGGTGGTCCACGCTGCCCTTCAGGCCCAACTTGCGCAGCGCCGCGATGGAGTCCCCCCCGCCCACGACGCGGAATCCGCGGCCGGCCGCCACGGCTCTGGCCACCTCCGCCGTGCCCTGGGCGAAGTTCGGCCATTCGGTCACGCCCAGGGGGCCGTTCCAGAAGACGGTGCGCGCCCCGCGCAGGCTGGCGCCAAACCGTTGGGCTGTCAACGGGCCGATGTCCATGGCCAGCCAGTTCTCAGGCACCTGCTCCACCTGGACCACCTGATGGTCGGCCTGCTCCAGGAAGACGTCCCCCACCACCAGGTCCAAGGGCAGGACCAGGTCCACCCCCCGCTCGGTCGCGGTGGCCATCAGGTGCCTGGCGTCCTCCAACCGGTCGCGTTCGACCAGCGAGCGGCCCAGGTCGTATCCCATGGCGGCGAGGAAGGTGTTGGCCATCCCCCCGCCGATCAGCAGTTGATCGACCTGCCCCAGCAGGTGTTCCAGCACCCCCAGCTTGTCCGACACCTTGGCCCCCCCGATGACCGCCGCAAACGGCCGCTCGGCGTCCTGCAGGCGGGACAGGGCGGTGATCTCCCGCTCCAGGAGCAGGCCGGCGACCGCCGGGAGGACCTCCGCCACCCCCACGGTGCTCGCATGGGACCGGTGCACGGCCCCGAAGGCATCCTCGACAAACAGGTCCGCCAGCGCGCCGAGCGCCCGGGCGAAGACGGGGTCGTTGCGCTCCTCCTCGGCGTAGAAGCGGGTGTTCTCCAAAAGGGCCACGCCCTCGGGAGGCAGGTCGGCGGCGATCCGGCGCGCCCGCGGCCCGATCGGGTCCGGGCTGAAGGCCACCTCGCGCCCCAGGGCCTCCTGGAGCACCGGCACCAGCGGGCGCAGGCTCAGATTGCCCGCGCGCTTCCCCCCGGGCCGCCCCATGTGGCTGCACAGCAGCACCCGGGCCTGATGAGCACACAGGTGGCGAATCGTCGGCAGGCTCGCCACGATGCGGGTGTCATCCACGACGTGTGTGCCGCGCATCGGCACATTGAAGTCCACGCGCACCAACGCGGTGCGCCCATCCAGCGGCACGTCCCGTACCGTCTTCTTGCCAAAGGCCCGGGCCAACCACCACACCCCCAACAGTGCACAGGTACGCCGCCCGCACTTCCGGGCGGCCCTGGGGACCGCCGCACCGGGACAGGCCGCACATCCATCCAATCGCCGCAGCGGCTGCCAGAACACCTGCAGGGAGATTATCCACGATCGGCGGGCGGATCTCAACGCAACATCACGGTGTGGCGCCATTCCCTGAGACCTGACACGCGCTGGCCTCAGGGCGCCTCGCTCCCCCGGCCGGCCGTCCGCGCTCCGGCGGCGCCCGCCAGCGGACACAGGACTAAGGCGGTCGCCAGGTTGAGCAGGGTATGGGCCCTGGCCAGCGCCACGGCCGCCGGCCAGCGCGCGACCAGCAGCGTGAGGGGGGTCAGGAGCGCCAGCCCCAGGCAGGCGCACACCACGTTGAAGCCCAGGTGGAACAGGGCGGTGGCCCTGCCCCTGCGCCCCGTGGCCAGCGCCGCCACCAACACGTCGGCGGTCGTGCCGATGTTGGCGCCGCAGACGAAGGCGATCCCGGCCCGCAGGGGGACGGCCCCTGCGGCGGCCAGCGCCTGCACGATGCCCAGGGCGAGTTGGCTGGAGAAGAGCGCCGCCGTGAGCGCCATCCCGGCCCCGAACGCCAGCGGCAGCGAACGGCCCGCCGCCCCGGCGAGGGTGGGACCGGGGGCCAGCCCGCCGAGCCCCGCCGCCAGGAGGTCCAGGCCGACGGCGACGGCCAGGGCCGCCAGCGCTCCCGTGGCCAGGGGCCGCCAGCGCCGAAAGCACCACGCCACTGCGGCGGCGGCGCAAGTGATGGCAACGGCGGCCGGTGGGGGATGCCACCCGGCGATGTGGGGCAGGAGCGTCGCCCCGACGTTCGCCCCCCCCACCGCCGCCCACGCGGTGCTCAGCGGCAGGGATCCCGCATCGGCCGCGACGGCTAGGCCGACGACCGTCAGGCTCGACGAACCGAGCAGGACCGAGGCCAAGAGCCCGCCGAGCGCCGCCGGGGCCCAGCCCGCACGCCCCGGGAGGCGCAGCCGGCCCCCCCGGGCCCGCAGGGTCCGGCTGAGGATCGCGGTACCGGCGGCCAGGAGCCCGACCCCGGTGGGGATCTGCCACCAACCCATCCGCCCACCCCCCGGCGCGGGAGGGTATGCGGGGAGGCCTGGGCCCGATGTGGGTCAACGGGCAAACGTGAGTTGCCCGATGGTGATCAGCACGTCCAGGGAATGGATCCACGCACTGGGCGGGGTCATGGCCGGGTTATAGAAATACAGGGCCCCGCCGGTGGGATCCGAGCCGTGCACGGCCTCCAGCGCCAACTGCTCGTTGCCGGCCAGGGGATGCAACGCGAAGAGCGGACTCCCCACGGACTGGAACTGGCCCGGGGCGTTCACCACGTTCTCGATGGACGCACCGAACTCGCCCGATCGCACCCGGTTGACGATCACCGCGGCAACGCCCAGGCGGGCGTCCACCGGCTGGTTGTTGGCCTCACCCCGGATCACCTGGGCGATCAGGTCAAGGTCGGCCGAGGTGTAGGGCACGACGGCGGGAGGGGTCGACGGCGCCGCCGTCTGGGACGTGGACGCCGTGGCGGATGTGGTGCGTGCGGCGCTGGGGCTTGTGTCACTTGTGTTGGAGGTTGCGCTGGAGTTTGTACGCGACGCTGTGCCGGAGGCCGACGTCGCGGGAATCGCGACCCGGGTTGCCGGTTGGTAGACGGCCCCGGTCGGCACGGGGCCGGGCTGTGCCGAGGAGACCACCGGCCCCTGCACCACCCCTGAGCCGGCGGGAGTCTCCGCCGGGGGTGCCGAGACAGGCGCGACGCTGTGCGGGAGGGCCTGCGCCCTGCCCCCGGCGCTCACGCAGACCAGGAGCGCCGCGGCGAGCATCGCCAGGCGCACGGGCGCGGCGCCCACGAGCCGGTGCCATCGGGCCATCTGCGCATCGCTCCTTCCCTCCGCTTACCCCGGGGCTTGTCCGGGAGCTGGGTGGCCTCCTCTCCACCCGGCTTGAGCCTGTCGGACCGCGTCGACGGCAACCTCCGTCCCCCGGCCGCTTTGAGGGCCGGCGGGTGCGGATGCCATCGATCCGTGCGGGCGGGTCCTCATCGTGCGTCGCAACCCACGTGCGGCCGTCCGGGGGGCGCCCCCCCCCCAGCGTCCGTCGAACTCCTGGTCTGTGCGCGCGCCCCCGTAGCTTCCACTACGCAGGAAAAACCGTCAAGTATGGGCATCACCCATGGGCTGCCCGTATCCTGGCGGACCGGGGGACGAGAATGCGGCAACAGGAACACTCCACCAGGTTTTGGCTGCCTCCCATCCAGACACCGTCGGCACCACGCACCTCAACGCATTCGCCACGATCGACCCCCTAGGTGACGGTAGAACATACACACGGGCGTACACTTGCGGAACCACGGAATGCCGCCTTGCCCGTCCTGTCCGGGCCCGGTAATGTGGATGGATGGCGGCCGCCCGAGGGCCCGCGAGGAGCGTGGCTGCACTGCAGGACGAAGCCATCGGGCTGATCGGCGCCGGGTCGCTGGCGGGAGCCCTGGTGCGGGGATTGGTGGCCGCCGGTCTCGATCCCGGGCGCCTCTGGGTATGCAACCGCGGCGGGCAGGGGTTGGACCACTATCGCCGCCTGGGCGCGCACGCCACCCGCTCCAAGCAGGAGGTCGCCGCGGCGGCCAACCATCTCCTCCTGCTCGTCAAGCCCAAGGACGCGCCGCAGGCCCTGGCGGAACTCGCGCCCCACTTCCACACCGACCACCGCCTCCTGAGTTGCGTGGCGGGGCTCCCCACCGCCTACCTGGAGCAGGCGTTGGGCCCAGGCGCCCGGGTCCTGCGGGCCATGCCCAACGTGGCGGCGGAGGTGCGGGCCTCGGCCACGGGGCTGGCGGCGGGTCTGCACGCCCTGCCCGGCGACGTGGATGCGGCGCACCAGCTGCTGGAGGCCGTGGGAACCGTCGTGGTGGTCCCCGAAAGCCGGCTCGACGCGGTCACCGCCGTGGCCGGCAGTGGACCGGCCTATATCTTCCTGCTGATGGAGGCCATGCTGGAGGCGGCGCGGACCCTGGACCTGCCCCCGGGCACCGCCGAACAACTCGTTCGGCAGACCGCTCTGGGCGCCGCGCTCCTGGCCGATCACGCCGGTCGTACCCCCGGAGCCCTGCGCGAGTCCGTCACATCCCCGGGCGGAACCACCGAGGCGGCCCTGGCGGTCCTGCGCGATGCCGGCTTCACGGGCCTGGTGGGGGATGCGCTACGGCGCGCGGCGGTGCGCAGCGCCGAACTGGGACGGGCCTGGGCGGTACCGGGACGGGCGCTCCCGTGACGGCCGCTGGCGCCTGGCCCTGCACCGAGGGCGTGCACGCCTGGCGGCCAGCACAAGCCTGTGGACGTCCTCCCCCCCAGAGCCGTTGGCGGCGCGGCCGCGGACCTGCGGCAGACGGGCGCGCCCTGGCGCGACGGCGACTGGCTGGTCGTGCACTCCCACGTCTGTACGCCGCTGGACCTCCAGAGTGGCGGTGCGTGCGGCAAGTATTCCGCTCTGACCGCTGGAGCAGAACCTGTCGTCCGTGCCCCGCGCGTGCAGCGCCAGAAGGATCGGGGCCTGGAATGCGCGCCCGCCAACGGCCACCCCTCAAGAGCGACTCAGCCTGCGACCCAAGATCCACGCAGGTTTCGCCCACTCTCCCCGGCGGCACGTCTGTGGCGCCGCGGGCGTAGTGTGGCCCCGGGGGGTGGGTACGGTCGCCGCAGCGGTTCCCGCCGGGCACGGACCCTACCGGATCGATACGGGGCGGCCCGGCGATCTCCCGGCGATCGCCGCCCTGGAGGCCGCCGTCTTCCCCGAACCTGCATCCCTGGAGACCCTGGAGCACCTGTATGCCGACCCGCGCACGCGGCTACTGGTGGCGCATCTGGACGCCACCCTCTGTGCCTACTTCGCCTTCCAGGTCGAGGGTCCGACCGCCCATGTGCACGCCAACGCCACCGATCCCGCCCACCGCCGGCAGGGACTGGCCAGCGCTCTGCTCGACGCGGGCGAACTCCTGGCGCGGCGGTCGGGCGCGCGCTGGTTCCTGGGCGTGGTCCGCCGGTCGAACGCAGTGCAACTGGACCTGCTGCGGGACCGGGGGTGGCAGGCCCTGGGGCCCTGCCCGGGTTTCTTCGGCAACGGCGAGGACGCTTGGGTGGTCTGGCATCTGCTCGCCTGAACGGCCCCCGGCAGGGTCAGGCGAACGGGTCGGACCACCAGCGACCGAGGTCCAGGGGCCCCGGGGCGAGTAGGGCCCGGGGCCAGATCCGTGGGGAGGGGGCCACCTGGGGACGGAAGTCCATCTGGGCCAGGACGTCGCGTTCCACGTCGATCCCCGGCGCCACCTCGCTGAGCACCAGACCGGACGGCCCCAGTTCAAAGGCGCAGCGATCCGTGAGATAGCGCACGCGGGCCCCGCGGGCGCGTGCCGCCCGCGCCGAAAACGTGCGCTCGCGGACCTGGGACACGAACCGGGGCACCCGCCCCTGGCGTTCCACCCGCACCCCCTCCCCGCTGACCTGGAGGCGTGCCCCCCCGGCGCGCACCCCGCAGATCAGGATCAGATCGCGGGTGCCGGCGGTGATGTCGATGTAGCCGCCGGGACCGGGCATGGCGTCCCCGAAGCGGCTGACGTTGGCGTTGCCCTCGGCGTCCACCTCGGCGGCGCTGAGGATGGCCATGTCCAGCTGCCCGGAGTGGTACAGGGCGAAGACATCCCCCGAACGCAGGATGCACGTGGGGCTGACGGCGGCCCCGAAGATCTCGTTGGGCGTGGGCGTTCCGCCCAGCGGGCCGTGCTCCACGCTGAAGGTGATCCGGCCGGCCAACCCCTCCTCGGCCACGACCTGGGCGACCTGCGTGGCCAGTCCGAACCCCAGGTTGATGACCATCCCCGGGCGCAGTTCCATCGCGGCCCTTCTGGCGATCACGCGGTCGATGCCCAGGGCCGTGGGTGCGGCCGGGGGGGGCGGCAAGACCCACTCCCCGGTCAGCGCGGGGTCGTCCAGCGACAGCACGGTCTGCTTTTGGTCGGGGTCCACCACCACGGCGTCCACCAGGCACCCCGGGACGTCCACTCGGGCGGCGGGCAGCGTGCCCCGCCGGACGAGGGCGCGCACCTGGGCCAGCACCTTGCCGCGGCGCGCGCGCGCCGCGAGCGCCATGGCCAGCACACCCTGGCGGATCGGTTCGCGATACAGGCTGAGGTTGCCGTCTTCGTCGGCCACCGTCGCGCACAGCAGCGCCGCGTTGACCGCCGGGGCCCGGTAGAACAGCCAGGGATCCCCGTCCAGAGTGCGCCGTTCGGCCAGGCTCTCCGGCGTGCGGTTGTTATGGCCGGTGCCCCGGACCTCCGGGTCGACGAAGGTGTCCAGGCCGATGCGGGAAAGGATGCCCGGCTGCCCGTCGGCGGCGGCCCGCAGCAACTGGAACATGATCCCCATCGGCAGGCAGTGGGCCCGGACCTCGTCCGCCCGCACCATGCGCGCCATACGGTCGATGCCCCAGATGTCGAAGCAGCTGGCGATCACCTCGCGCACCAGACCCGGGTGGGCCAGGCGGTCGATGCCGGTGCCGGGCTCGGCGCCGACCACCACCGGATAGAAGATGGTCAGGTCCCTGGGATGCCCCTCACGCAGGAACCCCGACTCCAGTGCCCGGAGCAGGGACTCCGGCTGCAGGATCGAGCCGTTGCCGCACAGCGCCACCACCGCGCCGTCGGGCAGTTGCCGCACCGCGTCGTCCGCGTCCAGTCGCTCCAACCCGATACCCCCGTCCCACCGGACCGTGCCGCAGCCTATGATCGGCGCGCCGGGCGGGGTCCTGTCCTGTGGCCCCCGCATACCCTCTGACGACGGGGTCGCGATGGGGGGTGTTCGCCATGGGGGCACCTCTGCTGGGCCTGTGCCAGGCCGTCGGCGGGGAGACCTTCGGTGAACTCGGCGGCGTGCTCGTACGCGAGATCCAGGTGGATTCGCGCCGCATCGGTCCGGGAGACCTGTTTGCCGCGCTGCCGGGCACGCGCACGGACGGCAGCGCGTACCTGGACCAAGCGCTGGCGCGCGGCGCCCAGAGTGTGCTCCTGCCGGCTGGCGCCCCCCCACCCGCCGGGGTGCCGGGCCTGTGGAGCCCGGCGCCCCGACGGACGCTCTCCGCGCTGGCCGCCGCGCTGTATGGCCATCCCAGCCACCGCGTCGCGGTGACCGGGGTCACCGGCAGCAACGGCAAGACCACCGTAGCCACCATGCTGTGGCAAATCCTGACGGCCACGGGAAAACCGGCTGGTCTGTGGAGCACGGGCGGCGTGGATTCGGGGGTGCGCCGCTTCCGTCCGGCCCTCACCACGCCGGAGGCCCCCGACCTCCAACGGTTCCTGGCCGAGGTGGCGGGTAGCGGCATGGGCTGGGCGTGCATCGAAGTCTCCTCACACGCCGTCGTGCAGGATCGGGTCTCGGACGTGCGATTTGCCGCCGGGGCGATCACCTCGGTGACCGCCGACCATCTGGACTTCCACGGCAGCTTCGCCGCGTACCTCGCGGCCAAGCGGGCCTTCGTCCAGGGCCTGCCGGCGGGCGCCTTCCTGGCCTACAACCTCGACGACCCCGGCGCGGTGGAGGCCAGCCGCGGGGCCCGCGCGCGGATGATCTCCTGCGGCTTCTCGCCCGAGGCGGACATGGCGGCGGTCGACACGCACATCGCACCGGACGGATCCGCCTGCACCGTCCGCCTGGCCCCCCGGCTGGCGGACTTCGGCGGGGCCTGGGGGTCCGCCCCGTCCACCATCCGGATCAGCGTACCGCTGCCGGGCCGCCACAACCTGACCAACGCGATGCTGGCCGCCGCGCTGGCCCTGGCCGCCGGCAGCCCGCCCGCGGGCGTGCAGGCCGCGCTGGCCGCCTTTCGGCCGCCGGCCCGGCGCCTGCGGGCCACGTGGATCGGCCCGCACCTGCTGCTGGACGACGTGGCCATGAACCAGGCCAGCTTTGAGGCGGTGCTCTCCACGGTCGCCGAGTTCGGGCTGCCGCGGTTGGTCGTCGTGGTGGCGCCGCGCGGCAACCGCGGCGCCGCGGTCAACCGGGAGGCCGCCCTGGCGCTCGCGCGCTGGATTCCGGATCTCGGGTGGGCACCCGTCGTCGTGACCCTGAGCGAGCAGGCGGTGGCCCGCTACCCCCTGGACTACCGGGTGCGCCCGGAAGAGGCCGAGGCCTTCCTGGAGGGCCTGTCTGGCGGGCACGTGCCGTACCACTTCCACCGGGAATTGGACACCGCCATCGCCGACGCGGTCGGGCTGCTGGGCCCGGACGGGGCGCTGCTCCTGCTGGGCACCTTCGGCATGGACGAGGGCCTGGCCGTGGCCGAGCGCCTGCTGGGCGCCGAGGGGTCCGGTCCCTCCTATTCATCCCCATCCTTCGCCTGAGCGGGGGCGGGGCGGAACCCTCCGGGGCGCGCCCCCGCCGTCAGCGCGGTCGGGGAACCACTCCGGGGTCAGGCGGAACCCGGGGGGCCGTCGGCCACGACCCGGCGCAAGACCAGGTCCATGGCCAGAACGTTGAGGGCGGTGAATTCCTCCACGCGCGCTTTGGCGTGGAGTTGGGCCGCGCGCAGCACCTGGGGCAGGCAGGACCCCAGGCGCACGGCCAACTCCACCCCCATGCGCACGCCGCGGCTGTCCGTCTCCACGCGCCCGCGGGTCGCCGCCACCACGCCCTCGACCTCCAGGCAGGCGTGCTCGGCGATGGAGCACACGACCGTGTCGGCAATGTAGAACTTGCCCAGGGCGCTGAACGTGGGACGCACCATGGACTTCTCGATCAGGCCGCTGCGGTCGGCGTCCCGGGCACGCAGGCGTAGGGGGTCCACCAGGTACCCCGAGAACGACTGCTTGACCTCCAGCGTCGGGGCGGGAATGACATGCTTGCCCTCGGTGCGCCGGATCCTGCGCGCTCGGCGGATTTCTTCCTCCGATGCGATGTCCGTGATCAGGACGACCTTGTCTGGACGGGGCAGGTCCAGGGCGTCCACGATGCGGTGGATCATGTTCAGGCTGGTGCCCAGGATGAGGATCCCCGCCGGACGCTCCTCCCCGATCACCTGGCGCACTGCGGCGGCATGGGCGGGGTCGGCGAAGACCGCCCGCCGCACGGCGGCCATGGCGTTCTCCTCCTTCTTGGCGGAGACGCCGGCCAGGATGTGTCCCTCACGGATCAGGAGCCCATCGTCCACGATGTGCCGCAGGCCGTGGGCGCGCGCCACAAAGGAGGCACGGTGGCTCTTGCCGGTGCCGGCCGGCCCGATGAGCGCAGTCACCTCCACGCCACGCCGCCCCCCACCCAATCTTAGCCCACAGCTCCGGGCGGCGTGCACGGACCCGGCCGCCAGCGGGGAGGCCGGCATCCGGCGGCGCACCCTCTCCCCTACGCCCCGTCTGGCACCTGGGCGAAGGCGCTCTGGGCGGCGGCGGAGAGGACGCCCATCTCCTCGGGACCGTGGGCCAGCGAGAGGAACGCGCACTCGAACTGGGCCGGCGGCAGGTAGACGCCGCCTTCCAGCATGGCGTGGAAGAAGCGCGCGAAGGCGGCGGTATCGGAGCGCATCGCCCCGTGCAGATCGGTCGGGGCCCCGGAGCGGAAGAACGGGGTCAAGAGCGAGCCCATCTGGACCACCGCGCACTCCACGCCAGCCGCCCGCGCGGCGGCGCGCAGGATCTCCGCGGCCCGGGCGCCCCGGTCGGCCAGCGTCGCGTAGGTGTCCGGCCGGGCCAGCACCCGCAGGGTGGCCAGACCGGCCTGCACGGCCAGCGGGTTGCCGGAAAGCGTGCCCGCCTGGTAGACCGGCCCGGCCGGGGCCACCTGCCGCAGGAGGTCCGCCCGCCCGCCGTACGCCCCCACGGGCAGGCCACCGCCGATCACCTTCCCCAGGCAGGTCAGGTCCGGCGCCACCCCCCACAGCCCCTGGGCGCCCCCCGGTCCCACACGGAAGCCGGTGATCACCTCGTCGAAGATCAGGAGTGCGCCCGAGGCGTCCGCCAGACGTCGGAGCCCGACCAGGAAGCCAGGCACCGGCGGCACCAGCCCCATGTTGCCGGCCACCGGCTCGACGATGATCGCCGCCACTCGACCGTGGTGGGCGTCGAGCGTGGCCGACACGGCATCCAGGTCGTTGTAGGGGCAGACGAGGGTCTGCGCCGCCAGGGCGGCAGGAACACCGGGGCTGGAGGGCACCCCGGCCGTCAGCGCGCCCGAGCCGGCCTGGACCAGGAGGCTGTCCACGTGGCCGTGGTAGCCCCCGGCGAACTTGAGCACCAGGTCCCGTCCGGTGGCGGCGCGGGCGAGCCGCAGGGCACTGGTCACCGCCTCGGTCCCCGAGGACACCAGCCGCACCATCTCGATCGCCGGCATCGCGGCGCAGATGGCCTCGGCCAGTTCCACCTCGCCCGGGGTGGCCACGCCGAAGCTGGTGCCGCCAGCCGCGGCCCGGACGACGGCCTCCACCACCTCGGGGTGGGCGTGACCCAGGGGCAGGGGCCCCCAGCTCATACACAGGTCGACATACTCCCGCCCATCCACGTCCCAAAGGCGCGCCCCCTGGGCCCGCGCGGCAAACCGCGGGACGCCCCCCACGGCGGCGAACGCCCGCACCGGGCTGTTCACCCCGCCGGGGATGCGCGCCAGCGCCCTCCGATACAGATCCTCGGAGTGGTCCATCACCGGGCCACCAGACCGCGCACCAGTTCCAGCTGGGCGGCGACCTGCTCGGGCGCCGTGCCCCCCGGGCTGCGCCGGGCGGCGACCACCGCCCGCGGCGCGGCCCGCGCCACCAGGTCGGGGGTGAGCAGGGGGTGCAGCGCGCCCAGGGTCGCCACGTCGAGCTCGGAGGGTGCGCAGCCCCGCTCCAGGCAGAGGCGGACCAAGGCCCCCACGGCGCGGTGGGCGGTGCGGAAGGGGACCCCCTGGGCGGCCAGGCCGTCCGCGATGTCCGTGACGCCGGAGAA
Source organism: Bacillota bacterium (assembly GCA_021846605.1). The sequence continues at coordinate 6,975 of JAJZWQ010000016.1, read as the reverse complement.
GTCCCCCTCGAGGGCTTCGGCCATGCGGCGCGGCCGCGGGTGCAGCGTCTCCACCATGCCCGTCAGCGCCGCCAGGCTGGCCAGCGCGGTGTCCAGGGCGTCGAACAGGGCGGGTTTGTCCTCCTGCATGTCCGAGTGGTAGGCGAGCGGCAGCCCCTTGAACGTGGCCAACAGGGCCATCAACTGGCCGAAGACGCGACCGGCCTTGCCGCGGACCAGTTCGGCCACGTCGGGATTCTTCTTTTGGGGCATGATCGAACTGCCCGTGGCGTAGGCGTCGTCCGGTTCGACGAAGCCAAACTCGCGCGTCGACCACAGCACCAGTTCCTCGGCCAGGCGGCTGGTGTGCACCATGAGCAGCGCCAGCGCCGACACCAGTTCGATGACGAAGTCCCGGTCGGAGACCGCGTCCATGCTGTTGGCATAGACCCCGGCCATCCCGAGGTCGGCGGCCACCGACGCGGGATCGATCGGGTGGGGGGTACCGGCCAGGGCGGCGGCGCCCAGCGGGGAGATGTCGGCGCGTCCGGCGGCGGCCGCCAGCCGCTCCCGGTCCCGTTGCAGCATGAAGCAGTAGGCCAAAAGGTGCTGGGCCCACAGCACAGGCTGGGCGTGTTGCAAGTGCGTGTATCCGGGGAGGATGGCCTCCCCCCCGGCCTCCGCCTGCGCCAGGAGCGCCCGCTGCAGCCCCCGCGCCGCCTCGCCTGCGGTCTGGGCCGCCTCCCGGACGAACAGGTGCATATCCAGGGCGACCTGGTCGTTGCGGCTGCGGGCGGTGTGCAGCTTGCCCCCGACCGGCCCGATCAGTTCCACCAGGCGCCGCTCGATGTTGAGGTGGATGTCCTCGTCCTCGAGGCGGTAGTCGAAGGCGCCCCCGGCGCACTCCCGCTCGATCGCGTCCAGCCCGCCCAGGATCCGGGCCACCTCGTCCCCGCTCAGCAGGCCCGCGCGGCCCAGCATGCGGGCATGGGCGCGGCTGCCGGCCAGGTCGTGCCGGTACAGCCGCCGGTCGAAGGGGATGGACGCCGTGAAGGCCTTGGCCCTCCTCCCCCCGGCCGCCCCCAGCCGTCCGCCGTGGATGCCGGCGCCGGGGGCCTCCCCCTGCCCGTCCGTCACGGCTGCTCCCCCAACCGTTGACGGAGCCGGGCCTGCACCACCAGGGGCAGCCCCAACAGGGTGATGAAGCCGCGGGCGTCGTCGTGGTGGTAGCTGGCGTCGGCGCCGAAGGTGGCCAACGCCGGGTCATAGAGCGAGTAGGGGCTCTTGGCGGCCACCGCCTCCGCGCGCCCCCGATACAACCGGACGGAGACCTCCCCGCTCACCACGCGCTGCGTGCTGGACACGAACGCGTCCAGGGCCTCGCGCAGCGGCGTGTACCAGAAGCCGTCATAGACCAGTTCCGCGTAGCGCAGGGCCACCTGCTGCTTGAAGTGGAGCGTGTGGCGGTCCAGAACCAGTTCCTCCAAGCGGGCGTGGGCCTCATACAGCACCGTGCCGCCCGGCGTCTCATACACCCCGCGCGACTTCATGCCGACCAGCCGGTTCTCCACCAGGTCCACGACGCCGACCCCGTGCCGCCCGGCGGTGGCGTTGAGGGCCTCCAGCAGGGCCACGGGCTCCAGGACCTCCCCGTTCAGGGACATCGGGACCCCGCCCCGGAACCCCAGGGTGATGGTCTGCGGCTCGGCCGCCGCCTCCCACGGCTCGCTGGCCATGAGCAGCAGGTCCTCGGGCCGCACGGCCCCCGGATCCTCCAGCGTCCCGCCCTCGTGGCTGGTGTGCCAGAGGTTGGCGTCCCGGCTGTAGGGCTTGCGCGGGGTGACCGGCACCGGCACGTTGTGGGCCCGCGCATACTCCATCGCGTCCTCGCGCGAGCGGATATCCCACTCCCGCCAGGGGGCGATCACCTGGAGGTCCGGCGCCAGGGCCTTGACGGTGAGTTCGAAGCGGACCTGGTCGTTGCCCTTGCCGGTCGCGCCGTGGGCCACGGCGCCGGCGCCCTCCAGGCGCGCGACCTCCACCAGGTGGCGCGCGATGCAGGGGCGCGCGAAGGACGTGCCCAGGAGGTACCGCCCCTCATAGACCGCCTGCGCCTGCAGCACGGGAAAGGCGAAATCGGTCAGGAACTCGCGGCGCGCGTCCACCACATGGCAGGCGTCGGCGCCAGAGGCCAGGGCCTTGCGCCGGACCTCGGCCATGTCGTCGCCCTGTCCCAGATCGGCGCACATGGCGATGATGCGGGTGTTCCCCTGCCCGTAGTGCTCCCGCAGCCAGGGGATCGCCACCGAGGTGTCCAGTCCGCCGGAATAGGCCAGTACGATTGCCGAGGCCACTGCCCCACCGCCCCTGCTCTCATGTTCGCGTGCCGTCGCCCGAACCCCGGATCCGTTCCACGATGTCCTGGACGGGCAGGGCCTTGGACCAGCGGTCGACGTCCCGCCCCTCGCGGAACACCAGCACCGAGGGGATGCGGTGCACCCCGTAGACCACCGCGGCGACGGGATTCTTCTCCACGTTCAGCCGGACAACGCGCACCGCGTCGCCCAGGCTCTCCGCGGCGACGCGCAGCGGTGGCTCCGCCAGGCTGCAGTCGCGCGCCCACGGCGCCCAGAACTCGACCAGCACCACCGCGTCGGCCTTGAGCACCACGTCGGCGAACGTCACGTCCGTGATTTCCCCAAGCTCGGCCAGACCGCTCACCCCCGTCGCTCTGGCGGCCGCGCCTTCTACGCGCCCACGGCGGGCCCCTGCCCGCGCGCCCCGAACCCCGCGGGCAGTTCCACCGCCAGCCCTCCGACAACCGCCCCCAGTGTGTTCATGATGACCGGGCGGCGGTACGCATCCAACCGAGGGTCCGCCCCGCCGGGCAGCCCCAACGCCTCGAGGACGGCCAGCATCGCCACCGCGGCTGCCCGGTCGGCACCGTCCCCCACCTTGACGGCGATCCCCACACCAGGGCCGTCCCCGCGTAGCGCGGTGCACCAGACGCCCTCGGCGCCGCCCTTGGCCACCAGAGCATCCCCGTGCAGGGCCAGGAGCACGCTGTTCACGTGCCCGGGCCCCGCGACCAGGTCGGGGTGGGCCGCCATCGCCGACGCCAACCGCGCCGCCGCCGCGGCCCTGGGCGCCGCAAGCCCGCGTCCGCAGCCGAAGCGGGCAAAGGCGGTCGCCATCGCGGCCAGCGGCAGGGCGAAGGTGGGCACGCCGCAGCCGTCCACGCCCAGTGCTGGGGAGGCGCCGGAGACCTCCGCCACGATGGCCGCGATCTCCCGCTGGAGGGGGTGGTCGGCCTCCATGTACCCCTCGAGCGGCCAGCCCCGGTGCCGGGCGGCGGCCAGCATCCCGGCATGCTTGCCCGAGCAGTTGTTGTGCAGGCGCTCGGGCGCACGCCCGGCCGCCTGCAGGGCCGCTGCCGCCTCCCGGTCCTCGGGGGGGTGCACCCCGCAGCGCAGCGCCCCGGGATCCAGCCCGGCGCGCGCGAGCAGCGCCGTCGCGGCGGCGGTGTGCAGCGGCAGCCCGCGATGTGAGGCGCAGGCGATCGCCAGGTGCTCCGGCGCAAGCGCCAGGGCCGCCGCCGCGCCGCTCTCCACCAGGGGCAGGGCCTGCAGGGGTTTGGCCGCCGAACGCATAAACGCGACGCGCCAGGGGTCGCCAGCGGCGACCAGGAGATCCCCGGCCGCGTCGCACACCGCGATGTGCACGCGGTGGACGGACTCCGGCCAGCCCGCCCGCGTCACCGCGACCAGGGCCGGGGGTTCCACGCCCGGCACGTCTCATCCCCTCCTCGCGCCGTTCGGCGTCGTAAATGGTCAAATGGCCTGGGGCTGACAAACCCGGCACCGCACCGGATGATATCATCATAGTTTGCTGGCCCGCTCTTGACCAACCCGCAAAGTGGACGCCGCCGTCGGGCGAGATCGACGGTTTCATCCCCGGCCGGGCACACACCCCATCCTGGCGCACACCTGGGCCCCGCTCGGCGGGGCCGTGCCCGCTTCAAGTCCGCGCGGCGCGGGCTGCCGAGCCTGGCCGGCACGGAGCACTCCGGCGTCCTGATCCAGGGTCCCGCCGAGGACGGGGTCGAGATCGACTTGGACCAGTTGGAGACGCGGTGGAAGGGCCTGCGGGTGCCGCTGCGGTTGCGGCACGGCCGGCGGCCCACCCGTCATGGCGCGTGCGCGGTTACTCGCGCCGTTGGGGCGCAAGTCATCGCGTTACGGGCTCCTAGCGTTCCTGGCGGGGCCAGACCTGGTCGACCCAGGCCCGCATGCGATCCAGGTAGGCCTGCGTCGCCCGCAGAGCCGCACTGCGGTCGGCGATGCGCGTCACATTGCCCTCGAAGGTGAGCGGACCCGTGTAGGCGGCGGCGCGCAGCCGCTCGAAGATCCACGGATAGTCTAACTGCCCGTCCCCCGGGTTGACATACCGCCTTCTCCCCTCGGAGTCAAACGGCCGCCCGTCGAAGTCCTTGACGTGGACGTTCTGCAGGCGGTTCCCCCAGGCGGGCAGAAAGCGGGTCAGCGTCTCCTCTACCCCGTCGTGCCAGGCCAGGAACTCCAGGTCCAGGTTCACGCCGAGCGCCGGCCCCTGCGCCGGGGCGCCCGGAAGGGCGCCGGCAGCGTCCAGGGCGCGCTGCACCGCCCGCCAGGGCACGTCCGCCTGGCAGGGCACCGTTTCACACAGCAGCCGTCGCCCGCTCGCCCAGACGCTCGGCAACAGTTCCCCCAGGGCGTCGAGGTTGCGCTCGAGGTGGCGGTCGGAGTCCGGGAGGTCCCAGAGGTGGATGTTGACGAGCGGGGCCGAGAGCACGCCGGCGACCTCCAGGGCCTGCCGGACCAGGTTCTGCCCCTCCCGGCGCATCGCGGCCTCGGCCGCCCCCAAAAGGCCCCCGATCCGCTTGGCGCCGTGCACCACGGCCACCGGGCGCCCGGAACGGGCCAGGGTGGCCGCGGCCGCCCCCTGGTCCTCCCAGTTGCCGAAGAGCAGCACCTCGAACACGTCGGCATCGAGTCGGCGCATCCCGTCGGCCACCGCCTCGGGCGTGGCCTGCTCGGGAAAGCGCGAGAAGACGCCGGTGGAGACGCCGATGGCGGGGCGCGCGGGGTCCACGCTCAGCCCTCGCCTGCGGGGGCGCGGTCCAGCCCGAAGGCCGCGTGCACCGCGCGCACGCCGGTCTCCAGGTGCTCGGCCCGCACCAGACAGCTGATCTTGATCTCGGACGTACTGATCATCTCGATGTTCACACCCGCGTCCGAGAGCGCCGAGAACATCCGCGCCGCCACGCCGGGGTGGCTGGCCATCCCCGCCCCCACCAGCGACACCTTGCCGTACCCGGCCTCGGCCAGGACATCCACGGCCCCGACCTCCTGGGCGGCCGCGCGCGCCGTCTCCTCGGCCACCGCCAACTCATCGCGGGTGACGGTGAAGGCGATATCGTTGCGCCCGCCCCGCGACTGGCTCTGGATGATCATGTCCACATTGATCATCCGGTCCGCCAGCGCCGCAAACAGCCGGTGGGCGACCCCCGGGCGGTCCGGCACGTTGCACAACGCCAGGCGGGCCACATCCCGTTCATGCGCCACGGCGCGCGCCAGAGAACGTTCCTCCACGGCGTCCACCCCCATGATCCGGGTCCCGGGACCGTCGATGAACGTGGAGCGCGCGACGATCACCACGCCGTGGACCAGCGCACACTCGACGGCACGGATCTGCAGCACCTGGGCACCCAGGTGCGCCATCTCCATCATCTCTTCGTAAGACACCACGGGCAGCCGGCGCGCCCCGGGCACCACGCGGGGGTCCGCCGTATAGACGCCGTCCACATCGCTGCAGATCTCGCAGGTCCGCGCGCCGAGCGCCGCCGCCAGGGCCACCGCCGTCGTGTCCGAGCCCCCGCGCCCCAGGGTCGTGATCTCGCCGGCCGCCGTCGAGCCTTGGAAGCCGGCGACCACGACCACCCGTCCGGCGTCCACCTCGCGGCGCACGCGCGCCACGTCGATCCCGGTGATCGAGGCCTTGCGGTGCATCCCGTCGGTGGAAATCCCCGCCTGCCACCCCGTGAGCGAGACGGCCGGGCAACCGGAGGTCTCCAGGGCCGCCGCCAAAAGGGCCGAGGAGATCTGCTCCCCGCTGGCCAAGAGCATATCCGCCTCGCGGGCGGGCGGGCGCGGGGCCAAATGGGCCAGCAGCGCCAGGAGATCATCGGTGGTGTCCCCCATGGCCGAGACCACCACCACCAGGTTCCGACCGGCGGCACGCTCGCGGCGGACGCGCTCGGCCACGCGGCGGATGTGGTCCACGGTCGCCAGCGAACTCCCACCGAACTTCTGCACCGTGATGGACGCTGCGCTCAAAGGTCCTCCGGTGCCAACCGCAGCACGGCCCCTACCCCCGCAACCGCATCCAGGTGGCGCAGACCGGAGATCGCGGCCTGCAGGTGGTCCTCGCGCACGCCGTGCGTGACCACGATCAGTTCGGCCCGCGCCGCCGGGTGCGCGGACGCGGGTTCGGCGACGGGCGTCTGCTGCACGGACAGGATGCTGACCCCGGCCCGTCCGAAGACACCGGCGATCTGCTCCAGAACACCGACGCGGTCGGCCACCAACAGGCGCACGTAGAACCGGGAGCAGATGCCGTCCGGGCCGTCCACCGGGCGCTGGTGAAAACAGGTGCAGCCGGTCACCCGTCCCTCGCGCCCGAAGAAGCGCGCCGCCTCCATCAGGTCCCCCAGGACCGCGCTGGCAGTCGGGAGGCCCCCCGCCCCCCGCCCGTAGAACATGGCCTCGCCCACCGCATCCCCCTGGATGTAGATCGCGTTGAAGGTGTCGTTCACCGCGGCCAGCGGGTGGTCGTGCGGCACGAACGTGGGATGCACGCGCATGCTGATCCGGCCGTCCCGCAGATCGGAGATGGCCAGAAGCTTGATGGTCCAGCCCATCTGCGCCGCGTGGGCGATGTCCACGGCGGAGATGTCCC
>JAJZWQ010000015.1 GCA_021846605.1 Bacillota bacterium | reverse complement strand
GAAGGATGTGGGAAGTGGGAAGTGGGAAGTGGGAAGTGGGAAGTGGGAAGGGTCGCCGCCCCTGCCAGGACGGGCCGCGGCGGCCTGCTGCGCCGCGGGCGCGCGCCGGGGCCGTCCGCGGGTGGCGCGGAACGATGCGGGCGCGCCGTGAGATTCCCTCCAGGCGATTGCCGTCCGCTTCCGTCCGTGGTATTTGACAAAGGGTATCGCCGAGCCCCGTTCGCCCCCCCGATCGCCCGATCCGGGGCGGCACCGTCGACATTCTGGTCTACCCATGGAAAGGGGATTCCAGCTTGCGCACCCGTCGCCGCCGCCGGCCCCGAGCGGCCGGCATTGTCGTGATTGTCGCCGTGCTGGTCGCCGCCGGTGGTTTCACCGTCCATGCTCTGCACCACACCGCGCGAGCCGCGAAGTCGGGTCAGGTGCCCGCCGCGGCCGCCGCGACCACGCCGAGCGGTCCGACCGTGGCGCCGGTCGCCCAAGGGATGGCGCTGCCCGCCCTGGGCGGCCAGGTCGCCTCGTTCGTGCTCATGGACGCGCGCACGGGGCAGATCCTCAGCGAGGCCAACCCCACGCTGCAACTCGCGCCGGCCAGCCTGGTCAAGATGATGACCTTTGATCTGGCGTTGCGCGCCATCTCGCAGGGCAGTATCCAACTCACCCAGAACGTGCCGCTGGGCCCCGGGGTGCGGACCCTGTCCCGGACGCCGGGCATCTCGGATATGTATCTGGACCTGCCGCCCAACGCCACCGTGGAATTCAAGACGCTGCTGCTGGGCATGATGGTGCCCTCTGGCAACGACGCCGCGCTGGCGGTCGCCGAAGCGGTCGGGGGCACGGCCACGCACTTCGTGTCTGAGATGAACGCCGAGGCCGCCAAACTGGGCATGACCGACACCCACTTCGTGAACACCAACGGGCTGCCGACCACCGGTCAGATCAGCACCGCCCTGGACGAGGCGATCCTGGCCCGGCACATCCTGCTGACGTACCCCAACACTTACGCGCAGTTCACCAACGTGGAATACTTCCAGTGGACGCCCCCCAACCAGCGCCCCATGGCCCCGGTGCGCAACTACAACCTGCTCATCGGCACCGACTCCGCGGTCACGGGGATGAAGAGCGGCTACCTGCCCAACGTGGGTTGGCACCTGGTGACCACCGCCGCCCAGGGGAACACGGAGTTGGTGGCCGCCGTGATGGGGACGGCGACCCAACAGGCCAGCGCGCAGATCTCCCAGACCCTTTTGGATTGGGGCTTCGCCAACTTCCAGGACCAGCAGGTGAACTGGACGCAGGGGTTGCCGGCGGCCGGCCTGCGCGTCTGGGAGGCGCGGCGGCCCGAAGTGCCGCTGGCGGCGAACGGCGATGCCTGGGTGGTGACGCGGACCGGGTCGGCCACGCTCCAGACCCGGATCTCCCTGCCCGCGTCCGTGATCGGTCCGGTCGCGGCCGGCCAGACGCTGGGCACGGTGCGGGTGATGGCGGGCAAGGCCACCGTGGCCACCACGCCCATCACCGCCAGGGTGGCCGATCCGCGCGGGAACCTGGTGGCGGTGGCCTGGGGAGGGTTCCGGCTCTGGCTCCGGAATCTCTAGACGGGGATGAAGGGACGGGTCGCCGTGCTGTTTGATCCCGAAGGGGCCGAGGTTGTCCTGGAACCGGAGACCGCGGGATCAGGTTCCTGGGTCGGGGCCCCATCCGTGCTGCGCGACGGCGAGGACGTGGTGCTCACCTACCGCCGCCGCCGGCCGCGCGGGCTGCCCTCGGATCGCGGCTACTCCAACACCATCGCGGTCAGCCACGCCGGGGGGCCCTTCAGGGATGTGGCGGCGCTGACCAAGGAGGACCTGGAGGCGGCGTCGCTGGAGCGCAGTGCGCTGGTGCGCGACACGGTGGGCGGGGGCTGGGTGTGGCTGGTCTCTTTCGTGGACCCCGCCGACGGGCGTTGGCGGATCGACGCCTTCCGCGCCGCGACGCTGACCGGACTCCCGCGGGGAGAGCGCACCACGGTGCTCACGGCCGAGTCCACGGGGTCGGAAGGCGTGAAGGACCCGGTGCCCGTGCGCGCGGGCGACCGCCTGTGGCTGCTGGTCTCCTGGGCGGAGGGGAGCGGGGCGTCGGCCCAGGCCATGCACGGCACCGCCGACGCCTACAACACGGGCCTGGTCCGCTGCGGGACCGCCCTGGCCAGCAGTGACGATTTGCGCCGCTGGGCGTGGCACGGGCCCTGCCTGCGGACCGGCGACGGCTGGGATCGCTACCAGGCCCGCCTGACCACGGTGGTACCGGTGGGACCGGGCTGGATGGGGCTGTATGACGGGAGCGCGCGGGTCGAGGAGAACTACGAGGAACGCCTCGGCCTGGCCGCCGCCACGGACTTGGCGGCGTGGCGCACCCTGACGCCGCAGGGACCGGCGGTGGTCTCGAACGGGACGACGGGCTCGGTGCGCTACGCCGACGTGCTGCCCGACACGGCGGGCCTGTGGGTGTATTTTGAGTGCAGCCGGCCCGACGGTGCCCATGACCTGCGCCGGACGCTGCTCCGCTGGAAGGCATAATCTCTCCTTCCGGCCGCTGGAGCCAGGATGGCATGCGCGGCGGAAGGGATGGGCGAGGGGCGCACGAACGGGCCGGCGATGACCAGTCCGGGAGGTGTCCCCGCGCGCATGGCGGCATCGGGACGGCTTACCCGCTACCGAGCACCCTACCGGCGCACCCTGCTGGTGGCCGTGGTCGCGCTCGCGCTGTTGACCGCGGCTAACCTGGCCGGCGTCTACTTGGTGCGAGCCCTGTTCGACACCGTGCTGCAGGGCCGTGATCGCGCGCTGCTTTGGCCGCTGGCCTTGGGCGTGCCCGCCCTGGCCGCGGCCGGTGGCGTCTTCAACTTCCTGCAGTCGTATTGCAGTGGGCTGTACGGGCAGAAGGCCACCTACGCCCTCCGCCAGGCGCTGTATACCCGGCTGCAGTATCACGGGTTCGAATACTACGACCGTGAGCACACCGGCAACCTCATGCAGCGCCTCACCGGCGACGTCGAGGCCTGGCGCATGTATCTGGGGCAGGGCCTGATCAGCGGCTGGAGCTTCGCCCTGAACGTCGGGCTGGGCCTGGTGGTCATGTTCACGCTCGACGTGCGCCTGACGCTGTTGACGCTCATCTTCCTGCCACTGTTAGCCGGGACCGTGATCCGCTTCGACCAGCGCGTGCGCCCCGTGTACACCGCGATCCGCCAGGCCATGAGCCGCCTGCAGACGGTCGTGCAGGAGAACATCATGGCCGTGCGCGTGGTCAAGTCCTTCACGCGCGAGCCCTATGAACTGGAGAAGTTTGCGGCGGCCAACACCGCCTACAGCCAGGGCAACCTGCGCGCGGCGGCTTCCCAGGCGAACTACATCCCCCTGATCCAGCTGCTGGGGAACCTCTCGGCGGTGGTCCTGCTGTGGTATGGCGGCGAGCAGGTGCTGCACGGCCACCTGACGGTGGGCGGCGTGATGGCGTTCTTCGGCCTGCTGGGATACCTGACGGGTCCCACCCAGCAGTTGGGCTTCCTGGTGAACCTCCTCGCCCAGGCGTCGGCGGCGGAGGTGCGGCTGCTCGAGATCCTGGAGACGCCCGACCGGGTGCACGACCTGCCGGGCGCCGTGCGGCTGGAGCCCGCGGCGGCGCGCGGCCACGTGCGGCTGCAGGGCGTGACCTTCCGCTACCCCGGGACGTCGGGGCCACCCGCGCTGGAGGACGTCACCCTGGATGCCCCGCCGGGGCACGTCATCGGACTGGTGGGGGCGACCGGGGCGGGCAAGAGTTCGCTGGTCAACCTGCTGGCGCGTTTCTATGAGTGCGAGCGGGGGCGCGTCGAGGTGGACGGGCGGGAGGTCCGCGCGTGGACGCTGACCAGCCTGCGCCGCCAGATCGGCCTGGTGCCGGGGGAGACATTCCTCTTCTCGGCCAGCATCCAGGAGAACATCGCCTACGGGCGGCGGGGCGCCACGCTGGAGGACGTGCGGCGGGCCGCCGCCATCGCCCAGGCGGCAGAGTTCATCGAGGAGTTGCCCGATGGCTACCAGACGGTGGTCGGCGAGCGCGGGTTGGGGCTGTCCGGGGGGCAGCGCCAGCGTGTGGCGATCGCCCGCGCGGTGCTGTATAACCCGCGGGTGCTGATCCTGGACGACGCCACCTCCAGCGTCGACATGGAGACGGAGTACGAACTCCAGCAGGCGCTGGCGGCGGCCATGGAGGGCCGCACCACCTTCATCATCGCCCACCGGCTCAGTTCGGTCCGGCATGCCGACGAGATCCTGGTGCTCGACGGGGGCCGGGTGCGCGAGCGGGGGCGGCATGAGGAACTGCTGCGCATGGGCGGGCTCTACCGCGAACTCTTCGATCTCCAGTTCCAGGACGACGCGGCGGGCGCCGGGTCCGCGCTGGAAGGGGGGCGGGCCGATGGCCGCTGAACCGGCGGGCTGGCGGGACCGGCTGGATGCCTGGCTGGGCGCGGTCACCCCGCCCCCATCCGGGCCCGACCGCTTCCTCTATCGCGAGGACGAGGACATCGAGCGCCCGTTCAACTGGAGCCAGATGCGCCGGCTGCTGGGGTACGTGCGCCCCTACCGCTGGCTGACGGTGGCGGGGACGGTCGCCACCCTGGCCGGCGCTGGGACGCAGTTGGTGCGGCCGGTTCTGCTCGGGCTGGCGGTGAACGTGATCAGCGCGCCGGGGGCCACCGGCGCGACCCTGACGCACCGGGCGCACCGGCTCGCCCTGTATGCGCTGCTGTATCTGGCGTCCTACGTGTTCAACTGGGGGGCGGGCGTCCTGCAGACGCGCCTGACCGCCGCCCTGGGCCAGCGGGTGCTGGTGGACCTGCGCACGGATCTCTACGCCCACATCCAGGGGCTCTCCCTGGACTTCTTCGACCGTCACTCGGTGGGCAGCGTCCTGGTGCGCGTGACCAACGACGTCAACGCGCTCAACGACCTGTTCACCAACGGCATCGTCACCCTGCTCAGCAACGCCTTCCTGCTGGTCGGCATCGTCGCGGTGATGCTGGTGCTCCGCTGGAACCTGGCTCTGGCCTGCTTTGCGGTGATCCCCTTGATGCTGGCGATCTCCACCCGCATGCGCCGCCAGATCCGCCAGAGCTGGCAGCGCGTGCGCCGGCGTCTGACGCGCATCAACGCCCACCTGAACGAGGCGATCCAGGGGATCCGCGTGACCCAGGCCTTCACCGCCGAGACAGAGAACCGCCGCTTCTTCGACGGGATCAACTACGAGTACTTCGCCAGTTGGCGCCTGGCGCAGCGTTGGTCCGCGCTCTTCGGGCCCCTGGTGACCGTCACCGGGGCGCTGGGGACGGCGGTCGTCTTCATCTACGGGTCGGAACTCTACATCCACGGCCGCATCCAGGTGGAACTGGTGGTCATGTTCCTGCAGTACGTGGCCATGTTCTGGTCGCCGATCGCTCAGATCGGCAACCTGTACAACTCGCTGTTGCAGGCCATGGCCTCCTCGGAACGCATCTTCCAGTTCCTGGACTTCCAGGCGCGCGTGGCCAGCCCCCCCGGCGCCCCGGATCTGCCGCCAGTGCGCGGCGAGGTGGCCTTCGAGGACGTGGTCTTCTCCTACGACGGGCGCCGCCGGGCCCTGGACGGGGTGAACTTCCGCGCGGCCCCGGGAGAGACGGTGGCCCTGGTGGGACACACCGGAGCCGGCAAGACGTCGGTGGTCAGCATGCTGACCCGCCTGTATGACCCGCAGTCCGGGCGCATCCTGATCGACGGGCACGACGTGCGCGCGGTCTCCCTGCCCTCCCTGCGCCGGCAGGTGGGGACCGTGCTGCAGGAGACGGTGCTCTTCTCCGGCACCGTGCGCGAGAACCTGCGCTACGGGCGCCTGGACGCCAGCGACGACGAGGTGGAGGCGGCGGCGCGCGCGGTGGACGCGCACGGGTTCATCACCGCGCTGCCCCGCGGCTACGACACCGAGGTCGGGGAACGCGGCGGGCGCTTCTCGGTGGGCCAGCGGCAGCTCCTGGCGTTCGCCCGCGCCCTGGTGGCCGACCCCCGCATCCTGGTGCTGGACGAGGCCACCAGCAGCATCGACACCCAGACCGAGCAGAAGGTGCAGGCGGCCCTGGCTCGCCTGTTGGAGGGACGCACGGCGTTTGTGGTCGCGCACCGGCTGTCCACCATCCGGCGGGCGGACCGCATCCTGGTCTTCGCGCACGGCCGCATCGTCGAGGCCGGCACGCACGTCCAACTCCTGGCCCAGGAGGGGGTCTACCTGGAGTTGCTGCGGGCCCAGTACCGCTTCCTGGACGCGGGGGGCGCACCCCGCCGCTAGAACTGGCGGACGATCTCCCACAGCGCCATGGCCAGCACGAACAGCGAGAACGCCACGCGCAGGCGCCGCTCGGGCAGCCGGTGGGCGAGTTGCGCGCCCACCGGCACCGTGGCCAGGGCGCCGGCGAAGATGGCGGCCGCCGCCGGCCACACCACCGATCCCGAGGCGGCGTAGCTGCGCATGCCGGCGCCGGCGGCCAGCACCAGGGCCCCCAGGGAGGTTCCCTGGGCCAATTGGGCCGGAAACCCGCAGAGCAGCACCAGTCCCGGTGTGGCCAGGGCCCCGCCGCCCACGCCCAACAGGCCCGCCAGGCAGCCCACGCCCGTGCCCAGCGCAATCTGGATCCAGGCCAGCCGACGGCTGGTCCCCGGCGGTGGCGGGGGGGTGTCCCGGCGGGTGGCGTTGCGCCAGGCCACGGCCATCAGGAAGACGGCGAAGAAGACGCGCAGCAGGCCTCCCGGCAGGTGCAGGGCGGCGCGCGCCGCCAGCGTACTGGCCAGGACGGCGGGGATGCCCATGCGCAGGCTCGCCGCCCAGCGCACCGAGCCGCGGCGGGCATACCGGTACGCGCCCCAGGCCGTGGTGGGCAGGATCACCGCCAGGCTTGTCCCCTGTGCCAGGTGTTCGTGGAGGTGGAGCAGCAGGCCCAGCGCGGGGACGACGATCACGCCTCCCCCCACGCCGAACAGGCCAGACAGCAGGCCCACGGCCAGGCCGACCAGCACCAGGGGAGGGGCGGCGGTCCAGGGCACGCGCGATTCCACCTTCCGCACGGGCCGGTCGGACGCGTCCCCGCGGCCGCTTGGCGGCAGGGGGCGCCCCGGTGAGGCCAGAACAGGGGCCCGGGAGGAGGCATCCGCGTGGCGACGCGACTGTTCCTGGCACGTCACGGCCAGACCGTGGCCAACGTGAGCGGCGAGCGGCTCTACAACCCCGAACTGACCGAACTGGGCTGGGAGCAGAGCCGGCGTCTGGCCGAGGCGCTGGCGGCCGCCGGCGTTCAGCGCATCGTCTCCAGCCCGCTGGTGCGCGCGCTGCAGACGGCCAACTGCCTGGCGGAGAAGTCCGGCGCCCCCCTGCACGTCTGGAACGACCTGGTCGAGTATAACCGCTGGGACCCGTATACCGGCGCCGGACGGGAGAGTCTGGCGGCGCGGTTCCCCCGGGCGGTTCTGGAGCCCGAAATGCCCGACGGCGGCTGGACATACCCCGGGCCGGAGAGCGAGTCGGCGGTGGCCGAACGCGTGCGCCGGGTGACGCAGCGCCTGGCGGCGCTACCCGACGGGACGCGCATCGCGCTCGTGGCCCACGGCACGTTGAACGCCCGCCTGTTGCTCCACTGGCTGGGCGCCGCCGCCCCCGTCGGCATCGCCCAGGACAATGCCTGCATCAACGCGCTCCGCCTGGAGAACGGCCTGGAGTGGCTGGAGCGCATCAACGACACCGCCCACCTCGCGTGATGGCGATTCCCAAAATCCCCTGGCATTCGGCAGGATCAGACACGATCGGTGGCGTACCCCATCCTTCCCACCGCTCGGCGGGGGCTATTCCACCAGTGAAGGAGCGGGTACGGTGCGGTCGCCGACCGACCCAGCGCCAGCCTGGGGCCTGGTAGAGGCCTTGGCGTCCCCAGACGTGCGCCGCCGGATGGCGGCGGTCAGCGCGCTCCGCGCGCTCGGGCGGTCCGCCGCCCCGGCCCTGGAGCGCGGCCTGGTCCACGACAGCCGCCCGGTGGTGCGGCGGTGGTGCGCCCACCTGCTGGGCCTGGTGCCAGGGCGCGGTTCGGCCAGCGCCATCCTCACCGGCACGCAGGACCCCCTGGCCATCGTCCGCCTGCTCTCCATGCAAGCCCTGGCCGCCCGGACCGAGCGTGGCGACATGGGCCTGGATCCCGTCCCGCACATGGTGCGCCTGGCCCGCCACGACCGCAGCAAGCGCGTGCGCCACGCGGCCCTGGAGATCTTGGCCGCCCGGGCCCGCGACCCGCGCGCCGCGGCCTGCCTTGTGGACGCCGCCACCGATCCCGCTGTCCCCGACGATCTGCGCCGCGCCTGCATGCGCGCCGCGCGCGACATCCCCGACCGCCGGACAACCCTGGCGACCGTCGGCTTCTGATCGCCCCTCCCCGCGCTCATCGCCCGCCCCTGTCCAGGCATAGGCATGGCACCGCCATCCGGCGGCGCCGCCCACGGCCCGCCCGTGCGGGGGGAGGGCCCAGTGTGACCGTCACGACCCGCCGGCCCCGCCACCATGCGCCGCCAGAGGGCGCGAGCGCCGGTGGGGCGGCATCGCCCGCCCTGTACAGCCGACCGGCCGCGGACATCCTGGCGCAGATGGGGAGCGATGCCCACGCCGGACTGTCTGAGGCCGAGGCCCGGCGGCGCCTAGAGGAACTGGGTCCGAACCGCATCGCCACCCGCCCGCCCCTGCCGGCCTGGCGCGTGCTGCTGGGCCAGTTCGACGACTTCATGGTCCTGGTGCTGCTGGGGGCCGCGGGGATCTCCGCCGTGCTGGGGGAGATCCCGGACGCGGTGGCCGTGATGGCCATCGTGCTGGTGAACGCCGCCCTGGGGTACGTGCAGGAGACGCGGGCAGAGCACTCGCTCGAGGCCCTGCGCCGGCTGACGGCGCCGGCGGCCCGCGTGGTGCGGGGGGGCCGGGCGGCCACCGTTCCGGCCGACACCCTGGTGCCCGGGGACCTGCTGCTGCTGGAGGCGGGGGACCTGGTGCCGGCCGACGCCCGCCTCCTGGAGGCGGCGGCGCTGGCCACCGAGGAGGCCACCCTCACCGGGGAGTCCCGTCCGGTGCCGAAGGACCCGGCGCCGCTACCCCCGGGCGGGGCGCCGGCCCTCGGGGACCGGCGCAACGGGGTGTTCCAGGGCAGCCATGTGGTCCGCGGCCACGGCCGGGCCCTGGTGGTGGCGACGGGGATGGCGACGGAGGTCGGGCGCATCGCCGGGCTGCTGGAGTCCGGGGGGGAGGGTCAGACGCCCCTGCAGCGTCGGTTGGATGCCCTGGGACGCTGGCTGGTGGTCGGCTGCCTGGGGCTGTCTGCGCTGGTCGTGGTGGTCGGGGTGCTCGGCGGCGAACGCCCGTACCACATGTTCCTCACCGGGGTCAGCCTGGCGGTGGCGGCCATCCCGGAGGGCCTGCCGGCCATCGTGACCATCGCTCTGGCACTGGGGGTGCAGCGCATGATCGCGCGCAACGCGATCGTGCGTCGTCTGCCCGCGGTCGAGACCCTGGGCTGCGCGACGGTGATCTGCTCGGACAAGACCGGGACCCTGACCCAGAACGTGATGGCGGTGCAACGCCTGTATGTGGCGGGCCAGGGCTGCAGCGTGGGCGCGGACGGGATCGCCCCGGCCGAGGGAGAGCCGCCCCCGCCGAGGGACGCGCTGGCGGCCCTTCTGGACACCGCGGTCCTCTGCAACAACGCTGGGGACGAGGGCGGGGCCGTCCCCGCCGACCCCACCGAGATGGCCCTGATCGACCTGGCCCGCGTCGCGGGGCGGCCCCCGGCTCCCGTCCGCGCCGCCCATCCCCGGTTGGTGGAGGTCCCGTTCGAATCCGAGCGGCGGCGGATGTCCGTGGCGGTGCGGACCCGCGAGGGGGCCAGCGTCCACGTCAAGGGGGCGCTCGAGGATGTCCTGGCCCGGTCCGCCTGGGTGCGCGTGGCCGGGGGGCGGCAGGCCCTGGACGCGCGCTGGGTGGCCCGCATCCGGCGCCAGGGGGAGGGGATGGCGGCGTCTGCCCTGCGGGTCCTGGCGTTCGCCGAGCGGGCGCTGCCGCCCGGCCCCCTCCCGGCCGACGCGCCCGACCTGGAGCGGGACCTCTGCTTCCTGGGCCTGGTCGGCATGTGGGACCCGCCGCGCCCCGAGGTGCCGGCCGCCATCCGGCGCTGCCACCAGGCCGGTGTGCGCGCGGTGATGATCACCGGGGACCACGCGCTGACCGCGGCGGCCGTCGCGCGTCAGATCGGGTTGACCGGGCCCGACGCCCCGGTGCTGCGGGGCGTCGAGTTGCAGGCGATGGGCGACCGGGAGTTGGGACACGCCGTCGAGACGGTGCGGGTCTTTGCCCGGGTCTCTCCGTCCGACAAACTGCGGCTGGTCCGGGCCCTCCGGGCGCGCGGCCACGTGGTGGCGATGACGGGGGACGGGGTCAACGACGCCCCGGCGGTCCAGGAGGCCGACATCGGCGTGGCCATGGGGCGCTCGGGAACGGACGTGACGCGCGAGGCCAGCGCCCTGGTGCTCACCGACGACAACTTTGCCAGCATCGTGGCGGCCATCGAAGAGGGTCGCGCGATCTACGACAACATCCGCAAGTTCGTCCGCTACCTTCTGGCCTGCAACACCGGGGAGGTGCTGGTCATGCTGGGGGGCACGCTGCTCGGCTGGCCGCTCCCCCTCCTCCCCCTGCAGTTGCTGCTGATCAATCTGGTGACCGACGGGCTGCCCGCGCTGGCCCTGGGGGTGGACCCCCCGGCGCAGGACGTGATGCGCCGGCCGCCCCGCGACCCCAGGGAGAGTATCTTCGCCGGGGGACTGGGGAAGCGCATCGCCTCCCGCGGAACGCTGATCGGCGCCGTCACGCTGGTGAGTTTCTGGATCACGCTGCGCACCACGGGGTCCTCGGACGCCGCCCGCACCGCCGCCACCTGCACGCTTGTGGCCAGCCAACTGCTGCACGCCTTCGACGCCCGCGGCGAGCGCCGGGCGATCTGGGAGACGCCGCTGCGTGGGAATCCGGCGCTGACCGTGGCGGTGGGCAGCTCGATCCTCATCCTGCTCTTCACGCTGTACATGCCCGGACCCGCGCACCTGTTCCACTTCGTGCCCCTGGGGCCGGCGGTCTGGGCCACCGTGGTGGCCACGGCCCTGGGGGGGGCGATGGCCGCCGGGATCGCCGAAACGATCCGGCGGGCATGGGTGCGGCGCACGGCGGTGCTGCGCCTGTCCCCGCGCCACGGGCGCGACCGCCCCCGCGGGGCGGCGCGCTGAGGCCGCGGGGCCCCTGGTCCGCCCCCCTCAACAGGTGACCGGGGCCGCCCGATGTAGAGGGAACAGGGGGGAAGCCGGGTGGCTGTCCAGGTCGCCGGGCCGGTCCGGTGGCGAGGCGGGTGGGCTGCGGCCCTGGTCGCCGTGGTGGCGGCGGGGCTGCTGCTGGCGCGCGCCGAGCGGGGCCCGGCCGTGCAGCGCAGGGCCGGCCGGGTGGAGGCCCTGACCACCGCCCTGGAGACCTACCGCCTGGCGTTCGTCCGTGTTCCCGCCGCCGCGACCCCCGCCGGTCTGGCGCAGGCCCTGCAGTTGGCCGGCCCGCGGTGGGGACGCCCGGGGGCTCCGTTCCGGTACACGGCGGGCCGCAACAGCCGCCGCCTGGCCTGCACGCCGTGGGGCGGCGGCGTGCCCGTCGAGGGCCGGGCCGGGCAGGGGGCGAGCCTGATGGTGTTCGGCCGCCTCTGCGTGCCGCCGTGCTAGCCGCCGCGGTTGTGTCTGCGGCCTGCGGCCTGGGCGGGGGGTGGGCCTGCGGCGTGTGGGCGCGCGGCCAGGGGGCCCGCCTGCCGGCCTGGGCCTCGGGCGGCGGCCTCGCCGTACTGTGCGGCCTGCTGGGAGCGCGTTGGGGGCTGGTGCCGCAGTTGGCACCCGTGCTCGTGTTGGTGGGCACGCTCTGGACCGCGGCCGCCGTCGACGCCTGGACCCTGCGCATCCCCAACCGCGTGGTGCTGATCGCCGCCGGGGCCGCGACCCTGGCCCGCCTGGGCGGCGTTGGTCTGGGCCCGGCCCTGCCCGCCGCCGGGGCGGCGCTGGTGGCCGGGCTCTTCTTCCTGCTCCTGGGGTGGGCGACGCGCGGTGGATTCGGCATGGGCGACGCCAAGCTGGCCGCCGCCCTGGTCTGGGCGCTTGGGTGGGCCGGCGGGGTCGTGGCGCTGGGGGTCACCGTGTTGGCGGGCGGATGCGGGGCGGCCGCGGTGTTGCTCAGCCGGCGGCGGGGGCTCGGGGCGCCGATCCCGTATGGTCCGTTCTTCCTGGTCGGTGGAGTGGTCGCGCTCCTGTTGGCCGCGGCCCGCTGAGTGTGGCGCGCACCTTGCGCGCAATCACCCCGTGCCAATATTCTGGCTGGGGGGTTCAGAGCGTGGACCGGCTGGCGCGTGGCATTCCCTTCACCAAGGTCCAGGGGCTCGGGAACGACTACCTCTTTTTGGACGGCATTGCCGGGCCGCTCCCCGAGGATCTGCCCGCCACGGCCCGCGCCATGAGCGCCCGCCACCTCGGGGCGGGGGCGGACGGGATCATCACCATCGGGCGCAACGCAGACGGATTGTTGGCGATGCGCATGTTCAACGCCGACGGGTCCGAGGGCGAGATGTGCGGCAACGGCATCCGGGGGTTCGCCAAGCTGTGCTCCGAGCGGGGCTACACGCCCGCCGGCACCGACACCTTTGCGGTGTCCACCGGGGCTGGTGTGCTCTCCCTGAGCGTCTACCGGGTCGACGGCCGGGTGCGCCACGTGCGCGTCGACATGGGGGAGCCCCGCCTGGCCCGCGGCCAGATCCCCATGGCTGGGCCCCCCGGCGAGGAGTGCCTGGAGGAGTTCGTGGAGGTCGGCGAGGACCGCCTCCGGGTGACCGCCGTCTCCATGGGCAACCCGCACGTGGTGGCGTTCGTGGAGAGCGTCGAGCGCGCGCCGGTGCATACGGTGGGTCCGCGCCTAGAGCGCGACCCCCTTTTTCCGGAGCGCGTCAACGTGGAGTTCGTCCAGGTGGCGCACCCCGGCGAACTCTATATGCGCGTGTGGGAGCGGGGGAGCGGGGAGACCCTGGCCTGCGGCACCGGCGCGTGCGCGGCGCTGGTGGCCGCCGTGCGTACGGGAAGGGCGGCCCGCACCGCGGTGGTCCACCTGCGCGGGGGGGATCTGCAGGTCGAGTGGCATGCCGATAATCACGTGTTTCTGACCGGGCCCACCGCCGAGGTGTATTCCGGGGTCTTCGCGCCGGAGTAAGGTGGGGGCTCCGCGGGGGAGGGGTCTGTTTGTCGCTGCGCGTGGCGCGCCGGATCGCCGAGGTCCCGCCGTACCTGTTCGCGGAACTCGACCGGCGCAAGGCGGCGGTGATCGCGCGCGGGGTGGACGTGATCCCGCTGGGCATCGGGGATCCGGACATCCCGACCCCGGCCGCGGTCGTGGCCCGCCTCCAGGCGGCGGCTGCCGACCCCGCCAACCACCGCTACCCCGATTACGAGGGGAGCGCGGCCTTTCGCCAGGCGGCCGCCGCCTACATGGCCCGCCGCTTCGGGGTGGAACTGGACCCCGCCGGCCCGCCCCAGGGCGAGGTCCTGGCGCTGATCGGGGCCAAGGAGGGCCTGGCCCACATGGTCTGGGCCTTCTGCGATCCCGGCGACGTGGTCCTGTGCCCCGACCCCGGGTATCCGGTCTACGCGACGCACACCCGCTTTTGCGGCGGCGAGCCCTACACCCTGCCGCTGCGGGCGGAGAACGGCTTTTTGCCGGACCTGGACGCCATCCCGGCCGAGGTGTGCCGTCGGGCCAGGATCCTCTTTCTGAACTATCCGAACAATCCCACGGCCGCCACCGCCGATCTGGCGTTCTTCGAGCGTGCGGTGGACTTCTGCCGCCGCCATGACATCCTGCTGGTCCACGACAACGCCTACGCCGAGATCGGCTACGACGGCTACCAGGCCCCCAGCGTGCTCGAGGTCCCCGGGGCGCGCGAGGTGGCGGTCGAGTTCCACTCGCTCAGCAAGCCCTTCAACATGACCGGCTGGCGCATCGGCTTCGCCTGCGGCAACGCCCAGGCCATCGCCGCGCTGGGCGTCGTGAAGAACAACACGGACTCCGGGCCCTTCGGAGCCGTGCAGGACGCGGCCATCACCGCCCTGGGCCTGGGGCCCCAGGTCCTGGAGCCGCAATTGGCGGTGTATCGGCGGCGGCGGGACACGATGGTCGCCGCCCTGCGGGCTGCCGGCATCGACGCCCCGCGGCCCCGGGCGACCATCTACCTGTGGTGCCCGGTGCCCGAGGGGGAGACCTCGGCCGGGTTCAGCGGTCGCCTCCTGGAAGATGTCGGGGTGTTCGTCACCCCGGGCACGGGCTATGGGGCGCAGGGCGAGGGCTTCTTCCGCATCTCCCTGACCTGCGCCGACGACCGGCTGGAGGAGGCCGCCCGCCGCATCGCGGCCCTGCCCGCCCTGCGCCGCTGAGGGGCGCCCTGGCTGTATCTGCCCGGTGAGCCTGGTGGGGCGCGCGTTGGGCCGGCCACGGCGGTCCCCCTGTGGCCCCCGCTGCCCTTGCCCCCTCTCCGATCGCACCCCGCGCCCGCGGTCCCCGTCGGCATGGCGGCCCAACCCTGGGCGAACAGGGGTTGGCCATGGTGGCATGGAACTACCGGAGCACCGCGCGTGTGCCCCGGGTGTGGGGGTGCAGCGCGCTCTGGTCTGCTGAAGTCTTTGCGGACTTCCAGCGACGGGCGTTTGGCGCCCGCCGTGCGCGACCGGCGCTGCTGTGGGTTCCCGGCTTGGTACAGGGTGGAGGTGGCAGCAGCGTGTGGCGATGGCGAGGCGGGGCCGCCAAACGGGTGGCGGCGGTGTTGCTGGCGCTGGGAACAGCGGGGTGCAGCAGCCTGGGTGTAGGCAACGCGGCGAAATCGCCGATCTGGGCGGCGCAACTGGCGTGGGCCCCGAATACGGCGTCGGTCGCCATCCAGTACAATTCCGCAAACGGGCCATACGCGGGCACGTTGTCGGCCTTCCCCGGATCGGGATGGCAGGTCAGCACCTGGAAGTTGACCGCCGTGCACTGGAACGGCGGCGAGAACTTCGGGGCCGACCTGCGGGTGTCTGGCGCGCCGGGCGTCGCGGTGCACAAACTGCTCCTCAGCCTGGCCCCGCCGGGAAAGGGTGGACCCACGGCCAGCATCACGTTCGCGGGCACAACGCTCGGCCCGTTGGCCACGGCGAACAACAGCCAGGGCATTGAACAACTGGGCGCTGGTGGCACCCAGGGTGACAGCTTTTATCAGGTCCAGCAGGTCGACGGCAAGAGCGCCGAGGTGCTGGATGCCAACGGACCCAGTGCCACTGTGAGCTACATCTACCTGCAGGTCGCACCCGGTTCGCCGCTGTACTCTCAGGACCCGTCCGTCGTCTACGCCACCATGACCTATACCAGGCTGCACCCGGCCCAGCCCTGGTCGGAGGCCACATTCGCCCAGCTGGCGGCCAAGGGCATCCATCGCGCGGAGATCAACATGGAGTGGGCGGCGGTGGAGCCGGCGCCTGGCAAGTTCGACTTTTCCCTGCTCAACGCGGATCTTGCGAACGCCGCGAAGGCCGGCGTCAAGGTGATCCCCATCTTCTGGTATTCCGTCTGGACGGGCAATCCGGCGTCCTGGATCACCCAGTATGACGTGGGGAGCAATGGCCAGACCTCAAGTGTTCCCGTGTGGTGGAGCCAGACCAACCGCCAGGCCTACTTCACCTACATCAAGGACACGGTGGCCCACATCAAGGGTTCGCCTGGCTTCGGCGGTGCGTTCCTGGACTACGGGTGGCTGGACTACATGTGGGGCCCGCCCCCCGGTGGCGCGGGAGTGAACGGATACGCCCCCCAGGACGTGGCGCGGTTTCACCAATGGCTGCCCACGCAGTACAAGTCTCTGGCGGCCTTCAACACAGAGTACGGGACGTCCTACCAAGCCTGGGACGCGGTGCCCGCCGCAGCCTCCGGCCAGCCGCTCTTCAACGTGTATCAGTCGTTCCGGTACTGGAGCGTCCAGGAGACGTACGCTCGGATGAGCGCGATCTACCGCCAGGAGACCAACGCCCCGCTCTACTACTATTGGGGAGGCGGCTTCGGCGGCTTCGGCGTCGCCTTCGACGTGCCAGACATCTTTTTCCAGGTGGCCAAACAGTACCGCGGCACGGTGGTGCTCGACGACGCCGACCATACAGGTCTGGCTCTGACCTTCGCCAGCCTGGCGCAGGCCTACCATGTCCCGCTCTTGGAGGAATGGACGCCGCGCCCCTCCGGATTACATGCCGAGATCGCGCAGTTCATGGGGCATTACGGCTTTGAGTTCCCCAACACCGCCGGCATGGACTTCTTCCTCTACAACGGCGGCGACGAATACCAGGTCGGTTTCCCGGTGTACACCAAGGCCATCCCCCTTCTGAACCAGATGCGGGGCAGCTACCCACAGTTGCCCGTTGCCGTATACATCTCGCTCCAGAGCATCTTCACCAATCCGGCGGTCCTGGGCGGTACCAGCAATTACCTGGCGGACATGTGGCGCCAGAACCCGATGGGCTTCACCGTGGTCACCAGCGCGGAAGTGGCCGCGGGCGTGGTCCACCTCTCCGCGTTCAAGGCGGTGCTGGCGCTGAACGGCGCCAGCGATCCCGCGGTCCAAAGCTATGTGCAGCATGGCGGGCACCTGGTGACATCGCCTGTCCAACTCCAGCAGTACGCACCCCCGTATGCGACACTTGTGCCGCAGAGCCTCTCGGTGGAGGTGGTGCCCACGGTGGATGCCAACAAGCGGACCGCGTGGATGACGGTGTCGGGTATCTCCCCCACCACCTCCTGGAACGGACAGCTGACGATTCACCCGGCGGGCCTGGGACTCCCGGCGGGCACCTACCACCTGGTCAATGCCGCCACGGGGGCCACCATCCAGGCAGTACCGGGGGGCAATGGCCTGACCGTGTCGCTCGATGTCACCCCAGGCTTTCTGCAGATCTGGTCCCTCCAGCCTGGCGCGGCTCCGTCCGCCGCGCCAGCGGCCGGATGAGTTGGCAACTGCTGCCCGCTGGGCCGCGCTGCGCTCTTGCGGGCAGTTGGCCCCGGGCTCAAGGCGGGAGGGCCCAAGGCGGTGTGCGCGAACTCGCGTGCGGCGTTGGGGCAGCACCGTCTTGACCTCCTCCCCCCGGCTGCCGCCAGCTTGAGCCGTGGGGAGGAGGTCAACGCCAGGTACAGGTGGGCGGCCAAGGTATACACCCAGGCTTCGGTCGTTTTGCAGTTGCCCAAGGCAACCATCGCCGTCGACGGCCATGTCGACAGCGCTGATTGCCCACGGTGGGTGTGAGGTTCGGGAGCGTGCAGGTCGGCGGATTCTTGGAATCGGTGGCCTGTACGCCCCCCTTGCCGCCGCTGGCCGGGGTCGCGGTGCAGTGCGGCAGGCTCAGGGTGCCGCTGGCCTTCGGCCCGGCCGGTGTCTACGAGGTCGACGAGCTCGTCGTCGAGGATCCGGACAGCGGCACACCGGCCGGGGGGCCGGCTAGAGATGGGTTGGTCGACACGTTCTGCGTGACGATCCAGATACGCTTGAAGTACGCGGGCACCGTTGTGGACGCCAGGTTGATGCGGAAGTCCGCGGACCCGTTCTCCTTACCGATACCGGAGGCCCCGTTCTGGAAGGAGATCCCCGAGAAGTTGAAGGAGAGCGTGTACCACTTCTTGGTCCCCGAGGTGGTGTAGGCCTCGGGCGCAGCGTCGTAGGCCCCCGAGAGTGCCCCCGCCGGGTTGTTTCCGCTGAACTCCGCCGAGATGTCCTGGCCGGCGGCGGCGTCGTACATCTCTACGCATACCTCTACGTTCTTCACCGATGCCGGGATCGCGCCGTTGGTCGAGAAGTACAACTCCTCGTAGGTCAGCGGCGACCCGGACGAACTGGTGCCGGCCACGGGCTGGACCACCGTGGTGTTGGCCACGCTGGCCATGGTGAAGGGTCCGTCCGCGCCGGGCGCGCTCTCGTTGAGCGCCTGCAGCCCGACGTCGGAGGTGTTGAGCGTCTGGTTCCCCGGGGTGTCCAGACGCAGGTTCAGATTCGCGTTCGTCGGGGCCGCCGAGCAGAGTTTGTTGGCCTTCGGGGCGAGCGGCGCAATCGAGATCTTCGAAGCGGTGCTCGTGCTGGCGGTGCTCGTGGCGGTCCCCGACGGGCTCGTCGTCGGGGCCGTACCGCACGCCGCCATGAGGCTGACGGCCATCAGGCCGCCCAGCAGGGACAACGTGGTCCGTTTGGTCCTCACCCGCGTCACATCCCTCAGGCGCGAATTCGCGCACTTTAGCCTTCCGGGCCGCGGGCGGATATCCTTGCACGGCTTGACGCCGCCTGCGGATTTTCTGCATCCAGGTCGACAGGTCGACAGGGCAACGGCAGCCAGTTGCTTGCGTTCCACGTTGCCCCTGCGCGGTGCCCTTCAACATGCTGGCGTCAGGCGTCCGTGCCGGCCAGCAGTCCTTCCCATCTCCGCCCAGCGCCCTTGTCCCCGCCGGGTGGAAACCAGCCCTGGCCGCGGAAGACGACACTCCGGCCACCGCAAGGCCGGAGCAGCGGAGACCCAGAGCCTACACTCCATGCGCCACCGTTCTACCCGGCAACCAGCAGCCGATCCGAGATCCCGGGCGCAGCGGTCAGATGGCCGCCGCGGGGAAATGCCCCTGGGTCCACCCGAGAGCCCGGTGCGGCGCTGGTGCCGCGCCCACCCGGATCGCCCCGGGCACAATCGCCCTACCCACCGGGGGCCGCGGCGAGGGGGGGGCGCAGCAGCAGATGGACCCCGCCCCGCACCGCATCCGCCGAGATGCTGATCCTGTCCCCGCACTTCGCGGCGCCGCCTGGGGCGTCGGCGGGCAGGCGCGTACCCTCCGGGGCGTGGAGGACCACCTCGTCCAGTGGGGCCACCCCGCCGTTCCGCAGCAGCACGTCGACCCGCCAGGCACTCCCCTCGGGGATGACGCTCAGGGAGAGCAGGCCAAAGCGCGTCGGGTGGTCGACCAGGCGCAGCCCGTCGGCGCACCAGGCGGCGTGCGCCCCGTGCAGCAGGCGCAGGCGCCGCCCCTCCTCGAAGACCAGCAGATTGCGCGCCAACAGCAGGTACATCCCCCATGCCCAACCGTGCGGGATGTCTCCGCCCCTCCGCTCCGGCTCGACGCCGCGCAGGGTTTGCTCCTCGGCCCAGCAGCGGGTGGGTGTGGCGTGGTTCATGTATCCGACCAGCACCTCGCGGGCGTGCGCATACTCGCCGCCGCGGATCAGCGCCAACCCCCAGAAGCCCGCCGCGTACGTCCAGACCCCCTCCGCGATCCAGCCGATGCCGTAGCAGATGTCCTCGCGCTCGGCCTGCCCGATCATGGCGATTGTGGCGGCGATCTCCGGCGTGATCGGGTCGGCGACCTCCAAGGGATAGATCGCGTGCATCAGGCCCCACTGGCCCTGCAGGCGCGCGCTGCCGCTGGTCGCGCCGGTCCCGCGTTCGCCGCCGAGCGAACTGGGGAGATATCCGCCCCCGCCTGGGGCGCGCACGAAGTCGCGGGCGATCGCGGCATCCAGTAGGGCGCGGCTCTCGGCCGTGTATTGCGCCCACACGGCGCCCTCGGGGCGGCCAAGATACCCGGCGAAGGTGGCGGCGGCCCGCAGGCCGCCGACCAGCCAAAAGGCGTTGGTGTAGTCGACGCCGACACCCAGACCGCCGTCGCCGAGCCCCGCCGGCGCCAGGCCGCGGCCGGGGAAGCTGGGGGGGAACTCGGCGCGACTGATCTCCTGCAGTTGCCGGATCCAGCGCACACCCCTGAACACCGCCGGAAAGACACGTTCGGCCCAAGCCAGGTCGCCCGAGAGCTCGAGTTGCCGGTTCAGGGACCACAGAGCGACCCCCGTCTCCTTCCAATGGCCGTCCGACCACGGCATGGTCGTCCCCGTAAACGCCCCTGCCGTGGTTTGTTGGTCAAGGAGCAACTCCAGGTTCTCCGTGGCGGCGTCCACGTGCCCCGCAAGGATCAGGGCCTCGTTCATGAACGCCCCGTCCAGGACCCAGTACCCGCGGTAGCCGTCGGCTCCGGGCTCGATATACCAACGGCCGAGCTTCTTCTCCCGCACCTGGAAGAGTCCGGTGGCCGCGGCCTCCCAGAACCGTCCGAATTCGCTGTCGCGTGGGAACGGGCACGCGTGGCGGGCGGCGAAGGCACGGGCGCCCTCCAGGCGTCCGCGCAGGAGAGCGTCGATGTCCGGGGGCCAGCGCGGTTCGCTGGTGTCCCACCACCCGTCGGGCCAACCCAGGGGCAGAACGAACCACACCGGGTCGTGCGGCAGATCGCTCCACCGCAGGTGCGTTCGTCCCTCGGCCTGTTGCACGACGCGGGCCGGGCCCAACCGCGGATCCCACAGCAGCAGCGGCCGCAGGGCCACCGCCTCAAGGGTGCACGGCAGGGCGCGGTCGGCCGGGCGCAGGCCCGGGTTGGTCTGGACCACCAGATCCAGGGACCCGCCGGCGATCGAGCCGCCCACGCGGACCAGATCGAGGTGGCGGCCCACCTCGTCGCGTGTCTGCAACGCGGTGAGATCCACCGCGCCGCCCCCGGTCCGTTGGCGGCGCGTCGTGATGACCGCGTCGTGGAGCACCTGCTGGGTGGGGTCGAGATCGGCGCTTTCCTCGTCGACCGACCAGCGGAGCTGATACCTCCAGCCCCGGCTCGCGCCGAAGGACCCCCGTCCGGCCAATTGGTACTGCAGATCGCCGCGCCCGTCGACCAGCGTCTTGTGGGGGGAGTTGGGCATGGCCAAAAGCCACCAGCGGTGGGGCCACGACAGCGAGTACCGAAAGTCCACGGGCCAGGCCGCTTCCATCCCCGCACCTCGCTCTCACCGGCTGGCCGGAGCCGGTCGGCTCCGGTCGCCGCGAACTTCTCCCCCTGCGGTGGACGTCCTGCGGGCTTCCGGCCGGCCAGGAGGCTGAGGCGCAGGTGGGAGGGAGAGGGGTCGCGATCCGCGTGCGGCGCGGCGCATCGACCCCGGTCAGCGCCCATGGCCGGGGCGTCACCGCCCCCGATCCCCCTACAGCCACCGCCGCACGGGATACATCACCGGCCCCAGGTGGCGCCAGCCGTCCTGGATCTCCTCCCACTGGGATTGCAGCCGGGACAGGGTCTCGGGATCGGTGCCGCCGGGAACCGGCGGTCCGAAAGACAGCCGCCCATACTCCACCGCCATGGCCCGCACGGCGTCGGCCACCGGGGGGAAGGAGGCGGCCAGCGCCTCGGCATACTCGGCGGGGGTCTCCTCCCGCCGCCGCCGGCGGCCCCAGCGGGCCCCGACCCGTTCACAGGTGCGCCAGATCACCTGCGGGCCCCGCAGCGGGTCCCGCAGGGCCCGCCTCTCGGCCAGCAGGTTCAGGACGCCGGTAAAGATGGTGGCACCCGCCGCGATGCCGACGGCGACCAGCACGAGCCACCAGGGCGTCCGGTGCCCCCGGACCGGCGGCGTCCCCGTGGGGGCGGGCGCCGTGCGGGCGGTCGGGTTGTCTGCGGCGGGCGTGGGATCGAAGGTCAGCCAGCCGTAGGGCGCGATGTAGGCCTCGACCCAGGAGTGGGCCCACGCGTCCTGCACATCCACCGTGCCGCCGCCGGCGGGCACCGGCACCCGGAAGCCCTCCACCCAGCGGGTGGGGATGCCCAGGGCGCGCAGCATGACGGCCATGGCCGAGGAGTAGTAGGTGCAGTACCCCTTCTTGGCGCTGAAGAGGAAGAAGTCGACGAAGTCCGTGCCTGGCGGGGGCGGCGGCGCGTTCAGGGTGTATGGATACTGCATCAGGTGGTTCTGGATCGCCAGCGCCTCCAGCAGCGGATGGCCCCGGACGGCGCGCGTCCACTGCAGGGCCCGGCTGATCACGGCGGCGGGCAGTTCCGAGGGGACGGACAGGTCGGTGGGTAGCATCTGCCCGCCCAGGTCGTGCACCGTGGTGGTGCGATGGACGTGCAGCCGAGCGGCGTTGGGATAGGAGGCGGCCTGGATGGGGGTGAGCGTCGTGCCGCTGGGGGTGGTGTAGGTGGCCAGGCCGGTGCCGCTATAGACCGACGTGGGGATCACGGCCGCGGTCTCGGCATAGGGCGAGGTCTGCGGGTTGGGCGCCCAGAGTTCCCCGGCGGCGTCCCAGTCGCCCGCCGCGGCCGCCGCTGCGGTCTCCCGCAGGGGCGCCAGCAGGGTGAAGATGTCGTTCCCGATGATGCCCACGGGGGAGACGCGGATGTTCACGGTGGAGAAGGGGGACGGGGGCGACTGCCCGCGCAGGAAGTCGATCGCCAGCGGACCGACGGCCTGATCCACCCAGCCGGGGTCGGTCGCGGTTTCCAGGGTGCTGCGCTGCCAGCCCTGGCCGGTGTATTCGTCGTACAGCGAGCCGCCGAGGTAGAGGGTGTGCGGCAGGGACGCGCCCGGCGTGATATACACCTTCAGGGCGACCCCGTCCCCCGGGGTGGCGGGGCCGCCCAACTGGCTGGCCGACTGCCCGAAGCCGACCTGGGAGAGGTCGAAGCCGTTTTGCTGGCCGGGCGTCGACACCGTCCCCGACGCGCCGCCCGAACTGCTGGTGCTCACCGGCGCCGCCCCCAGGGCACCCTCGCGCGTCGAACGCTCCAGGGTCCCCAGCACCGGTAGGCGGTTGATCCAGCGGCCCACCGCCCCCAGGTTGGCCGGAGCGCCGTTGCGCGGAAGCGAATACAGCGCGAGCAGGACGACCGCCCCGCCGGCCAGGGCGGCCAGCAGCGGGGGGCGCGACCGGCCGGCATCCTCCGACACGTTGTCCATGCGTACAGCGCGTGCCCGGGAGACCGCCACCCAGGCCAGCCCGGTGGCGGCCAGCGGCCAGAAGAGCACCGTGACCGCGCTGTCCACGAACTCCCATTCCACGGTGACCAGGGCCAGTCCGGCGGCGACCGCGATCAGGGCGCTGCGGCGGCTCGCGGCCAGGAACAGCGGCAGGCCGATGCCGGCCCCGCAGGCTGCGCTCACCAGCCAGCTATCCGGTCCGCTCAGTTGCGCCGTTCCGCCGTGGGCCCAGAGGGCGAGGGCCGACCCCGGGCCGACCGTGGGGTTGATGGCCGCCAGCCCCACGGTCACGGCGACGCAGGCGCCGGCGAGGACGCCCGGGCCCAGGCGGAGGCCCCAGCGTCCGGGGTGTGGGCCGACGCCGCCATAGGCCAGCACCAGTCCGACCGCCATGGCCGCATAGCCCCGGGTGTCCGCCGGCAGTCCGAGGAAGCCGGGGAGGGTCCAGAGGAGGAGGGCGGCAAAGAGGATCGAGGCCAGCCCGGACAGGATGTCCAGGGCCACCGACGGCGAACGGCGCTCCCCGCTCCCGCTGCCCACCTCTGTCTGCCCCTCCCTCCCGGGTCCCGCCTCAGCGTTCCGTCTGCACCGCCGTCGCCTCCACCGCGCTCGGCGAGCGCACCATGCTCGCCAGGCGGTTGACCGAAGGGGCGGCCCAGGCGGCGCAGCCGATGTGATGCAGGCGCTGCACGGTCCGCGCCTGCCCGCGCCCGCACAGAACCGCCGCTACGCGCAGGCCCTTGGACTGGAGTTCCGCCAGGCTTTCCACCCACGACCCCGAGATCGAGGGCGTGATCAGCACGACCAGCGCCGGGGGCGTCAGGGTGTCGGCCAGGCGCGGCAGGAGCCGATGCAGCGGGCGCATCCCGTCGGGATGGACCCCGGCCAGGGACTCCAGGATGGCGGGGACGGCGCCACGCCCGCGCAACTCCCGCAGATGGACGGAGTCGGACGCGGTCGCCGCCAGGTCCAGCGCGGCGCCCCCGTGCAGGACGGCTTCGGCGACCGCGGCCGCCAGTTCCACGGCCCGGTCCAGCAGTTGCCCTTCGTTGTCGCGGCGATAGGCGCCCGCGAAGAGGTCCAGCACGACCAGGCAGCGACCCCCGGCGCTGGGTTCGTCCTCGCGTACGTACAGCGTACCGGTGCGCGCCGTGCGCTTCCAGTGGATGCGGCGCAGGGAGTCCCCCGGCAACAGCGGACGGGTGCCGGCGATGAGCGTCGGATCGGTGTAGGGGGAACTGCGGGCCACGGCGCCACCATAGGCCTCCGGCTGTTCCAGGGGCCAGGAGGACAGGGTCTGCAGCCGCGGCAGCACCACGATCTCCTCCTCGGATTGGACCCGGCGCTGCAGCGACCAGATGCCCAGGGGGCCCTCCACCCCGAGCAGCAGCGGCCCCAGGCGGTACCGCCCGCGCCGCGCCTGTACGTGGCGGGCCACGGTGAACTGCCCGCGCACCCCCAGCGGGCGGCGTTCCGTCTGCCCGCGCCCCACCAGCGCGATCGGGCTGTCCAGGCCGTCGCGCAGGGTGACCGCCGGGGCCGGCAGCCAGTTGGCCCCGCTGACCGTCAGGGTCACGCGGAGGCGTTCACCGGCGCTGATACCCACCGCCTGGCCCCCGTAGGTGGCGGAGATGCGCGTGCCCACCAGCAGCGCCCAGACGAGGTCGACGGCGCCCGCCAGGCCCCACAGCCATACCGAGCCGATGGCCAGGCTGCCGCCAAAGGCCACCGCCAGTGCGGCAAGCCCGACCCCGCACGCGATAAAACCCGTCTGGATCAACTGGAGACGCACGCCTGGTCCCCCCTAGGCCCGGCGGAGCGCAGCGCCGGTCGGTGCCGGAACGACGTTGAGGGATGCCCGCACGACGGCCTCGGCGGTCTGCTGGCGCCAGCGCGCGGTGGACGAGAGCTGGATGCGGTGGGGAAGGGCCGCCGGGGCGATCTCCTTGACGTCGTCGGGCAGCACGTACTCCCGCTCGCCCAGGGCGGCCCAGGCCTGCGCCAGCGCCAGCATAGCCAACGTGGCCCGCGGGCTGGCCCCCAGGGCCACCCCGGGGTGCTTCCGCGTCTCGGCGCAGATCGCCACCGCGTACTCCTTGACCGGATCCGAGATATACACGCGGCGACAGGACTGCTGGGCCTCCTGGATCTCGGCCATCCCGCAGACGGGCTCCAGTGCCGGCAGGGGGTCGTCGGCGATGAAGCGCTCCACCAGCGCCACCTCTTCGCTGGACGAGGGATAGCCCATCTGCAGCTTGAGGCCGAAGCGGTCCAGCTGCGCTTCCGGGAGGGGGAAGGTGCCCTCGTACTCGACCGGGTTCTGCGTGGCCAGCACCAGGAAGGGGACGGGCAGGGGATAGGTGACTCCGTCGACGCTGACCTGCCCCTCCTCCATGCACTCCAGGAGCGCGGCCTGCGTCTTGGGTGACGCCCGGTTGATCTCGTCCACGAGCAGCAGGTGGTGGAAGACCGGTCCTTCCCGGAAGCGGAACACGCCCTGCACCGGGTCATAGGCGTTGAATCCGGTGATGTCGGACGGCAGGAGGTCCGGTGTGCACTGCAGACGGGCCGAGGATGCCCCGCAGGCCCGGGCCAAGGTCTTGACCAGGGTGGTCTTCCCCGTTCCCGGGACATCCTCGAGCAGCACGTGGCGGCGGGCCAGAAGCGCGGTCAGCACATGGCGCACCGTGGTCTGCCGCCCGACCACAACCCGACCGACGGCAGTCTCGAGTTGTTGGCCCAGGGAGGCAACCGCCGTCATGCTCAGCACAGGCACACCGACCCTCTCTCCAGTGCATTGCGGTCGCAGCGGGCCGGGGGCGGCCCGGTACCGGCGCGGAGATGCCTGCATCGCAGCGTCCAGGCTCGTTGGGCGGGAACGGCGCGGCGGAACAACCGGGGTTTGGGCAGACCTGTCCGGCCGGGCGGGACCCTCCGCCACAGGCGAGCGCCGGGTCCGGGTGGGGTCGTCTACCGTTCCGGGCGTGCCCGCGGTGCGCGGCCGACGGGCCCTCACCGCCGCGGCATCGGCCGGCCCCTGTCCGCCCCGCGCGCCAGAACCGGTCAACCCTCTGGCCGACCCTTGCGCGGGGGGCTGTACCACCAGCGCCCTCCCTGACGAATTCGCACCCGGCCCAAGACTCCCTGCCGTCATGAGGACGCAGTGCCCGAGTCGGTGTTGTTTCCACACGCGACACCGCGCGCGGCCGGGGCGCGGGCGGGCGCCCTCACCCGGGTCGCGGTGCCCACTGCAGAGGCGCCCCCTGGCCGCTCCCCCCGCGATACAATTCGGGTCGGGGTGGTGGCGTGGCGGCGGGGGAGTTCAGCGGGCGTCGGGTGGCGGTGGTCGGCCTGCAGCGGAGCAACGCCGCCGTCCTGCGGTACCTGCGGCGGCAGGACGCGTGCCCGGAGGTGTATGACCGGCAGCCGGCGGCGGCGCTTGCCCCCCACATCGCGGACCTACCGCCCGGCAGCCCGGCGTTCTGCGGCCCCGACTACCTGGAAGCCCTCTTGGCGCGGCTGTCCGGCCTGACGGCCATCTTTGTGGCCCCTGGCGTGCGCAAGGACCTCCCGGTGCTGCAGCGGGCCGCGGCGGAGGGGATCCCCCTCTGGACCGAGGCGGCCTACGTCCTGCACGTGGCGCCCCGGCCGGTGATCGGGATCACCGGCAGCGCGGGGAAGACCACCACCACCTCGGTGGTGGGAGCGGCCCTGACCCGCCACCGGCCGGGGAGCCTGGTGGGCGGCAACATCGGCACGCCGCTGCTCGACCGCCTGGAGGGGCTGACCCCGGACGCCTGGGTGCTGATGGAACTCTCCAGCTTCCAGTTGGAACTGGCCCGCGACTCGCCAGCGGTGTCGGCCCTCCTGAACGTGCGGCCCAACCACCTGGACCAGCACGGCAGCTATGCGGCCTACGTCGACGCCAAGCGCCAGATCTACCGACACCAGGCGCCCGATCAATGGGCCGTCTTCTCCGCCGACGATCCCGAGGCCCGCCGATTGGCCCGCGAGGCGCCCGGCCGGCGCGTCTGGTTTTCCGCCGCGGGACCGGTCAGCGCGGGTGTGGGACTGGAGGGCGACATCTTCCGCTGGTGCCCGCCGGACGGCGGGCCCGCCGAGGACCTGCTGCGGCGCGGCGCCGTCCGGCTCCCCGGCCCGCACAACCTGGCGAACGTGGCTGCCGCGCTGACCATCGGCCGGCTGGCAGGGATCCCGGGCCCCGTCCTGGCGGCTGCGGTGGAGGGGTTCGACGGGGTGCCCCACCGTCTGGAGTTGGTGGGGCGGTTCGGCGGGGCGAACTGGGTGAACGACTCGATCGCCACCAGCCCGGACCGGACATTGGCCGCCCTCGCGACGTTCACCGACGGGGAGATCGTGCTGCTGGCCGGCGGCTACGACAAGGGCATCCCCTTCGACGCCCTCGCGCTGGCGGTCGCCCGCCGCTGCGCGCGGGTGCTGCTGTTCGGGGCGACGGCCGGCACCATCGCCGCGGCGGTCGCGCGGGCCGCCGCCCAGGTGGGGGGCGCCCCACGGGTCGAGGTGGTGCCGGACCTGGCCGAGGCCGTGGAGCGGGCCGCGCGGGGCGCCCGGCCCGGGCAGACGGTGCTGCTCTCGCCGGCGTGTGCCTCCTACGGGCAGTTTCGTGACTTCGAGGAGAGGGGGGAGCGGTTCTGCCAACTGGTGGCCGCCCTGCCCGAGCCTGCGGCGGGGGCGGGCCAAGGGCTTGATCCCGCCGGCACCCTGCCCTAAGGTCTAAGGTCTAAGGCTTGGACGGTTGGCGTGTGCGGGGGGCGAGATGCGTGGCGGAAGGGAAACCGGAGGACTTGGCCGCCTTCCATCGGCGGTACTGGGAGGCCTGGGACGCCTACGACCTGGACGGTGTCGCGGCGTGCCTGGACGACGACTTCCACGGAACGTTCCTGGGTCCGGACGATGCCCCGGCGTGGCAGGGGGACCGGCCCGGGGTGCTCGAAATGCTCCGCGCAACGTTCGCCCAGTACCGACAGGCGCGCGGCGGCTGGCGCCGAAGCGGCGTGGAGGTCCTGGAGCGCGGCGCGGTGGAGGCGGCAGCGGCCATGCGGGTGGAGTGCCTGTTCCCAGACCACCCCGAGTGGAACAACTCCGAACTCACGCTGGAGTCCTACCGGCGGGGGGCGGACGGGCGCTGGCGCATCTCCCGGGCGCACTGCGAGCGTCTGCGCTGACCCGGCAACTGGGAGGGATGGGCATGGCGTCGGCTCCGGCAGCGGGTTCCCGGATCTGGATCATCCCGGACGCGTACCTGCCCCGCGGGGGACAGGGGATCGAGAGCCACGAGGCGATCTGTGTGCTCAACACGGCGGCCGAGGCGGCCCACATCGTGGTCACCGCCTATTTCGCCGACCGCCCACCCATGTCGGGCGGGCCCGTGGAGATCCCGGGGGAGCGCGACCTGCACCTGCGCCTGGACCACCCCGGGGAGATCGGCGGGCTGGAGATCCCCCAGGAGACGCCCTACGGCCTTCGCGTGGAGAGCGACCGGCCGGTGGTGCTCCAGCACTCCCGCATGGACACGCGCCTGGGCGGGATGGCGCTGTTCACCACGATGGGCTTTTCGCCGAGCTGACCAGAGAGACGCGGCGCAAGCCCCCGGCTTTAGCCGTGGGGACAAGCCGATTTGTGGCCATCGCCCCCTGGCTTCGGTTGTGGTATAATTTAGGAGGAACATTGGCAACCGAGCGTATGGCGTTGCGCCAGGGAGTCTGGCGCGTAAAACATTCGAGGCACTGCGCCGCACAAACCACGCGGCGCCAAGCACCCGGCCGCAGGGCCTGCGGTGTCGGCCTGTGGAGGGGACGGAAGACCTGCGAGGGCGCAAGCCTGATGAGTAGGCGACCCCGGCGAAGCAGGAAGCCCCGGTGAGCGATCACCGGGAATCCCCCGGCTTTAGCCGTGGGGAGGAGGTCCAGCGCCCCGTTCCGCATGAACGGCCCGCTCCTGGCCCAACCTAGCCGGTGGGAAGGGGCGGGTCGCATGCGCTACGCTGACTTGGTCCGCCATGCCGGCAGTGAGGGCCTGCACGACGCGTTGGAACTCTCCCTGCTGTCTCTGCGGCGGGGACACCCGCTCCATGTCCACGCCGAGGGCCTGCGTGGGACCGGCAAAACCACGATCATTCGGGCTGCGGCGCGCCTTCTGCCGCGCATCTCCCGCGTCCGCGGCTGCCCCTACAACTGCGACCCGGCGGCTCCGCACTGTCCACTGCACCGCGATCTGGCTCCGGAGGCCGTCGCGACGCTGGGCGCGGAGCTGGTACCGGCGCCCTTCCTGGAGATCTCGCCGTCGGCCAAGATCGGCACGGTGGTCGGGTCGATCGACCTGGGGCGGCTGGTGAACGCCGAGCAGGCCGCCGCCGCCCTGCTCCCCGGCACCTTGGCCCGGGCGCACCGCGGCGTGGTGTTCGTGGACGAGGTGAACCGCCTGGCCGACACGGGGCCGGAGTTGGCGGACGCCCTGCTGGACGTCATGGGCACCAAGCCCGGCCGCCTACAGATCGAGGAGACCGGCCTGGCGCCCGTGGTCCTGCCCGTGCGGGTGACCGTGTGGGCCGCCAGCAATCCCGACGAGGAGCCCGGCCCCCTGGGAGACATCCGCCGCCAGCTCGCCGACCGCTTCGATCTCATGGTCGCCATGCGGCGGCCGGCGGACCCCGGCGCCGTGCTGGCGGTCCTGCAGCGGGTCGCCCTGGTGGACGGGGAGCCGTGGCCGGCGGCCGAGCCGCCCGCGCTCGACGCGCCGGGGGCGGGCGACGGCGGGGTTCCGGAACTGCCGGCCGAGTTGCAGGAGACGATCGCGCGCGCGTACTGCGACTTCCAGATCGAGAGCCTGCGCGCCGTGCAGGCCTGGCATGTCGCCGCGCGTCTGCAGGCCGCCCGCCGGGGACGTGGCCGGGTGGAACTGGACGACCTGCGGCGCACGGCGCCCCTGGTCCTGCGCCACCGGCTGCAGCCCGAGGAACTGGCCCGTCTGCTGGATCGCCTGGACGGCACAGACGCCCCCGCCGCTGCGGCCGAAATCGCCCTGGCCGCCAGCGCGGTCGAGCCTCTCCCCCTTCCTTCGGCCGCAGCCCCCACGCCGCCCGCGGTCCGCACGCGCCTGCGCTGGCTGCCGTGGGCGCGCCCCACCGTGGAGGGGGGCGGCGCGCCCACGGGCCTGGACGGTCCC
>JAJZWQ010000176.1 GCA_021846605.1 Bacillota bacterium | reverse complement strand
GTGTGTGAAGCGCTCCGCCTGCCGCTGGATTGCGGAGACCACCGCGGGGGCGGTGTGGCCCACATTCAGGCAGCCGATGCCGCCCGACATATCAATGAACGTGTTGCCGTCCACATCGCGCACCAGCGCGCCCTCCGCCGATTCGACGACGGTCGGCACGTAGGTGCTGAGGCTGCTCGGAACCGCTGCCTCCTTGCGCCGCAGGATCTCCTGGGCCTTGGGACCCGGCAGGGACGTGCGCCGCACGATACTACCCAATCCGTTGACAACCTGGTCCTGTCCTTCGGCGGTGCGCCGCGTCCGCCCGACCAGGTCTCTCCCCCTCCGGCCCGGATTCGCCCCACGGCGGGGCGGTGGCCATTGTCGCGGACGACCGCCCCCGCGCCGGCCTGCGGGCAGGCGGCGCCGGCAGCCATTGCTTGCTGCCGGAGCGGCATGGACTGATATAGAATACGCCCTGGCGTCGCTGCGGCAAAGGTGGCCGGGTGGTGGCGAGCCCGGGAGGGGTGGATACGTGCGGGACTTTAAACGGCTGACCAGCCTTGCTGCGTGTGCCGGCTGAGCGGCGAAGAAGGCGCCAGGGGACCTGGCGCGGATGGTCGGTGGCCTCAAAGGCGTGTTCCCGCCCGAGCTGACCCGCAACCTGCTGGTGGGGTTGGACGATCCGGACGACGCCGCGGTGTATGCGCTGGGCGGCACGACGCTGGTGTTCACCGCGGACTACTTTCCACCGGTCGTCGACGACCCGGAGACGTACGGGGCGATCGCGGCCAACAACGCGCTGAGCGATGTGTTCGCCATGGGGGGGCAGCCGGTGTTGGCCCTGAACCTGGCGAGCTTTCCCGACGACATGCCGCCGGAGGTGGCCCAGGCCATCCTGCGCGGCGGGGCCCGGCAGGCGCTGGCCGCCGGTGCCGTGGTGGCGGGTGGCCATACGACCGCGTCCGACGAGCCGAACTTTGGCATGGCGGTCATCGGTACCGTTGACCCGGCGCACCTGGTGCGCAAGGCCGGGGCGCGGCCCGGCGACCGCCTGGTGTTGACCAAGCCGCTGGGCGTGGGCGTCATCACCACGGCCGGCAAGGCGGGCACGGCGTTGCCCGAGGCGATGGCGGCGGCCGTGGGTGCCATGTTGGCGAGCAACCGCGCCGCGGCGGCGGCGGCCCGCGAGGCCGGCGTTGTCTGTGGTACCGACGTGACCGGCTTTGGCCTGATCGGCCACGCCCTGGAATTGGCCGAAGCCTCTGGGGTGTGTCTGCGGATCGAGGCCGGGGCGGTGCCGTTGTTGGCCGGGGCCCTGCACCATGCCGCCGCGGGCGACTTCCCCGGTGGCGCCGCGCGCAACGAGACGTTCTTCGCCGCCCGCACCCAGACGGGTCCGGGGGTGGACCCGCTGCGTCGCCGGCTGCTGTTTTCGCCGGAGACGGCGGGCGGGTTACTGTTGGCCGTTCCCTCGGCCGCCGCGAGCGGCCTGCTTGCCGCCTGTCGCGACGCCGGCTGCGACGCGGTCCTTATTGGTGAAGCCACCACGGGTGTTGGCCTGCAACTCGTCTGACCCGTCGGCGGCCCTGGGCGGTGCGCGGTCCCACGGGATCGGCGCCGCCTGGGGTCGTTCGCCGCTGCGGCCGCGTTCGCTGCGGTGCGGGGTCACCCCGTCCTCCCTGTGCATGCAACGGCCGGTTCGCCGGTGCCACCCGTTGACGGCCGCGGCGGACCGTGCTATGGTCCGCACCGATATGCAACGGATCCGGAATAAACGGGAGCGGATTATCTGGGGGGCGGCCGATGATGCGGCGGGAAACGCCGGAGGGAAAGGGCGCGGCCCTTCTGCTCTGGGAGGTCATCGAGGGCCTGAGCCGCGCGGTGCGCAGCGAACTGCGCCCCCAGCTGCAGGACCACGGGTTGGTGTCGGGCCTGCAGATTGCGATCTGTTTGGTGCTCTTGGAGTGTGGGCCGCAACGGCTGGTGGACCTGGCGCGCCGCCTGGCCATGCCGACCAGCACCGTCTCCGAACTGGCCGACCGGCTGGTGGCCGCCGGGCTATTGCGGCGCGAGCCGAATCCGGGTGACCGCCGCAGCTACATGTTGCACGCCGAGCCCGGGGCCGCGGCCCTCGTGGGCCAGATGCGGTGCGTCGCGGCCGGGGTGGTCGCCGGGCATCTGGACGGGTTGGATCCAGCCGATGTCGCGGGTATGGTTCCGGGTCTGGCCGCCCTCGCCGCCGCCCTGGCGGCCGGGGCCGAGTCCGGCGGCGAGTAGGTTTGTTGGGGGGATATGCAGATGCAGCGCGGTCGCGGCATCCTGATTCAGGCGGTGGTTCTGCTGGTGGTGCTCGGGGCCGCCGTCCTGGGTGCATACTACTGGTATCAGGCACACAACTACGTCACGACCGCCGACGCGCAGGTGAGCGCGCCCACGGCTGCGCTCGGCGCGCCCGCAGCCGGGGTGCTGGTCAGCTGGACCGCGCACGTCGGTCAGAGGGTTAAGGCCGGGCAGGTCCTGGGTCAGGTGCGCGTCGCGTCTGCGGCGTCGGTTCCGGCCGCGGCCGGCGGCAGCG
The DNA here is from genome assembly GCA_021846605.1 of Bacillota bacterium. The sequence goes on along the minus strand of JAJZWQ010000176.1, from coordinate 3,371 downwards.
CGAGTTCCACCGCCAAGGGTGGCAAGGCGGCAGCGGCAGCGGCGTCGTCGTCGCCGGTGACGCTGCCCGTTCGGGCTCCCCTGGCGGGGGTCGTCGTCAACGACGCGGCGGTGCGCGGTGGCGTGGTGGCACCCGGGGTGCCGCTGGGGTATGTGGGCGCCCTGGCGCGGATCGAGGTCACGGCCTACGTCAAGGAGACCCGCATTCGGCACGTGGCCGTCGGCCAGTCGGTGCGTGTGCACGTCGACGCCCTGCCCGGTACCACGTTGCGTGGGCGGGTGCGGCGGCTCGGGCTGGTGACTGCCGGTACCTTTTCGCTGTTGCCGACGACCGCCCAGGGTGGCAGTTTCACCCCGGTAACCCAGCGTATCCCGGTGCACATCTCCCTGCAGGGCGTGCCAGCCGCACTGGTCCCTGGCGAGAGCGCCTCGGTGCGCATTCACACCCGTTGAGCGCGACCGGCGGACCGGGCTCGAAGGGGGGGCGGCAGCGTGGCGCAACCGGCGGCTGAGGGAGTGTCCGAGGCCTGGGGCATGGTGCTTCTGGCGCTGATCGTCGGTGCCTTTATGGCCCTTTTGGATTCCAGTATCGTCAATGTCGCCATTCCGACGATGGAGCGCGCCTTCGGTGTTTCCATCACCCAGGTCGAATGGGTGGTGACCATCTATCTGCTGGCGCTGGGCGTGGTCGTTCCCGCCTCGGGGTGGCTGGGAGACCACCTCGGGTTCAAGCGTCTCTATCTGTTGTCGCTGCTGGTGTTCACGATCGGATCCGGGTTGTGCGCCATCTCCTGGAGCCTGCCCGTGCTGATCGGGGCCCGGGTGCTGCAGGCCCTGGGCGGCGGCATGATCATGCCGACCACGATGGCCATGGTCTACCGGTCCATCCCGCGCGAGCATCTCGGGGTTGCGAGTGGGTTCTTCGGCATGGCGATCCTGCTGGCCCCCGCGGTCGGCCCCACCCTGGGTGGATACCTGGTGGAATACGTGAACTGGCGCTGGATCTTCACGGTCAACCTGCCGGTGGGGGTCCTGGGCATGTTGCTGGCGAACGCGGTGTTGCCCGAGTTTGGCACCTCGGACGCCGGCCCGTTTGATCTCTGGGGGTTTGTGGCCTCGGCGATGGCGCTGTTTGCGCTCTTGCTGGCCTTTTCCCAGGGGCAGGCCTGGGGCTGGCAATCCGCGCCGATCAACGCCCTGTGGTATGTGAGCGGGGTCGCCTTCCTGAGTTTCCTGTGGATCGAGTTGACGGTGCCGCGTCCCCTGCTGGACCTCGGGGTGTTCCGCTACGCCTCGTTTACCGCCAGCATGTGCTACGTGGTCGGCCTGAACATCGCCCTGTTTGCCGGTGCGTTTTTCATCCCAGTCTTCCTGCAGATGGTGCGCGGCATGGGGGCGCTGCAGACCGGTCTGATTCTGATGCCGGGCGCCATCGCCACGGGCGTGATGATGCCGTTGGCCGGCAGGTTGTATGACCGGGTGGGGCCGTTGCCCCCGGTCGTGGTCGGTACGGCGGTGCTGGTCTGGGGCAACGCCCTGATGCGCCACCTCGGCCTGACGACCGCGTCGGAGACCATTGTCGTCTGGATGGTGGTGCGGGGCGTCGGGATGGGGCTGGCGATGATGCCGGCAACCACCGCCGGCATGTCCGCGATTCCACAGCATCTGGTCGGCCGCGCGTCGGCGGTCAACAACATCATCATGCGGGTGGCCGGCTCGTTCGGGATTGCGGTGCTGACGGTGTTGCTCAATCGCGGCATTGCCACGCAGACGGCGGCCATCGCCATCGGTCTTGGGCCGCGCTCCCCCGCCGGGGTGGCGCTGCACAACCTGCTGGCGGGTGCCGGTACCCGGGCCCCCGGCCTGATGGCCGCCCTGGGGGGCATGGTCGGCGCGGTGGCCTTCACACGCAGCGTCGACGGCATCTTTGTGCTGTTGAGCGTCATCGCGGCGGTGAGCATCCTGCCCGCAATGCTGCTGCGCAAGGTGCGGCAAGCGGATGGGGCGGCGGCGCAGGTGCCGCTGGCGGAATAGCGGGGCAGGTGGGGGGGTGGCCTGGTGGATGTCGTCGGTCTCGTCTTCGCGGTGGTCTTTACGGGCATGATCCTGGCCATCGTGGTCGACCGCCTGGGTGCGGTGCGGCGGGCGCCTGCAACCGCGGGATCTGCGGCGGCGCATCTGGAGCGGGCCGCGGGCTTGGATCCGGCGGTACCGGACCCGGCGGTTGCGGGCCGCCAACTGCGGCGTTTCCCCGAACTCGCGCGCCACGCCCGCGGCTGGGCGCTGGTCACGCAGGCCGCCACGGTGGTGGCGACCGACTCCCCGGCGGCGGCCCTGCTGCTGTCCCGGGCCTCTGCCATGCTCAACGACGACGACGACGGACGGCCGGACGCGGCGGCGTGGCGGAGCCTGCGGCTGCAGGGTGAGGCGGGGTTGTTGTTGGCGGAAACCGGGCGCGGCGAGGTGCGGCTGGCGGTCTTGGCGCGCCCGGGGGCAACGGAGGCGGAGGTGCGCGCCGCGATGGGGCGGGCGCTGGAGCGAGTGGCCCATCACCAGGGTGACGAAGGTGATGGCCAGAGCGGCGCGGAGGTCGCGGGAGACGCCGAGGGCCCCGATGCCTGAGCGGCCGCCGTCGGGTGCTCTGGGTGCGCCGCACGGCCTCGCCCGCCTCAGACCGGCCGGTAGCGGTAGAGGTAGAAGCGGCCGATGCGTCCAGCGGGGCGGTAGTGGACGGCCAGGGCCGAAAGCAGGTTGCGCGGCCAGCGGTCGGTTGCCCAGGCGGCCGGGTCCCGCAGCGGGAAGTAGAGGACGACCAACCCGAAGCCGCCGGTTTGAGCCCGCCGCACCAGTGGGGCGTCGTTCCAGCGGCCGGCGCGGTAGAGCTGGGTCATCTCAAAGGGTTGAAAGAAGATGCGGTGGCCCGCCAGCAGCAGGTCGCCCATGTTTTCGCTGAGGATCGGGCCCGGCGTCGCGCGCAGCAGCGCGACCAGTCGGCGCTGCGCCGGGTCGCGGCCGTCGGCTGGGACGCGCCAACCCAACCGGTTGTAGCCGGGCGTGCGCGGGTCCCGGTACGCGGTGAGGGTGCGCACCGCGGCCGCGGCCACGCCGTGGCCGTCGGCCACGGGCCCGAGGCCGACGGCATACGCCACCAGCGCGGCGGCGGCCAGGCCGGCGCGCCGCGGGGACAGGGGGATCAGCGCCGCCAGCAGGGAACAGGCGGCGATGGTGGGGAAGAAGTAGTTGACCGACGAACCGACCTTCCCGACCGTCAGGGATACGATCCAGGCGGAGACGGCAAAACCGCGCAGCAGCCGCCCATCCGGAAGGTCGCGCGTCAGGCGCCAGCCCCACGCGGCACCGGCGAGCAACGGC
>JAJZWQ010000175.1 GCA_021846605.1 Bacillota bacterium | reverse complement strand
CTTCCAGGGCCTCGCGGGTAGAGGCATCACGAGCAACGGCACGTTCCTCGACTGCGACGATGTCGGCGCGGATGGCGGTCGTCTCGGCGCGCAGGGAGGCTTCCAGGGTGCCACGGGTATCGCTGATTTGGGCTTCCAGGGCCTCGCGGGTAGAGGCATCACGAGCAACGGCACGTTCCTCGACTGCGACGATGTCGGCGCGGATGGCGGTCGTCTCGACACGCATGGAGGTCATCTCGGAGCGGATGGCCTCCAGGTGGGCGCGGAGTTCGGGGTCCACGGCCATGGAACGTCCCCCCTCGGGCAGACGAGTTCGGCGGTGGCGGCAGAGCGTCCTGCCAGTGTCCCAGGGGGCGCAGAATGGCGTCATTCTGACCGGCGAGGATTTGGAGCCAACGGGTGGAATGTGTCGTTCAAATCGGCTGGCGACCGCTACGCCCCCAGAACCGGCGCGTCAAACGGCTCCTTCAGCCACGACTCGGCTCCGCGGAACAACGGCTGCACCAACACCTGCTTGCGCTGACCGTGTTCAACGTAGCGCATGTTCCGCTTGCCGAAGCCCTCCGTCTCCCCGACCTCCGTCCTCCCAGCCGCCCCCGATAGCACGTCCCTGCAAACCGCCCCCCGTCCACAACCGTTTCCGCCAGCACCACCGCATGCCCGTGAATCTGTCGCCAGTCCTCCGCTAGCCTCCGCACACTCAGCGCCAGCACCCACGACGCCAGAGTCGGCACCCCTCCGGCCCCGCAGAACAGCGTGAACCAACCGTTCTGCGCCACGAACTTCAGGCGTCGCTGCTTCTGCTGCGCGTTCCACCCGATCCAGTTGTTCCGGCGACCGAACACCACCCCACCGCGCCACCATCCACCTCGGCCACATGCAGTACCGTTTGCTCCACCAGGTGGTGCAGCCCAAGGTAGTGGTGCCTTTGCACCAGATCCTGCCACCTCCCCTCCTCTTCCGCCTGCACCGGCCGCACTTTCACGCACCGTAGCAGCGTGCAGGCAGAGTTCGAGGACAACCTGCGGCCAGACTTTGATCGCTATCCCCGCCGGCACCCGACCGGGAGGGGAAGGGATGGTCCGCGCGCGCTTCGGGCCGAAGCGTCCGCCCGGATGGCGCGGCGTTCACCCCAGGCGCCCCCCCGCCAGGACCTGGACGGTCACGTTCAGCGACAGGTGCATTCGCGAGAACACGGCGGGCCAGTCCGCCACGGCGGCGGAGTCGCGCTCCCGTGCGATCTCGCCGAAGCCGATCACGTCCGAACCCGCCGCTTGCAGGCTGTCCAGGGCGGCACGCAGTTGCTCGGTGGCCGCCAGGGCGGCGGTGCGCTCCAACGCACCGGACCCCTGCGTCCGCAGGGAGATCCCCGGCGCCTGGTGGATGCGCGTGATCAGGGTCAGGGTGATCCGGCCGGCCCCCGTGCCTTGCAGGTCCAGGCGCTTGTGGCAGCTGACGACGTCGAGCGTGACACTCTGCCCCCCCGCCCCGCGGAAGGTCAGCGGCTTGAAGGCCCCGGACTGCAAGAGCCAGCTCAGGGCGCGGGTGGAGCGAGGCCCGAGGACGGCCGCCAGGACATCGCCGCGGAACACCGCCGTACCCGCGGCGCTGTATCCCCGCGACGTCTGCACCAGGACCGGGGCCCACGCGGCGTTGAAGGTGGTGGTCAGCCGGGACATGAAGCTCCAGAAGGGGATGGGGATGGATCCCGTATTGGTGGACTCCGAGTGCATGAGCCGGTCGCCGATCTCCAGCGCGGAGCCCCCGGGTTGCGGGGACTGCAGTAGCCGGCCAGCCTGGCCCTCCACCACCCCCACCTGGGCGCGCAGCGAGAAGTCCCCGTCGCGGAGAAGGCCGTCCAGCGGGGAGCGCAGGCCGGTCTTCGCCAGCCCCTCGCCGATCAGCACGAGGTCGGTGGCCCAGAACCCGATGCGCACCTCGGTCTGCGCCTGGTCCGCCGCGACGGCCTGAGCGAAGTCTTCGCCGCTCCCCTGCAGTGTGAGGACGATCGGCTGCCCCGCGCTTCCGCCTCCACCCCCTCCACCGCCCCCCCCGGAAGACCCGCCGCCCCCGGCACCCCCCACCTGACCGTTGGGCCCGCCGTCGTGGTACATCTGCAACGTCGCGGTGACGCCCCCGCCCGACCCGGCGTCCAGGGCCACCCCCAGCACGACCGCGTTGCGCCCGATCGAACGGAACTGCGCGCACCCCCCACAGAGCACTGCGGTCAGCACCGTCGCCACGACCATCCTGGCCACGCGGCTCACGTGTCCGCGCCCCCCGAGGGCACCGGGGCGGGAACGGACCGCCCGGCCAGGAGCAGGAGCCCCGTCGGCACCACGACCCCCAGGAGGATCACCCCCACGTTCCAGGCGATGAACATGGCGTGGAACGTCGCCGCAGAGAAGGGAACAGACGCGACGACCGCGGCGCCCACACCCAGCACTTCCACCGGCCCCCGCCGCGGCAACGCCGGGATCAGTTGGCGGAGGAGCCAGCCGGCCATCCAGAGGTAGGTCGAGAAGACCAGGAACGTCACGGCGCACCAGATCAGCAGCGTCAGGTCCACCAGACTGCGCAGGGGCAGCCAGTGCCAGCCGATGGTGGCCTCCGCCGCCAGGAACGGAAAGTTGAACTCCCGCACCAGGGGTCCGTTGAAAATGACCACGGGCATGATCAGCGACAGGACGATCAAGAGCCAGGCCAGGGTCGAGGCCAGCCCGAAGCGGAGGGCGGGCACCTGCCCCGCGATCGCGGGGCCCAGAACCAGGAGCGGCAGGAAGCCGCGGATGGTCCCCGTCGCGCCGGCGACTTGCGGCGAGATCCACTGGGACCAGGTCGGCGGGTGCACGGGCAGGACGCGTGCGAAGCTCAGGTGCAACCCCACCATGGGGGCGTAGATACCCGCGAGCCCCACCACCAGGAACGGCGCCAGGGCCTCGGCGCAGCGGCCGATGGTCTCAGGGCCGGAGCGCGCGGCATACACGCCGACGCAGGCCACCATCACGGCCACGAAGGCGATGGGTACGCGGGGTAGCAGGTCGTCGTGCGCCGCCGGGCCGAACACCAGGAGGCACCCCGGTACGCTGAAGACAAACAGGGCCGTCAGTGCGACCAGGTATGAGTACCCCGCCACCGGCCCCATGGCGGCCAGAACCGTCCGGTCCAGGCTGCGCCCCGTGGAACGGCGGGAGAGGGCCACGGCCACCGCGATCCCCCAGAGTCCGACGAAGAGCGCCGGCAGCATCCCCCACCACGCCGAGCGCGCCCCCATGCGGGGGACGAGCAACGCCGGCAGGTCGAAAGGGGTCAGGCACAGGCTGAGAACGAACACCAGGAGGCCGATCTGCCAGGCGGAAACCCGTGACTGCGCGGGACTCACCTCCTGCCTCGTCGGCGCGCGGCCACGGACTGCCGCGGCCGGTACTCGGCGGGCCGCAGGCGTATCTTGCCCCGGCTGGGTTTCACCACCGCCCGCGCGACCGCCGCCGGGCTCTTGGCCGCGGCGAGCGGCGCCAGGTAGGGAACCCCCGCCGACTCCAGCGAGGCCAGGTGGACGAGCATGGCCAGGAGCCCGATGAACCAACCCAGAAGGCCGCCGACGCCGGCGAGCAGCACCAACCCGTACTTCCAGATGCGCAGGGAGTATGAGAGCGGAAACTTGAGGGTCAGGAAGGACCCCATGAGGCTGGCGGCGACGACGATCATCAGCAGGGTCGACGCCAGGTGCGCCTGCACCATCAGCTGGCCCACGATCAACGTGCCCACGATGGACAGCGCGTTGCCGATGGCGCTCGCCGACTGGGCCGTCGCCTCGGCGAGGATGTCCGCGACGAGCATCATGAGCACGACCTCGGTGGCGACGGGGTAGGGGATGGCGAAGCGGGCGGCGGCCAGGGTGATGGTCAGGGGCACGGGCATCATCAGCGGGTTGGCCCCGAGGACGGCGACGTAGAGGCCCGGCAGGGCAAGGGCCAGGAAGAGCCCGCTGATGCGCAGGAGGCGGATGAAGAGCGACACCCCCGGCCCCGGCAGCGCCCCCTCTCCGTCGTGCTGGAGGGCGAAGAAGGTCACGGGCACCAGCAGCACGAAGGGCGCGCCCTCCACCACCAGCGCCAGGCGGCCCAGGGACAGCCCCCGCGTGACCCGGTCCGGCCGCTCGGTCTGCTCCACCAGGGGGAAGACCGACCAACCGTGCTGGAAGGTCAACTCGGCCACGTCCATCGCCGTGCGCACGAAGTCGATGGCGATCGTGCGCAGGCCGGCACGGGCGCGCTGGACCAGGGCGGGGCGGGCGACATCCGCCAGGTACACCATGGCCACGCGAGTCCGGGAGCGCCGGCCGACCGTGTGGTACTCGATGCGCAGGCTCGGGTCGCGCAGGCGATTGCGGATCAGGCCGATGTTGATCTGGAAGTTCTCGACGAACCCTTCCTTGGGTCCGATGACCTCGCGTTCGGTCGTCGGTTCACCCACGACGCGCTGCTGCACGCCCTCCATGCTGATCCCCAGGGGCAGGCCCCCCGGCGGCAGGAGGACGACCCCGCCGAGCAGGAGCCGGTGCCGCAGGTCGTCCAGGTTCCGGACCTGTTGGGCCTTGGGCAGGGACTCCGGCCGCAGGGTGCCCGCGACCAGGGGCTGCACCACCTCCTGCCAGAGGCGGCGGTCGTCGGTCAGGGTGTCCAGGTACACGATGTCGACACCTGGGCCTTCCGGTTGGGGAACGTGCTGGCCACGCAGGTCAGGTGCGGGCAGGGCCCGCTGCACGTCCGCCAGCGTAGGCGGCTCGCCGAACGGCAACTCCGCCACCAGATCGGCGACCTGGCGGGAGAGGCTGTCGCTCGCCTCCAGCAGCGCGCGCGTGTCCTCCGGGGAGGCCAGCCACCCGCCACCGTCCTCTGGCATGATCGCCCCCCGCCCCTGTGGTCAGTTGGCGATAGCGTACCGTGGACGCCGTGGGAGCATCCGGTCCGGCGCCAGCGCAGACGGCGTCCCCAGGCCTGGCGTGGAACCGGACCGCCGCCCCTGCGGGGATGCGCTCCGCCAGGGGGATGGCACCCCCGCGGTGCCCGACGGCACGCCCAGCATGGACGGGCACTGGGTCCGGAGGGCGGGGCGGCGCGCACAGTTCCACGTACTCCTCGTCGCTGGCGGTTGGCGTCATTCTCGTGGGGGGCCTTCGGGCACAGGGCCCGCCAAGCGCGGTGCCGGCCGGCGTTGCGCCGGCCCTTGTGACGCACCAACTGCGGGCAATCTGGCCTCAGGCCGCCACCGGCATCACCGGACCGGGGACAAGACATACGCCACGAAGTGGCGGCGTTCCGGAAAGCGTCCACCGAGATCGGCGAGAATGACGCGCTCCTGCAAGGGGGCGTCTTGGGCGGTCCGTCCCAAGAGCGACGGGGAGGTGCGTCAGATGCCTCGGTTCCGGTGGCGAAGATCGAGCATCGCCGGGGTCGCGCTTGCCGCGTTCTGGCCAGGTTCTTGGTGCAGACCAGCGTGTAGGGACGGCCCCTGGTCAGGGTGGTGGTGTCCAGGTCGCAGGGGCTCTGCGCGATCGTGTGCTCCACTTGGGAGCGCGTCAACTGGATGGCCCTCAGCTCCCAGCCCTGGCGCGTGGGATCGGCGAGGAACCGCGCCATCTCGGCACAGTGCGGGCAACTGCAGGTCAGCGTCGCGCCACATACCCAGTCCGCGGGCCGCTCCAGTGGCAGCGCGACGCGCGCGCAGGTGCGCCAGGCAGGCGTCGCGCAGGCGGGCAGATAGTGGCCCCAGTTCCAGGACCGCGGGGCCCAGCACCGCGCACGTCGAGGGCCACGCCAGCAACGTGGACACCGCCGCCGCTAAGGAGCCGGTGATCATCAAACCACCGGGTTGACGGATTGCCCCCGAAGTGCGCGACGACCGTAGGTTCAGCGCCGCGACCCTCGAGTCCTCACGCGGTCCGAGGAGATCGTCACGGTCGGTACCTCTCACGACACGGCGGTGCCGCAGCACCCGGGCT
>JAJZWQ010000174.1 GCA_021846605.1 Bacillota bacterium | reverse complement strand
CCCGGGCGGGTCAGCGGGCGGCGCCCAGGGCGCCCAGGAGGGCCCTGCAGAACGCCGGCAGGTCCTCGGGCTTGCGCGAGGTGATCAGGTTGCCGTCCACCACGCACGGCTCGTCGACCCACTGTGCCCCCGCGTGCACGAGGTCGTCGCGGATGGCGCTGAACGAGGTGACGCGCCGCCCGCGCAGGATGTCCGCCGAGCCGAGCATCCAGCCGGCGTGGCAGATGGCCGCCACGATGGAGCCGCGCTGTGCCGCGTCGCGCACCAGCCGGACCATCTCCGGGTGTCGCCGCATGCGGTCCGGCGCGTAGCCGCCAGGGATGACGACGGCATCCCACGGCGTTGCGACCGCGTCGGCCGCCGCGAGATCCGCCTGAACCGGGTAGCCGTATTTCGACGTGTAGGTGGCGGCTGCAGGTCCCACCACCTGGGTGTCCACTCCGGCTTCCCGGAGGCGCAGCAACGGATACCAGAGCTCCAGTTCCTGATAGCTGTCCTCGGCCAAGACGATGGCCCTGCGTTGTGGCCCCGGTGATGCCATGTGCGACCCTTCCCTTCTCGGCGGCGGCGCCACGACCAGTGTAGCAGGCAGCGGCGTGGGGCGCGTGCGTGACCGTGGCGCCTGGACCGGCGCGGTGGGGGCCGGTCACGGACGATGCATGGCGGAGCCGCGGCCGGCGGAGACCGGGCGGGGCGATCGCTTGGCACGTTCACCTGCGCCCGAATCCCTGGCCGTCCGGCTTCCAGGGTATCCCGGCGCGCCGTTGAATCCCTTGAAAGGGGCGCGCCAAAATGGCAACGCCCCCGGGATGGCCTGGCAGGGGTGGCGGGCCCAGGGTCCCACCGGCGTGTCTGCGGCAGGCACGCAGCGCGGCGATCTGGGGGGGGGCCCCGAGCGCGAGGGCGTGCCCGGTGGCACGGTTTGCGGAGGGCGCATTCGCGCGGCGGGTACGGCGGCCGAGGTTGAAGCAGTTGCCGTAGACATGGCGCAAGACGCGCCGACAAGATAGGTATGAGCGGCTGTAGCGTGTTGCCATCGCGGCCGACGGCACGGTTCGGGACCATGCTGGGACCAGCGGTCTGCTGGGCAGCCGCGGCAACGGCACGGTGCGCCCGCTGGCCCCTGGGCGGCCCCGTTGCTGCTGCAGCGGGTACGGTGTGGAAGGGCGCGATGGGCGGGGTCCGCCGAAAACCCGTAGGGGGGCTTGACAGGCCCCCGGAGATCGGGTTGCGCGATCCGAGTCCGCCGGTTGCCTACGGCCCCGTGGAGGGGCCAATTTCAGGCCGAAAGGGGCGAAAGGCCTGGTCGGGCGGGCGTGTGGAAGGCCGAGGGATCGGTTGGTACACACGGTTCGAACCAGGTGGGCGGTATTGCAACGGCCCTCACAAGGGACGGACATGGACCTGTGGATTCGGGGTGGGTTGGTGTGCACGCCGGCCGCTCTGGAACCGCTGGAGGTTGGCGTGCGCCACGGGCGCGTAGCGGCCCTTGCCCCCCCGGGCTCGGCCCCTGCGGACGCACCGGCACTGGATGCGGAGGGTTGCGTTGTCCTGCCGGGACTGGTGGACGCCCACGTGCACTTTCGGGAACCCGGTCTGTCCCACAAGGAAGACTGGCTGGCGGGATCCACCGCCGCGGTGGCGGGCGGGGTGACGTGCGTGCTGGACATGCCCAATGTGGTGCCGCCAACCGCCACGGCCGCGGCCCTCGAGGCCAAGGCCGCAGACGTGGCGGGTCGCAGCCGCTGCCACTACGGGTTTTACGGGTTGCTGGCGGCGGCCAACGTGGATCAGATCGATGCCCTGGCTGTGGCCGGCGCGATCGGCCTCAAGCTTTTTCTGGGCGAGACGACCGCCAGCCTGCCGGCACCGGCCGACGGGGCCCTGCTGGAGGCGCTGCGCGTCGCCGGCGCCCGCGGTTTGCGGACGATGGTACACGCCGAAAATGGTGATCTGCTGAGCACGGCGGCATGCCGGGCGGCCGGCATCGAAGGCCTGGACGCCCATCTGGCCGCGCGGCCGGCCCTGGCCGAGGTGGAGGCGGTCACGCGCATCTGCCTGTTGGCCGCGGCGGCGGGCGCCCCCGTGGCCGTCGCGCACCTGTCCGCCGCCGGGGCGGTGCGGGCTGTGCGGCGGGCCAAGGGCGACGGCGTCGACGTCCGCGGGGAGGCGTGTCCGCACCATCTGCTGTTGACCCACGCCCAGGCCGCCCACCTTGGCGCCCTGGCCAAGGTCAACCCCCCCCTGCGCGCGGCGGTGGATCAGGCGGCCCTGTGGGCCGGGATCGCCGACGGCACCATTGACGAGATCGGTTCGGACCACGCCCCCCACGCGACATCCGAAAAGGCCTGCGCCGTTCCGGCCGCACCGGCGGGTTTCGCGGGCGTGCAACTGATCTTGCCCATGCTTTACGGCCGCCTGGGTCCGCGGCGCCTGGTGGAACTGTGCGCCGCGGGGCCGGCGCGCAGTTGGGGTTTGTGGCCCGCCAAGGGCCGGATCGCGGTCGGGGCCGACGCGGATCTGGTGGTGGTCCGCCCCGAGGCGCCGTCCAAACCGGTGCACCAATGGAGCCGCCACCCCGACGGGCCGGTCCTGCGGCTGTGTCCGCCGACCGCCGAGGTGGTGGCGACCTTGGTGGACGGGCGGCCCGTGTGGTTGCACGGTGCGCCGCAGGGCGCACCGGCCGGGCGTTGGCTGCGGCGGCCGTAACGACGCGTTGGGGCGGTTGCGCAACCGCGTGGATACCGCAGCGGGGGCGGGCTGGTGCGCGCTCTTTGCGCCGGACGGGTGTCCCGGCGTACGCTGGATGCCGGGTGGTCCAAGTTCGTCTGCTGCCTTTGGCCCCCGGGTGGGGCAAATCGTAGGCCGAAAGGGGCGCGGTCCTGGTCGGGCGGGCGTGTGGAAGACCGGGAGCGGTCGGTACACATTTCATTACCAGGACGATGGATGGCAAGAGCGGTGGGCAGCGGTGGAGCGGCCACGGGGGGCATACCGTGGGGCGGACAGGTGGAGTTGGAAGAGACGCTGCGTGGGGCTGACGGATTGCTCAGCGGCCACTTCGTGCTGAGTTCGGGCCGCCACGCCGATCGCTACCTGCAGGTTGCCGCGCCGTTCGAACGGCCGGAGGTGGCGCGGCGGTTGGCGGGGGCGCTGGCCGCGGCGGTCCTGGACCGGGGCCTGCGTCCGCAGACGGTGCTGGGCCCCGCCCTGGGTGCGATCGTCCCGGGATTTGCGTTGGCACAGGCCATGGGGTTGCGGTTCATCTTTTCGGAGCGGGATGCCGAGGGACGCATGGCGCTGCGCCGGGGCTTCCGTCTGGCGTCAGGGGAGCCGGTGCTGGTCTGTGAAAACACCCTGACGACGGGTGGCTCGGTGCACGAGGTGTTGGCACTGATCGAAGCGGCCGGGGCGCGCGTGGTCGGGGTTGCTACGTACTGCGATCGCACCGCCGATCCCGTGTCGGTCTTCGCGGTCCCGTACGTGAGCCTCGGACGCTTTGAACTGGCCTCCTGGGACGCGGCCGACTGCCCGCTCTGCCGCGCCGGCGCGGCGGCGGCCGTCAAGCCCGGCAGCCGCCCGGGATTGGTCGGCTGATCGCGTTCAGCACTCGGCGGGTTCGAGTCGGAAGAATCCGGGTGGGGCGAAGTTCTGGTCAAAGGAGTAGACGAGGCCCAACTGCAGGCGGGCGATGACGGAGAAGGAGACGCAATCGGCGAAGTTGACGCCGGTTGCCGCAAAGCGCCTCAGAAAGCGGACCGCGAGCGCCTCGTCGGCCGCGGTCGTCCGCTCCACTCGGGCGGGCCGGCCCTCCACGAGGTGCTCGGCGAGCCGGATGCCAAAGGCTGGCTCGCGCCGGTGCATGGCCAGCGCGACAACCTCCGCCACCACCAGGTTGGTCGTTACCAACGGCCAAGCCGCCGCGAACAACTGGACGGCGTCGTCGTGGCGGGGGTGCTGGCTGTCGAAGAAGGCGTAGAGCGGACCGGTGTCAGTGAAGGCCTCTTTCACGGGTCGTAGATCTCCTTGTCCTCGGCGCGTGCCGGGGCTGGAGGGCCGGCCTCCATCGCCTCGAACTCGGCCAGCAGGTCCGCGACCACTTGCCGGTGGTGCCGTTGCACGGCTCGGTCGGCCGCGCCGATGCAGCGGACCCACACCGTGTCCCCGTCCGGCACCCCGGGCAGCGGGTTCTTGAGGACCAGCGTCTCTCCGTGCACCTCGGCCGCGACCTCGGTACCGGAGCCGGGCGGCCCGTACGGGAGTATCTCCTCGGCCGCGCCCTCGTCCGGCTGACCGTCGGGCCGACCCAGGTAGGCGCTCACGGCAAGCCGGATGCACTGCGCGAGGCTGCGGCCACTCGCCGCCGCCAGACGCTGCAGGTCCGCGTAGTCCTCCGGCGCGAACCGGACGTTGGTCGTGACGAACCGGACCGACATGGCAGCCGCTTCCCTTCCGGGGTCATGGTATCGCGGTATCACTTCGGTCGTCAACCGGCCGGTCCGCGGTGTGGTACGCTCGGCAGCACCGCGGGGGAGGGGACAGGCGTGCTGGTGGCCGTGACCCTGCCCGGCATCGAGAGCTTCCTGATCGGTGAGTGTAAGGCTTTGGGGGTCGCGGTGGGTCGGGTCGGCGACGGCTGGGTGGAAGTGGCGGCGGGCGATCCCGGGCTCCTCGAGCGTGGGGCGGGCACGCTGCGGGCCCTGGTGGATCTGGTCTGGAGCGGCTCGGCGGATGCGCCCCCCGCCCGCCTGCCGTCGGCGACGCGCCTTTGGTTTGAGTCGCAGTGGATCAACCGCGCCAGGGACGCCGCCGCGGTGCGAACGGCCGTGGTGCGCGCGGCGGGCGGGCCGGTCGACGCGGCAGCGCACGACGCGCCGGATCTGGTGGCCATCCTGGACCGCAGTGGACGACTTCACGTGGGACGGGCGCGCGTCTGTGGTTGTGAGCGTCGCCGGCCGTACCGCGTGGCCCTGATGGCGCGGGCCCTCAACCCGGCGTTGGCGCGGGCCATGGCCATGGCGAGCCGGGCCCGCGCCGGCGACCTATGCTGTGATCCGTGTTGTGGGTCGGGCACGCTCCTCGCGGAGCGGGCGATGCTCGGGCCCTGCGGCCTGCTCGGGGTGGACGTGGATGCGCGCGCCCTGGATGCGGCGTCGCGATCGCTGGCGGGATGGGTCGCGCAGGGACGGGTCACGGTGGATCTGCGGCAGGGCGACGCGCGCGCCCTGCCGCTGGAGGCGGGGGCCGCCACGGCGGTGGTGGCCAATCTGCCGTTCGGCCACCGTATGGGCCGGGCGACCGACAACGCGGCCCTGTATCCGGCCCTGCTGCGGGAGGCGGCGCGCGTCTTGCGGTGCCGCTCTCGCCTCGTCGTGCTCACCGCGGACCGGCGCCATCTGCGCGAGGGGCTGCGGGCTTGCGGCGGCGCCCTGCGCCCGCGCTCCGAGGTGCGGGTCTGGCTCGGGGGGCTGGAGCCCACACTCGGCGTATACGACCGCACGGACGCGCCGCTGCCCTGAGCGCCTCAGCCTCAGCCGCCGACGCCGACGCTGTCCAGCCGGATGCCCTGGCGGTCGATGCGCAGGCTGACTTCTCCGCGACCGGTTTCCAGGGTGACCCGGCAGCCCGTGGGACCATCGGGTGCAAAGCGCACGGACTCCAATACGGTACCCGCCAGCGCTTCCAGAGCGGTGTTGACGGCCGCGGCCTGCTGGGCACGTGCCCGCCCTCCGGGCGTGCGCGCATACAGCCCTCGGGCAAGGGTGTCCGCGGCGCGCCCCTGGGCCCGTTCAAAGCGCCCGGTTTCGATGCCCATGACCAGAAGCTGTTCCAGGGCATCGAGCTGGGCGGCGGGGATGCCGCCCGCCGCCACCGCGGCGCGGAGTTCCCGCCAGCGGCCCTGGGCCTGCGGGCCGACGCTGACCAGGAGGGCGGCAAGCTCCGATTCCAGCAGGTCGCGTGCCGCCTGATCGAGGGTCAAGGGGGAGGCGGGGGCGTCGCTCACGCCTCCCCCGCCTCCGTGGTGGCCTTGCCGCGTAGCACGTCGTCGAGCAGGGCGTCCAGTTCG
>JAJZWQ010000173.1 GCA_021846605.1 Bacillota bacterium | reverse complement strand
GCGGCTACTATCTGGCGCACTATGCCATTCGTGCCATGATGCACGATGCTGCGTTGCAGCGGGACATTGATCCTCAGCGATTGTCGTTCACACATGCCGTGAACGTGGTGCAGCGTAAGATCATTGCCCGGCGTGTTTTTTCCCCTCAGTGGGTTACAGAACCTGTACCAGCAAGCCCTCGCTGACATACTCGACCCGAGAGAGATTCTTCCACCACGACGGCTCCGCGCCAATCCGCGGGTCATCAAGCGCAAGATGTCGAAGTTCCCGGTCAAGTGTGCCGCGCACCGTGTTTGGCCGCAGCCCACTCGTTCTGCCGAGGACGCAGTCCGCATCCGTGCCTAATTCACCGGTATTGGCCCAAATCCCCTGCACGAGAGCGCCCGTTCGAGAAGCGCTCTCCCACAGCCCGGCTTTGCTGCAGACTCCTGGAAGTGCACATCTTCGCATGCTACACTTTCCACCACAACATGGTGTACCGCCACCCACAGGATGGCGGGCGGTCGGTGATGCCCTGCCCGTGCCGGCGGTTCGGCGGGCCATGCCCGGCCGGGGTCGCGCGTGCGGCCGCCAGGCGCGTCCCGGGCCGCATCCGGATACCCTCGACAGGAGGTGCGCACGGTGCCCACACCGAGATCGCGACGTCAGTTGCTGGTGGGCGCCGCGCTGACGGCCACGGGATGCAGCACGGCGCCCAGAACCAGTTCAGGTCACCGGCTGCGCCTGCGGGCGCGCGGCTCCATTCCCTTCGGCTCCATAAATCACGCGGCGTAGCCGCCCCGCGCTGAATCGACGTCAAGGGGGTTTCGGCATGCGTGTGGATCTCGGGTCGCTGTCGTGGGAGCTCACCGGGTTCTGGCCATACGGGGAACGCTTTCGCGCCGACAAGCCGCTCCTGGGCCCGCTGCCCGCCACCGTGCCCGGGGCCGTGCAGCACGACCTGCAGCAGGCCGGGCTCCTCCCCGACCTCAACGTGGGCTTCGCCAGCCGCGACGCGGAGTGGGTGGAGCACCGCGACTGGGTGTACCGGACGGCGTTTCGGACGCCGGAGGACGGCAGCGTCCGGCGCTTCCTGCACTTCGAGGGCCTGGACTACAGCGGGGAGATCTCCCTCAACGGCAAGCCCGTCGGCGCGTTCAGGGGGATGTTCCGGCCGGTGACCATCGAGGTGACCGGCGTCCTGGCCCCGGCGGGGCAGGAGAACACGCTGGCCGTGACCTTTGCGCCGCCGCCGGAGGTCACCGGGCAACTGGGTTACTCCAGCCGGATCTCCACCCTGAAGTCGCGGTTCAACTACGAGTGGGACTGGTGCCCTCGCATCGTGCCGGTGGGCATTTGGGACGACGCCTGGCTGGTGGGCACCGGCCCCGTCCGCCTGGTGGGCTCCTCGGTGGTTGCCGACTGGTTGGACGGGGAGGGCGAGTTGCGCTGCGGCCTCTTCGCGGAGGGGGCGGGTTGGGACCGCTGCCGGACGGTCGTCAGCGTGTTGGAGGGGGAGCAGGTCCTGTGGAGCGGGGAGGCGGCCCCCGCGCCGAGGCCCAGCCCGCTGGCCCTGCAGGGGTCGGGGACCGGCGCGCTGGATGTGACGGCGCGCATCCCCGGGGTGCGGCCCTGGTGGCCGACGGGCATGGGGGAGCGGCCGCTCTACCGGGTGCGGATCACGGTCTGGGGTCCCGACGGCGCGGTGAGCGACGAGCACACCCTGACCGTGGGCTTCCGGCACATCACGTTCGTCGGCAACCCCGGCGCCCCGGCATCCGCCCTCCCCTACACCTGCGAATGCAACGGCCAACGCGTCTACCTGCAGGGCATCAACTGGGTGCCGCCCACGCCCCTATATGGGGCGCTGCGCCGCGCCGACTATGCACCGCTGCTGGAGCGGTTCCGCCGCATGGGCTGCACCATGCTGCGCGTCTGGGGCGGGGCCATTCTGGAGAAGCAGGCCTTCTACGACCTCTGCGACGAGATGGGCCTCCTGGTCTGGCAGGAGTTCTTCCAGTCCTCCTCCGGCCTGGACAACATCCCCTGCGATGACCCCGAGTTGGTCGACGAGATGGCGCTGGTGGCCTCCCACTCCATCCTGCGCCGGCGGAACCACGCCTGCCTCATGGCCTGGTGCGGCGGCAACGAGTTGACCTTCGCCGACGGGCGGCCGGTGACCGAGGCGCACCCCAACATCGGACGCCTGGCCGCCGTGGTGGCCGCCGAGGATCCCGGCCGGACGTTCTTCCCCAGCAGCCCGTCCGGTCCACGCCACGGGGCCGACGAGAAAGAGTTCGGCCAGGGTGTGCACCACGACGTGCACGGCCCGTGGGGCTACCGCGGCCACCCCCACCAGTACACGTACTTCAACCGGGACGACGCCCTGTTCCGCAGCGAGATGGGCGCGCCGGGGACCACGCGGCTGGCGGTGCTGGAGCGCATCTCCGGCGGATACCCCCTGTGGCCGCCCAGCCGCAGCAATCCGCTCTGGGTGCACCACGGGGACTGGTGGATCGACTGGGAGTTGATGATCCGCCTCTTCGGGCCCTGGAGTCCGGAGGTGCCCGACCTGCCGACCTACGTGGCCTGCAGCCGCTACCTGCAGGCGGAGGCCCTGCGGTTCTGCGTGGAGTCGGTGCGGCGGCGGGAGCCCCAGGCCTCGGGCGCCCTGATCTGGATGGGCAACGAGCCCTACGCCAACACCGCCAACAACTCGCTGCTGGACTACGACGGCGAGCCCAAGCCGGCCTATGGCTTCCTCCGCCGCTGCTTTGCGCCCTGGCACCTCTCCTGCCGCTACGAGCGCGTGGCCTGGCGGGGCGGCGAGGAATTCGCGGCGACGGTCTTCCTGCATGTCCGCCGGGGGACGGTGGCGCCCGGGACGCGGGTGTTCGCCGAGCTGCACGACAGCGGCGGCCGCGTCCTGCGAGGCGAGGTCTACAGCGCGCCCGCCGACGCGGGACCGGCCACGCCCCTGGGGGAGTTGCGCTGGCCGGTCGAGGCGGTGCCGGGAGACGCCTTCTTCCTCCGCCTGCGTCTGGGGACGGATGTGGGGCAGACGTACGCCTTCACCGTCACCGACGGCCCGGCGTTCGCCCCGCTGCGGCAACTCCCCGCGCCCACCGTGGCGGCGGTGCGGACCGGCACGGGGGAACTCGAGGTTCAGAACCGGGGATCCGTGGTGGCGCTGGTCGTGCACCTGACAGCCGAGGGTCGCGACGTCGACCCCAACGATTTCACCCTCCTGCCGGGCGAGGCCCGCACTGTGCGCGTGGAACCGGTCGGCGGGCCGGCGGGGGCGCCAGTCCTGATGGAGGCCATGGGGTTGCCGCCCCGGACCATCGGCGTGGACGCCTGAAGCGGGAAGGAAGGGGCCTTCAGGCCCCCTCCTTCCACACCGCCGGACGTGCCCGTTGCCTCGCCCGTTTGCTGCGGGCGTAGACGTTCCAGGCGTCCGCGAGCGGACGAAGCGGTGACCGCGTGCGGTCAGTTCCCGGTCCAGGTCATCCAGCAGGACGTTCGCCAAGAGCGGGCTCGGGGGACCGCCCTGGGGGCCGCGACCCCGACCGGCGCTGGCGGGTCGTCCGGCGGCGCCGCCCCACTCGTCCTGCACCACTGGCCGGTCGTTCGCAGCGGCCGGGCCCTGACCCCGGGCCGAGCGCCGAGCGGCGCGTCCCGATGCACGTGTCTTCCCACCAAGCGGCGGCAGGGACGGCACCGCGCGATCCCCGTCCCTGCTCTCGATCCCCACGGGCCGGCCGGTCCGCCCGATCCGTGCCGTGCGGGGCTGGCCAGTGCGGGATGGTCAGCCAGAGGCCTCGCTCCTTTCGACAGCCCTGGATGCTGGGTCAGGGCCACGGCGGATCCCTCCTGGCGCCGCCGCGGCGGGTACCTCCCGGCGCGCGGCGGCGATGGCGGACAGGGTAAGTGCGTGCCAACGTGCGCACCATCCGGTCCAGCCCGGGCCCGACTTCAGGAGCAGGTGGGGATGGGAACAGGGGCCGAGGGGTTGGCAAACACGCGTGCGGTCCTTGGCCCACTTGCATCGGCGATCCCGTTGGCGCAGCGGGCCGTCCGGTTGCCGGCGCCCCGCCTCCGAGGGTGTCGCGGTCGACGTGTGGGGCAGGTGGAACGCCGCCGGATCCAGACCTGGGGCCGAGCGGGCTCGGCCGCCGGGGGGGGGCCAGGCGTCTGCGGCAGCATGGCCCCTCTGGTGCGGGTCAGCGCTCCTGGTCCGTGGCCGCAGCCGGGAGCCGGCCGCGGTGGATCGTGTCCGTCAGGCGGCGGTGCCAGCCGGTGTCGCGCCACATGCCGACGAACTGGGGACCGCAGAAGTTGCTGGTCGCCATAGCCGCCCATCTCCCCGTGGGGACAGCGGTGCGCACCCCCACCTCGCAGAGCTCCTTGACCCAGCCCCAATCGAGCATCGGCCAATCCTTGTAGTCCACGATACCCCAACACTCCGTGGTGACCAGAGGCTGATCCACCTGGGCGGACCAGGCGGCGATCCGTCGGATGCCAGCCTCCAGAGCCCCCGACCAGTGGGCGGGGGCTTCGCGGTACACCCTCTCGGCGTTGGCCACCAGATTCTCGTAGCCCACGGACTGGAACTTTTCATAGTGGTAGCCGACACGCGCGTAGAAGTCGGTGAAGTGCGTCATCCAGATGTGCGGTTCCAGGAGGTCCATGAACGAGACCTGCTGTTTCGCCAGCGTGTCGTACTCCGAGGTGATGGAAAAGCAGAGGGGTAGTCCGGGAAAGTGCCGGCGCACGTGGGAGATGGCGGCCTCCATCCAGGCGGAGCCCTCCGGCGATGCCCTGAGGAAGGCGCCGCCGCTGGCGCCCGGGGGCAGAAAGGGCGCCCAGTCTTGCAACGGGAACTCGTTGCACAGATCGACGTATAGGATGTTGTCATCCAAGAGCTCCGCCTGCTCCAGGAGGCGGAGCGTGCGGATCCAGACGTCGGCGTGATCCAGGGGCGAGCGGATGCGCAGTCGCACCTCGTCCGCATCCTGCCGAAACCAGCTCGACAGCGCCACCCGGACACCGCGTCTCCGGCACAGGCGCAGAAACTCCAGGAGCGGCTCCCGGACGGTCACCCGGATCGACGCCGGGCTGCCCCAGTCCTGCTGGTTCCAGCAGGGCGGCAGGGTCCACTCGCGATCGGGGGCCACCGCCAGCAGGTGCGGGTAGGGGTCCATGCGCACCGCGTCGTACCCCCGCTCGACCAACTCGCCCAGGACGCTGTCCCAGTCCTCGTAACCCGCTCCGGGCCAGCGACGCTCCAGCCAGGAAAAGTCCCACATCGCGATGGCCAGGGGCCGCCTGATGTGGAGTCGGGGGGCGCTCGTCAAGGCAAGCCAACTCCTTGTTCCGTCGGCGAGCGGTCTTCGCTCTGGTCCGCTCAGGTCCTTGAGGGACCCCCGCCGAGTCCCGGTGAGCCCAAACAGATGTTCTCCATTCTCAGGAGTCGGCCCGCCCGACCACCCTGGAGAGATCAGGGCGTCGTCCAGAGGCACAGACGACCCCGGGCGGCCGGAACAAGCCGTGGCCAGAAGGCTGGCGCAGTTACGGGGGCCAACGTCAGATCAACGACGGATGCCCCTGCGGCCTGATGCCCTCCAGGTCGGTGCCGGGAGGAGTGGTGGGTCCGGTTGCTGGCGGGGCGCGAGTGGCACGGGGGCTTGCTCCCGACAGGCGTACGGCGACTCCTTGCCGAGTGGCACGCGGACCCCTGTGCCTGCAGCGGGCCCCGGCCTCACGGCCGGTCCTGCGGCAAGGGCCGAACGAGTCAACTACCGCCGGCTAAAGCCAATACCGTTCAGATAAGGCGCCACGGCGCTCTCCGGCGGCGCGGTTGAAGGTTGCCATCACCGGCCCAAAGGCCTTGCCGCTGAACCCCTCGGCACCCCTCGCACCGAACGATGGCCTTTCGCAGCGGCCGCTCGGCAACGCCAAACTAAGCGGTATTGGGCTAAAGCCGGCGGCTTGCAGCTACAGGATCGTGCTGCGATAGGCCGATTGACGGCGGCCCGCCGGGATCGCGTGTAGCCATCCCGGCAAGGTGCTTCCAGGCGATGTTCCGAGCGCCGTTGAGGTCCGCATTGAGGCGGAAGCCGC
>JAJZWQ010000172.1 GCA_021846605.1 Bacillota bacterium | reverse complement strand
CCGCGGGCGGGGCGGCGCACCCGCTCAGGAGGATGGCCGCCACCGCCAGGGCCATCCAGGGGCGGGGGCGAGATCGTCGCATGTGCGCATCTCCCGTACGGGCCAATCTGCGGGTGGCTCTTTGCCACGCGGGCTCCCGCACCTGCACGCGCCCCCGGACCGCCCGCGTCGGCATGGTTGCCGATGAGATTGTCATGATCACCTAAGCGCGGGCGGCGAGCGGGCATTTGCCTGCTGCCAAGCGCTCCAATGGAGCTCCCCGATATCAGATAGCCCCGTGCACGCGTCCCCCGCCCCCCGATCATCCGGCCTCATCCAACCAGCGGCGGACCGTGGGATGGTGGTGCGCCCACGCCGCCCATGTCTGGACGGCCATGCGCGCAACATCAGCCGCGCGCTGGGCCGCCGGCGCGCGACTGATGTCGGCGACGGTGAGGATGAAGCCGACCGGGAGGGGTTCCATCAGCGGGTAGGGGCGGTGGGTCCAGCCCCCGATGCGGGAACGCCGGTGCCGGCCGGAGGCGCCTCGCTCCACGCCCAGGCACAGGCTCATTAGGTGCACCGCCACGGACTGGCGGTTGCGACGGTCCGAGCTGGCCGCGTGCTGGGCGGCATATGCGTCCACGAGGTCCTGGATGGTGGTGATGCCGGCCTCGCCGCGGAGTTCGCCGTACCATGGCTGCAGGCCGCAGTATAGCGCCCAGCACCCCGGCGCGGCCGGCAGATAGGGGTGGCTGGGGCCATCCGCGGCGAGCACGGTCGCGCCGCATCCTGGGCAGGCGATCTCCAGCATGGGGAGCCTCCTCTCGGTGTGCGCGGCTGGCGGTCCCACCGCGCACCGGGAGCGCCCCGGTTCATTCCTCCGGTTGCGGCGCTATGCCTTCTGCATCGACGCCGTCCATCAGCCGGGCCCCCGCACGGCGTTGGGATTGAGGCGCAACGTGTGCACGGCCTGGGTGACGTCAGGATCCTCCTACAACGCGGCGACCAGGACATCGGAGCGCGCGCCCGCCACCAGCAGGAACGCCCCGATCCTCCGCGGGGGCAGCGACCTCGCCCGGTCAGCGGCCGCCTCAGCCTACGGGTTGGCAGCGGACACTGCGGCTACGACCCCGCGGACCACCTCGTTGCATGCTTCGGCGACGGTCCCCAGCGTCTCCAGCGAGGCGTTCCAGTCCCCGGGCACCATCAGGGAGTGGTTGGCGCCCGCGATCACGCGGCCGCGCACGCCGGGGACCGACGCGATGCGGCACTCCCCGGCCCCGCGGGACTGCGCATGGCCCGACGGCAGCCGGACATGGGCGGCAGGAAGACATGTGTCACCGCCAGGGCGTGCCCAGGCTTGTACTGATGAAGACCAGGTCCGCCTGCAGGGACTCAGCGACTAGGCCCCTCCCCTTATTGCCAGGCGACGGACCGTAGTAGCAGGGGGGCCTGAACACGGCATTGGTCCCCCGGAAACAGGACTGCCCGACTGCGGCGGCGCATCCGCCCGGATACATTCGTGCAAGAGCTCCGGACCCCACTCTGAGGGCATGCGGATCGTCGACGATGCCTTCCTGTGACCTCCCCGCCCCATGCTCGCACAACCGGCCAGGACGCAGCCGCCGGACCGTGCCAACCGCGCGGGACAACGCGAAACGGGGCAAGGCGCCGCGGAGGACGGCCCCTTGCCCCGTCGGATGCATGGTGCTATCCCGCCTTGGAGGAACTGCTGCTGTATGAGCTGCCGGCCGCCTTACTGGTGGAACTGGTGCTGGCCTTCGAGGAACTGCTGGTCGTGCTCGAGGCGGCCGCACTGCTCGCCGCCGAACTCGTCGCGGCAGTGGAGCTGCTGGTACCGCCGCCCCCACCGCACGCGGCCAGCAGGACCGCCCCGCCAACGAGCCCCAGCGCCAGAAGCCCCTTGCCGTAGCCGATAGACATGGAATCCACATCCCTTCGGTGCGTTCGACGCCGGGCGGGGCGCCGTGAGGCCAAGCGTATGCGTGGAAGATTAAGAAATTTGGTGCGGGGTGCGCCAATGCGGCAGCCAGTACGGACGCGTGGGGGGGCAAGGGAAATTGTCACGGCCGCGTCACGGCCGCCCGCCGTCCCAGATGGCCTGTGCTGTGCTTGCGGCGACCAACCATGCGGGAGTCCCGGCCGCTGCCGCGATCATGGCGCCCCCCCCGGTCCACCGACAGCCACACGCGATGGCCGGCGCGTTGACGGATCACGACAGCGCGGCGGGCCGTACGATGGTGCGCCCACTGGCACGACCTGCGGCGAGCAGCGCGAGCCCGCCGCCCGCGCGCAGCACGGCCGGAACCCAGAAGGTGTGGGGCATGGGCAGGACGTGCGTCAGCGCGATGCCCAGCATGGGACCGGCAACCCCAACGGCGCCGAGTAGCGTGCTGGCCACCCCCATGGCCACCACCCGGTCTTCGACCGGCGCCACCTCCATCAGCCGGATCAGCAGATAAAGGTTGACGCCGGAGCCGAACAGGCCCCCGAAGACGTTGCTGACGGCGATGCCCCACAGGTCCGGCGCGAAGGCGTACTGCAGCGGCACCACGGTGAGCAGCAGACAGGCGACCGGGAGGGCGATCCGGGCGCCGGCACGGTTGCCGAAGCGGGCCCACAGGGCGCTCCCGACGGCCGCGGCCAGGGAGTTGACAGCCGTGAACCCGGCCATCCAGAGGTTGGTGGCGTGGGCCACCCGCACCTGATAGGTGGTGAACAGGGGCCAGGCCATGAGCCACCCGAGATAGAACGGCAGGCTACAGAGGGTGTAGGCGCGATAGGCCCCATCCGCCCACAGTCGACGCGCCGCCGGAAGGATCGGCTCGCGGCGCGTCGCCACCGGCGGATTGCCGCGCATGGACCAAAACGCGGCCGCCTCGGCCAAGCCCACGACAGCGGCCAAACAGTATAGCCACGGATACGCGCCGACCCCGGGGCTGGAGCGCGCCCACCACCCGGCCACCAGAGGCACCACCACACCCGCCAGGCTCGCCAGCACCCCGCGCACCGCCAGGGCTGAGGCACGGGAGGAGGGGCGCAGGAGCCCGGTCAGGACGGCCTGCCAGGACAGGTTGCCGACCGCCCCCGGCAGGCTGATGAGGGCCACGAGAGAGACAAGGGCCAGAGGGCGCCAGGCCCCAGCCCCGGTACCGCCGTGCAGCCCGAGCTGAACCGCGGCCAGACCCAGGAGCAGGAGCCGCGCCGCAGCGAATGTCAGGGCTCCGGCCCGCTTCGGGTTGGCGCGAGCGCCGAGCCAGCGGGCACCGGCAATGGTGCTGAGCGTCTGGCCGAGCGGGGGTAGGGCGCTGAGGAGGCCAACCTCCCAGCCCGTCCCGCCCAGGCGGATGAGGTCTATCCCGAGGAACGGGTTGTACAGGTTGAGGCTGACGCTTTGCAGCGTCCCGTTGAGCGTGTTGAGGCGGATGTTGGCCGCCTCGTGGCGCATGGCGTCGCCTTCCAGGGACGGCTCGTGGACCAATGGCTGCCGGGAATCGACGGTCCGACGGCCGGTGGGCCCTGCGGCCTGATCACTTGCGTTGGCCGGGGTGCCTGGCGGGACCGGTGGCCTGTGGACCGCATCCACGCCCTTCCGTGGCAAAGATCCATCATCCCATCGCGCATCCCGCAGCCTCCGCGCAGAAGGCAGCGGGATGAGGTGAGCGCGCCCCACGGCCCGTGTAGGATGGCCCGCACCGCCTGCGCAGCGGTGTTCGCCCACGAGGGCGCCAACCGTCGGCCACCCTCCGGGCGGGGCTGGTTCGGCGCACCGTCCCGAACACCTTCGCTGCGCCACCCCGGTCGCCACGCCCGAGGCGGGCGATGGCCAGAGTATGCGCCCCGGCCGGGGCGGCGGGTATAGCGCAGTTGGTGGAAAGGGTGCGGGGACACGTGACTGGGTGGAACTGGCGCACCGCACTCATGGATGGGGGCTTCGCCTCCAGACCTCCTGGCACAGTATCTCGGGCAACTGATCGATGGCGTCCACGTACGCGTCCGCCGTGCGCTGCAGTCCCTCCAGCTCTGCCGGCGAACGGAGCCCGTTGTGAGCCACAAAGCCGCCCATCAGATCACCCGGACAAATCCCGCGCGGCGCGCCCCGGCCAGTTCGTCGGACAGCCCATCGCCCACGAGGGCGGCGCCCGATGCCGCCTGGCCCAGATGGCCCAGTACGGCGGCATACGCGGCAAGGAGCGGGCTTGGCGTGGCCAATGTCACAGGAGAAGCACGCGGCATCACAGCACGGGGCAAGGGGGCTCCTCGGCCAGGCCCACACCTCACCGCGGAAGGCGTTGCTCAGCTGGCCCAGTTTCTAGCCCGCCTGGCGGAGTGCGGTGAGTGGCGGCCACCACCCCCGACCATCGCCGGCGACGGCCCCGCACCGCTGTCGGCGGCAAATCGCCACAGCCATACGTCGGTCGGATCCGATACGGTGTTGCGCTCCCTGGCCGTGGCCTTCCAATAGTCCGCGAATGCCCGGGCGTCGAAACCGCACGCCCGCGCTGCGAGAACGACCCGGTGGAAGTCCCTGGTCCGGAACTCCTCCGGGTCCACCAGCGTATGGAAAAGGTCAAAGACGATCGCTTCAGCCGCAGCGTCGACCGCTTGTGTCCTTGATCGCGCTGGTGTTCAGCTTCTTGTGCTTGAGGAGTGGCCGTTCGTGGACCCCGCCCCACAGGGGGACGCCCGCTCGCTTGGTCAGTAGGGAGAGCATGATCTGCTTGAGGTCGGGACGGTGATCCGTAATGAGGGAGGGCACGGGGTGCCCCCAGCCTCAGGCTGGATGGAACGCTCCGCTCTTAGCGGCTCTTGGTGAGCGCGAAGCAACACCGTGGCCGCCAGTTCCACCCCCTGTGCGAAAACGACGTGGGGCAGCGTCCGGGAGGCTGCCCCACGTCGCCCGAGGGCCCCGGGGTGGGATCACCACCAGCCGCCGCCCCCGAACCCGCCCCCGAACCCGCCGCCGCCCCCGAATAGGCCGCCCAGCAGGTCGCCGATGAGGTTACCGACGACATCGGCCGCGATCAGTTGGCCAAACCCGAATCCGCCTCCGCCGCCGAACCCGCCACCCATTCCGCCCCCGAACCCGAAGCCACCGCCGGACCGAGGCCGAGGCGCCTGCTGCCACTGCCGCGGCTGGACTCGGGAGGCAGGGGGCTCCTCGGGGGCCTCCTCCGTCTGCGGTGCCGACGCCGTCACACCGGGCAACTCCAGTTCCTGCGCCGCGTACAGGTATTGCCGCAGCACACCGTCGTAATAAAAGCCTTCGGCCTCCTCATGGGTCTCCTGCGGGACGTGCTGGCCGGCTCGGAGGGCGCCGATGACTTGGTCGGCCGCATCGCGCTTGGTGCGGGCACCCGCCATGGCCAGGACGGCCTGCCGCAACCCGCGTGGCTGGTCGCCGGCCCCCGACCGCAGGCGCAGCGTCTCGATGCGGGTGCCGATCAGTTCCTCGACTTTCAGCGCGGCCCGCTGCATCGCCATGAGGTGCTCGACCGGACAGTGCGCAACCTCGAAGCGGGGGCCGGGCAGCACCGGCAGCGGCACGCGCGAGGCCCCTGGGTAGGCCGCCTCCTGACGCACGGCCGTGACCAGGTCAGGGATTTTCAGATAGAACTCCTGCGCCTGGACGAAGGTCACATGCGGCAGGTGACGCGGGTGATTGGGGTCGGCGAACGCGTCCAGGACAAACGCATCGGCAAAGGTCACCAGGGTCTCCGCGCCAGCGAAATAGCAGCGGGCACGGGAAAGGTCTAAGGACGGGTTCGCCGTTTCCGCCTTCTGCAGTTCCTGCTCCAGGTCATAGACGGCCGCGCCGACGCGGCGCAGCCCCGCAATCTGTTGGACTAGGGGGTCTTCGTGGTGGGTGCCGAAGCCAGCGGCCAACTCATGGGCGAGCCGATCACGGAGTCGCATCGGGCGCATCCCCCTTCATGGGTCGACGTCCTGTGCGCCGCCCATGCAGCAGTTCTCTTCATCCATCCTCTTCCTCAGGCCCACAGCAGTCAACCGGGATGGCCCCCCCGCGACGAACGCATCGGCGTCGCCGGCCGTCTGCGCCAACGATGCAGCGCAAGACGCATCCTCGTCGTGGCGTCGGGTGGGAACCGGTGCTGCGTTTCGGAAGTTCGTTCCTCAGGGGTAACCGTGGAAGGCTACCAAGGCGCGAGGACGAAGCCGAACT
>JAJZWQ010000014.1 GCA_021846605.1 Bacillota bacterium | reverse complement strand
CGGAACATCGCCTGGAAGCACCTTGCCGGGATGGCTACACGCGATCCCGGCGGGCCGCCGTCAACCGGCCTATCGCAGCACGATCCTGTAGCTGCAAGCCGCCGGCTTTAGCCGGCGGTAGTTGACTATGGAAGCGTGTGGGCAGCTGCCAGAAGCCTGGGGATCCAGTGCCAGCCCGCACTGCACCCCCGATGGACGGTGGAGTCGATCACGGAGACGATCCGCGACCGCGCGGACAAGCATCTGAGCCCCGCGAGCAGCACTGTGCGGATCGAGAACCCCGCGCTCTATGGCGCCGCGGCAAGGTTGTGTGGGAACTGGGGACAAGCGGTTCGCGCTGCTGGCTATGCGCAGGGTACGGGTCTCGAGCCAAGTTTCGCAGAACTCGTAGAACAAGTGAGAGCCCATCGCGCAGACGGGGGAGGCGCTTTGCCCGGCACCATACGAGCGGCGATCTTGCGCGGCTTTCCCAATGTGGAGGCGTTCTACCGCGCTGCGGGCCTATCAGTGCAATGGACTCCACAGAGAATCGTTGAAGAGATTCGGTCTTGGCCCACGCCCTTGTCAGCCAAGGAGATCCGTAAGCGCCAGCAGGGATGTACTTCCGCGCGCTACGGCACTTTGGATCGTGGACGCAGGCTCTTCAGCAGGCCGGTCTAGAAGAGCAATCTGCCATGGCCATGGAAGCATCACCGCACCTGGACGCGAGCGATCTCGACAGGGATCGGTAGGGGTTGCCAACTCGGCCGCAGGCCGGCGGGAGGCCGGGCCCCCCCGCCGAGTGCGGTCAATTGGTGCAGTTGGGGTCCGAGCAGGAAGTGCCGCTGGTCTGGCGCGCGACGTTGCTCGCCTTGCTCTGGGCGGCGGAATAGAGAAGGCCACCGATCAGCAGGGCGACGATCAGGCCGATGGCGGCTCAGGTCAGGCCCACCGCCGTGGGTCCCATGGGGGATCGCCTCCCTTCAGGGCAGGAGTATCCGCGCTCCAGCGTGAGGAATCGGCTCACAATCCCCGCTGTGCGCCACCAAGCGCCGGTTGTGCTCGCTCAGCCTGTCGCGGATGGCGCGATCCCCGGCACGTATCGCGTTCAACGCCAGGCTCCTCCGACGAAAGCGGCTGTGGGCACGCCGCCCCGGTTCCCAGGTATCCGTGCAGGAGCCAGAGAGCGCACAGCGCGGCCGCCACCAGGACCAGCGGGCCCAGGCCCACGGTTTCCCCTCACCAGCCCAGGCCCGGGTGCTGGTGCGTGCATTGTGGGCGGCAGGGACAGATTGTCGGCGGGCGCGACCCGACCGACGCGGGGGCCCGCATCGATGGGCCGCTTCCTCTGCGCGGAAGGCCCATCCGAGCGACGGCCGGCCATCTGGCCCCAGAAGGTGCCGCATAGCCGTCACCGAAAGAGGAGCCCAACGGGCGCCTGCGAATAGATGCTGGCCACGCATTTTCCGCGATGGGAGTGGGCCGATGCAAGCGCAACGCTCCGGCAGGCGCATCCTGGTCGCCCTGGGACTGACCGGCGTCTTGGCCCTGACCGCTTGCGGCACAGCGACCGCGGGCCACGCCTCCCACAAGGCCTCCACGGCAGGCCCCCACGTCCTGGCCAACGGCCAGGACCAGCTACCTCTCCCCTTCAACGCCATCGTCTTCGGAGACGCCGGGGGGACCACCGCCGACGGGACCGGCTTCGACGGCAATCCGCAGTCCAAGCCGAACACGCTCAACGCCCAGGGGCTGCCCACGGGCAACGTGAAGGTCACTCTGGGCACGACGTCCGTGACCTTCTTCATCCCGCCCTTGGGGGACACCCACAAGTCGGCCATCCAGTTCGCGGTGGGCAGCAAATCCATCACGGTCCCCGCGCACCCGGGCAAATACAGTTCCATCTACCTCTTGGACGGGGCCGGCTATGGACCCGGTGACCTGACCGTCACGCCCATCTACGGTGGCACCACAGGGAAGCCCCGGACCGTCCAGGTCGACGACTGGTGCTCGCTCGCGGTGGGGGACACGCTGGGGACCGGAGCGCAGTTGGTGCTCGCCTCCCACACCCGGATCACCTTCACCGGCGGCTCGCAGAACATCCTGTGCGGGATGGAGGGGATCGGCGTGCCCCTCAACCCCGCGCAGACGCTGACGGCCGTCAAGTTCGGCAACGCCGCCACGACCCCCATCGGCCTCCAGAAAGACAGCTCCCAACAGACCAACCTGATGATCAACGTCACATCCGCGACGCTGGTGCCGGCCGGGTAACGCCCGGGGCCGAACATGCGGCGGGGGCCGCGGCGCTACGCCGCGGCCCCCGCATCCCGCGGTCCGGTTCCCAGGGTTTAGCCCGCCAGCCCCGCCGCCTGGGCGAGTTCACGCTCCACCAGCCACTCCAGGATACCCGCGCGAGGGGAGACCACCTGCGCAGGATAGCGCTCCGGCTGGCGTTCCGGTCCCAGGACGCCGCGCAGCGCCGCGGCCTTGTTCTGCCCGCCCACCGCGAAGACCACCTGTCGAGCGGCGTTGATCACCCAGGGCGTCAGCGTCAGGCGCCGCATGCCCAACTGCGGGACGAAGGGAGCCTGCACCCAGGCGTGCGAGCCCAGGACGGGCGAATCGGGGAAGAGCGAGGCGGTGTGCCCCTCGGCCCCCATGCCCAGAAGCACCAGGTCAAATACGGGCGGCGCTCCGGCCGTGTCGATCGCGAAGGCGTGGGCGAGTTCGACGGCGTAGTCGGCCGCGGCGGCCTCCAGGTCCTGCGCCTCGCCGCGCATCCGGTGCACGTGGCCCTCCGGCACGGACACGTGCCGGAGCAGCGCCTCGGCGGCCATACGGTAGTTGCTGTCCGGGTGATCCGGCGCCACGGGGCGCTCGTCCCCCCAGAAGACGTGGGTCTGTGTCCACGGGACGCCGTCCCGGTGCGCGCTGGCCAGCACGGCGTACGCCGCCTCGGGCGTGTGACCGCCCGCCAGGGCCACGCGGAACGCGCCCCGTTCGGCGACGGCGCTCTGCGCCGCCGCCACAAACCGGGCGACCAGGGTCTGGGCCAGTGCCTGGTCGCCCGCGACCACGGTCACGCGCGACGTCTCGGACGCCCCCGCAGGGGCGCCGGGGTTCAAGGCTTCCTCCACTGGCGGCCGTCGCGTTCGATGAGCGCATCGGCATCGGTCGGTCCCCAACCGCCGGCAGGGTACGGACACAACGGCACCTCGCGGTTGCCCACCGACCCTCCGGCCATGCCGGCCGGCGTATCCACACGGCCCCAGGCCTCCAGCACCGGCGTCATCAGCGCCCAAGCCGCCTCGACCTCGTCCCGGCGGGTAAACAGGGTGGAATCCCCGAGCGCGGCCTCCAGCAGCAACCGTTCGTAGGCCTCGGGCCGCTGCGCCTGGAAGGCGCCATAGGAGAAGTTCATGTCGACTTCCTGGATCTTGATCGCCGGCCCCGGGAGCTTGGCCCCGAACCGCAGGCCGATTCCCTCGTCCGGTTGGATGTGGAGCACGAGCTGATTGGCCTCCAGCGCCCCGGTCCCGGTGTGCCGGAACGCCGAGTGCGGCGCCGGACGGAAGGTCACGGCGACCTCGGTCGCCCGGCGTTGCAGCCGCTTGCCAGTGCGGACGTAGAACGGCACGCCCGCCCAGCGCCAGTTGTCGATCAGGAGCTTCATGGCGGCGTAGGTCTCCGTCTGCGAATCCTGGGCCACCCCGGACTCCTCGCGATACCCAGGGACCGCCTTGCCGCCGATGCGGCCGGCCGCGTACTGGCCCCGCACCACGTTGGCGCGCGCCGACTGCGCGTCGAACGGGCGGATGGCGTGCAGCAGCTTGACCTTCTCGTCGCGCACCGCGTCGGCGTCAAAGCTGGCCGGCGGCTCCATGGCCACCAGCGAGAGGAGTTGCAGCAGGTGGTTCTGCAGCATGTCCCGGAGGGCGCCGGACTCCTCGTAATACAGGCCCCGGCCCTCCAGCCCGATGTCCTCGGCGATGCTGAGCTGCACGTTGTCCACGTACTGGCGGTTCCAGATCGGCTCGAAGATGCCGTTGGCCAAGCGAAAGACCAGGATGTTCTGCACGGTCTCCTTGCCGAGGTAGTGGTCGATCCGGAAGATCTGTTCCTCGTTGAAGACCTTGTGCATCCGGACGTTCAGATCCCGGGCGGTCGAGAGGTCCCGTCCGAACGGCTTCTCCACCACGATCCGGGAGTAGCCGCCCTTCCAGTCGCCGCCCAGGCCCACCTCCCCCAGCAACGCCGTGATCGTGGCGTAGGCCTCTGGCGGGGTGGCCAAATAGAAAAGGCGATTGCCGCCGATCGCCTGCTCCTGGTCGACGCGGTTGAGCAACGCCGCCAGTTCCTCGAAGGAACCCCGGTCGGCATAGTTGCTCTGAAAGTAGTGAACATGGCGCAGGCGGTCCCAGTCCTGACCGTCATCCGTGAATTGGCGCAGGGCCTCCTGGAGGCCACTGCGGAAGGCCTCATCCCCCATGGGGCGACGGGCCACACCGATCAGCGCGAACTTGTCGGGCAGCAGGCCCCGCTTGTCCAGACTGTACAGCGCCGGCACAAGCTTCCGCCGCGTCAGGTCACCACTGGCGCCAAACACCACGAGCGTGAAGGGGCTTGGGCGCCGCTCCGCAAACGCCGCATCCACCACCGTGGACGCGGCATCAGCCACTGCCACCGTCAACTTGGGCACCGTCCTCTCGTCCTTGGTCCGGGCCGGCCCCGGCGGTCAGCCCGCCAGGCTCCTGCCCTTCTGCTCCAACCCGTCGAGCATCTTGGTGAAAGCGTCAGCGAACAGCTTGATACCCTCCCGCTGCAGGCGCTCCCCGATCTCCTCCAGATCGATCCCCACCGCGGCCAACTGGTGCACCGTGCGTTCGGCGTCCGCGACACCGCTGTCGACGGTGCGCTCGACGACCCCGTGGTCGCGGAAGGCGTCGATGGTCTGCGGCGGCATGGTGTCCACCGTGTCCGGCCCGATCAACTGCTCCGCATACAGGACGTCGCGGTAGGCGGGATTCTTGGTGCTGGTGCTGGCCCACAGCGGCCGCTGCACGTTGGCGCCGGCCGCGGCCAGCGCGCCCCAGCGGGGCCCCGAGAACGTCCGCACAAACCGCTGGTACGTCAGCCGGGCGTTGGCCAAGGCCGCCTTGCCGAGCAGTGCCCGCAGGGCCGCCACGTCCCCGCTCCCCGCGGCGATCTTCTCCTCGAGGAGCTTATCGACCAGGACATCGAACCGGCTGACGAAGACGGACGCCACCGAGTGCACCCCGCGCACGTCGCCGCCGCCGGCCCGCCACCGCTCCAGACCGCGCATGTAGGCCTCGGCGACCCCGTCGTAGTGCCGGAGGGCAAACATCATCGTCACGTTGATGCACAGACCGCGGGCGGTGCACTCCTCGATGGCCTTCCAGCCCGGCTCGGTGGCGGGGATCTTGACCATCAGGTTGGGCCGGCCGACGCGCTCGTGCAGGCGGAGCGCGTCGGCCACCGTGCGTGCGGCGTCGTAGGCCAGGTCGGGGGCCACCTCCAGGCTGATGTACCCGTCCTTCCCCTCGGTCCGGTCGAACACCGGCTTGAGCAGGTCCGCCCCGCGCCGGATGTCGTCCACGGCCAGCCCCTCGTACACGCCGACCCGGTCCTTGCCGGCCGCCCGCAGGGCGCGGATCTCGGCGTCGTAGGCATCGCTGCCGGCGATCGCCTTCTCGAAGATGCTGGGGTTGCTGGTCACCCCCTGGACCTCGCCGGCCCCGATCAGCCCGGCCAGCGCGCCGTTGTTCAGCACCTCGCGGCTGATGTTGTCGTACCAGACGCTCTGGCCCATGGCCGCCAAACTCTGCAAGGGATTCGCCATCGCCAACCGCCCCTTCCCGCGGTGCGCCTAGGCCAGGAGGGCCAGGGCCCGTCGCTCGACCGCATCCACCGTGAAGCCGAACGCCTCGAAGAGCTTGTCGGCCGGTGCCGAGGCGCCGAAGTGCTCCAGCGAGACGACGTCGCCGTCCAAGCCCACGAACTCCCACCAACTCTGCCCCACGCCCGCTTCCACAGCCAGGCGGCGCCGGCAGGATCCTGGAAGGACGGCATCACGATACTCCTTCGGCTGCGCCTTGAACAGTTCGACACACGGCACGCTGACCACGCGCGCCCGCCGCCCCGCCGCCTGCAGCCGCCGGCCCACCTCCACCGCGAGCTGCAACTCGGAGCCCGTACCCATCAGGATCACCTCGGGCGCTCCCGCGCAGTCGAGCAGGGTGTACGCCCCGCGGCCGACGCGCTCGGCGCTGCCCTCCGCCGGCGTGAGCACGGGCAGCTTCTGGCGGGAGAGGATCAGGGCGGTGGGCCCCGTGGTCCGACACATCGCCTGCACGAAGGCGCCGGCCGTCTCGTTGGCGTCCGCGGGGCGCAGGACGGCGAGATTCGGCATGGCGCGGAGCGCGCTGAGGTGCTCCACCGGCTGGTGCGTGGGCCCGTCCTCCCCCAGGCCGATGCTGTCGTGCGTCCAGACATAGGTGACGGGGAGGCCCTGCAGGGCCGCCAGGCGCACGCTGCCGCGCATGTAGTCCGAGAAGGTGAGGAAGGTGCCGCCGAACGGCCGGAGACCGCCGAACAGCGCGATCCCGTTCATCGCCGCCCCCATCGCGTGCTCGCGCACCCCGTAATACATGTTCCGCCCCTGCCGGTCCGCCGCGGAGAAGGGCGGCGACCCCTTGATCGTGGTGTCGTTGCTGCCGGACAGGTCGGCCGATCCGCCCAGCAGCGTCGGCAGGCGATCGGCGACGCTGTTCAGCACCTTGCCAAACGCGCTCCGGGTGGCCTGGGCGTCCTGCGTCCCGAAGGCGGGCACCGCCGCCTCCCACCCCGCCGGCAGCGTGCCCGCCACCGCCTGCTGGAATTCCGCCGCCGCCTCGGGATGCGCCGCGGCATACCGCTGCAGGACGGATTCCCACTCCCGCTGCAGTTCCCCGCCCCGGGGCAGCGCGCGCCGGAAGTGCTGGAGGGCCGCCTCCGGCACGATGAAGTCCGGGGACTCCGGCCACCCGTAGGCCTCCTTGGTGAGGCGGGTCTCCTCCGGCCCCAGCGCCTTGCCGTGCGCCTCGCTGGAGTCGTGGCGGTTGGGGCTGCCAAAGCCGATGTGCGTCCGCACGGCGATCAGCGAGGGACGCGCCCGTTCGGCTTGCGCGGTGGCGATGGCGCGGTCCAGCGCCTCCACATCGTTGCCGTCCTCCACGCGCTGCGTGTGCCACCCGTAGCCCGCAAACCGTTCCAGAACGTCCTCGTTGAAGGAGAGGTCCGTCGGCCCGTCCAGGGAGATGCTGTTGTCGTCGTAGAGGTAGACCAGGCGCCCCAGCCGCAGGTGACCGGCCAGGGAGGCCGCCTCGGAAGCGACGCCCTCCATGAGGTCCCCGTCGCTGACGATCGCGTAGATGGTCGCGGGTACGATATCGAAGCCGGGCCGGTTGAAGCGGGCGGCGAGGTGCTCGGCGGCGATCGCCATGCCGACGCCGTTGCCGAACCCCTGGCCCAGGGGACCGGTCGTCGCCTCCACGCCGGGGGTCACCCCGTGCTCCGGATGGCCGGGGGTCCGCGACTCGAACTGCCGGAACTGCTTGAGATCCTCCAGCGACAGCTTGTATCCCGTCAGGTACAGCATGGCATACAGCAGCATGCTCCCATGCCCGGCGGACAGCACGAACCGGTCCCGGCCGAACCACGCGGGATCGGCCGGGTTGTGGCGGAGGTGGCGCGTCCACAGCGCGTATGCCATGGCCGCCGCCCCCATCGGCATGCCGGGATGCCCGGAGTTGGCCTTCTCCACCGCGTCGATGGCCAGGGTCCGGATCGTGTTGAGACAAAGCTCGTCCAGGGACCGTGCGGTGCTCTGCGTCGTTGCCGTCGCAATCCCTCCCTACGGCTGCGCGCCCTCTGGGGGCGCCGCGCCACTGTCGTCGGCGAAACCGATGACCGGGTCATCCCGCAGGACGCGGTACAGCCGCTCCTGCCGCGTCCGCAACCGCTCGTAACAGGCATGCCGCGCAGGATCCGCCCGCACCACCGCTCCCAGGGGTGCC
The DNA here is from genome assembly GCA_021846605.1 of Bacillota bacterium. The sequence goes on along the minus strand of JAJZWQ010000014.1, from coordinate 23,251 downwards.
TCCAGTGCCCCGGCGTCCGGCACGCGGCCGCAGGCCTCCAGCGCCAGGAGCGCCGCCCCCCGGCTGGAGGGCTCCGGTTCCGCGCAGCACTGGAGGTCGCCCCCCACCGCGTCGGCGAGGATCTGCGCCCAGGCGCCCGAATTCCAGATGCCGCCCCCGCTGGCGATCAGCGTCCGGGCACCGCCCAGTTCCGCCACCAGGGCGGCGAAACGGACCGCCACCCCCTCCAGGCCCGCCCGCAGCACATCCAGCGGCGTGGTGCCTTCGCGCAGCCCCACGACCGCCCCAAAGGCCCCCGGTTCCCACCCGGGACTACGTTCCCCCGCCAGCAGCGGCAGGAACACCAGTCCGTGCGCCGCCGGGGGGAGCGCCGCCAGCGCCGCGTCCAAGTCGCCCGTGGGGAGTCGCAGGGCGTCCAGGAGCCACTGGTGCAGGTTGCCCCCGTTGCTCAGGGCCCCGCCGACAAGTCCGCGGCGACCGTCAAGGCGATATTGCCACAGCCCCGGCGGCACCGTCCACGGCCCGCCCGTGCACATTCTCCGCACGGCGCCCGAAGTGCCGATCATCAGGGCCAAGCGGTCCGCCCGTGTGGCGCCGCTGCCCAGATTGTTACACGCCCCGTCCCCCGCCGGAAGGAGCCAGGGCGTCCCGGCCAGGCCCGGCCATCGCCCGGCCGGCTGTTGCCGCAGCGGAACGGCGGTGAGGTCGGCAACCGGCGGCAGGGTGTCAGCGACCAGACCGACGGCCTCCAGCACTTCCGGGTCCCAGCGCCGCGCGAACTGATCCCACAGGCCCGACGCCGAGGCCATCGACTCGCTGACGACGACCTCGCCGTTGAGCCGCAGCGTGAGGTACTCCCCGAAGGAGAGCCAACGGCGGGTGCGGGCCCACCGATCCGGATGGGCGCGCCGGACCCACAGGAGCTTGGCGGGGAGATAGCTGGAGTGGGGCCGGCATCCGGTCCGGGCGCGGACCGCTACGGGATCGACCCGTCGGGCAAACGCGCGGGCGTCGGCCGCGCTGCGTGTATCGGCCCAGAGGAGCAGGGGCGTGGAGGGGCGGCCAGCCGCATCCAGGCCCAGCAGGCTGTGCCAGAAGCAGGAGATGCCCACCGCGGCCACCGGCCCGGGGGACGCCTGCAGTGAGCGTGCGATCGCCGTCTCCACCAGCGCCAACAGGATGTCGGGGTCGGCCTCCACGCCGCCGTCCGGGAGGTAGCGCACCTGGTGCGGGAGGCGTGCCGCCGCTCCGGGGAGGCTCCGCCCGTCCTCGCCGTACAGCCCGGCGCGAACCGAGGACGTGCCGATGTCCAGCGCGAGCACCCGGCTTGCCACGTTCCCAATGTCGCACACCGCGCCCGCCGACCGCAAGGCGCCGCGACGCTACGCCCGCTGCCACGCCGGCGCGCTGCCCCCGGCCCCCTCGGTGCGCACGTAGTCCCGGAAGACGTGCCCGCGCCGTCCCCCGGGGGCCTGGACCTCCGCCCAGTACCCGTTCCACTCGATGACCACCACCGGCGTGCCCGCGCGCAGGTCCCCGACCTGGGGATGGGTACCGCCCGGGCCGGCCCGCAACTTGACGCTGTCCGAGCTGATCGCGCCCACCGCGACGAACTGTTCGGGCAGTTCCTCGCTGAGGAACTGCAGGTAGCTCACCTGCTGGCGCTGCGCTTCCAGGACTGCCGCGGCCAGGGCCTGTTCGGCCCGGGTCACCGCGCCTGCGCGCAGTTCCTTGTACGCCGCCACCAGCGGCATCTCCGACTCCAGCAGCCGCTCCGCCGCCTCGCGCACCGATGCCATGCGGCGCCCCCCTTGCCCCCCGGCCCTTGCCGCGGGCCGGACGGCGAGCCAGGTCTATGCGCGGAGCGGCCGGCGCATGTCATGGCGCTCCAGCCGCAGCGGCGGAAAGCCCCCCCCCTGGGCGGGGGATGGCGTACTTCCGCCACAGGGCGGTCGAGGGTCGGCGGGCGTCTGCGCGTCACGGGATGACCGTCCCTGGCGAAGGACGTATCCCGTGACGAGGCTCAGGACCCACGCTGCCAAGGCCAGCGCCGCTTCGGCGCGGGCGCCGCCACCTCGGCCACCGGGGCGGGGGGATCGGGCTGACGCACCGCCTCCTGTCGGGCCGCAATGCGCGACGCGCGCCGGGCATCCCGCTCGCGCTCCCGGCGCACATGGCGCGGCACCGCGTACCGCCCGCGGGTCGCCGGCTTCACCCCGGCGGCACTTCGGGAGGAGGAGGAGGAGGAGGACGGGGTGCGCTCCCCCTGCGGTCCGGACGGGCGGCGGACGACCGCGCCGAAGGCCAGACCCAGAGCGCCGGCGAGGGCGAACGGCCACCAGCGCGGGACGTGGTGGATCCCCAGCAGGTGCTCGACCGGACTGGTCGAGGACCCGGCAAGGGCATTGAGCAGGATGATGGCGATCAGCGCCAACAGCAACGTGGACAACATCGGACGCATGCCCCGCACTACCCCGTCCCCCTGACCGTTCGCGTCGCTAACCGCCGCTGGTGCCGCTGGTGCCGGATGCCGTGCCCGTTCCCTGAAGCCAAACGCGGTCGAGTTGCGGCATCAACGGCGCCCGCAGGAATACGGAGAAGCTGGCCGGATGCACCCAGGGCTGCAGCAGGACGGTGCTCTGGGTGTAGAACTCCGGCAGGATCGGCACCTCCTGCAGGACCGCCCGCTGCACCCCCTCGTAGGCGGCCACGCGCGCGGCCGCGTCCTTGGCCGCGTGAACCAGGGACATGGCCTGCAGGTACTTGCTGCCCGTGAACCCCGCGCTGCCCTGGCCGGGGGCCCCCGGCCCCAAAAGGCTGGCGACGAAATCGTGGGGATCCGGGTAATCCGCCAGCCAGCTCCCCTCGAACAGGTTCTCACGCCCGGCCGCCAGGTCACGATAGTACTGCTGCCACGTGTCGCTGCGCACCGTGACCTGAAACCCCACGGCGTTCAGGTCCTGGGCGATAACCGCTGTGGCGCTGTCGCTCACGCCCTGCTGCACGGTGCCCGAGGCCGCGATGGTGAGCAGGGTGATCGGCAATCCCACCGAGGCGCCCGACTCCGCGAACAGCGCGCGGGCCTTCTGCGGATCGTAGGGATTGGGCCGCAGGGCGGGGTCATAGGATGGAACCCCGGGCGGCACCAGGCCGGCCGCGGGAGCACGCGAACCCGCCGCGGCGGTCAGCGCCTGCATGTTGATGGCGTAGGCCACCACCTGGCGCAGCACCGGGTTGTTGAAGGGAGCCACTGTGGTGTTGAATCCCAGGAAGGCCAGGCCCTCGTTGCCCTGTTCCAGCAGGCGGCTGCCGGCCGGCGGCAGCCCGTCGGCGAACGCCGCCGTATCGGCTGGCGCCAGGACGTCGATCTGCCCGGCGTCAAACAGCTGCGCCTGTTCGCCCGCCTGGCTGACGATCCGGAACTCCACGGGCGCAAACGGCCCCTCGGGCCCGTCGCTGGTCTGCACGCCCTGCCGCCAATAGTGGGGGTTGGGCTTCAGCAGCAGCGACTTCCCCGGCACGGAGGTGGACAGTTCGTACGGTCCGGAACCGACCGAGTGCTGCAGCCACCACTGGCTCTGGTTGGCGCCGCCGGCCGACACCGCCTGCGCCTCGACCACCGCGCTGCAGGGCATGGCCAGAATCTCGGGCAGGTAGGTGATGGGGTGCTGCAGCCGGAAGACCACCGTGCGCACACCGGTGGCCTGCAGCCCGGGCGCCGTCTGGCCCGCCCGCAACTGCTCGTAGCCCTGGAGGTCCGAGAGGGCCGAGGCGTGCGGGCTGTTGGTGCTGCGCGCCACCAGGCGGCTCAACGAGAACACGACGTCGCTGGCCAGGACCGGCTTGCCGTCGGCGAACGTGGCGGCGGGGTTGATCTGCACCGTGAGGACCGTGCCGCCGCCCGACCACGTCCAGCGGCTGGCCAGCAGGCCCTCGACCTGGCCGGCCTTGTTGTACGTGAAGAGCGGCTCGTCCAGGAGTTGGATGGCGGACACGGATTCGGTGTCCCGCGCCTGCGTGGGGTCCAGGGTGGGGAAGTTGCTGCTGACCGCGACCACGAGCGTGCTGCGGGCCAGGGCCGGGGCCGCGTTGTTGGCCAGCGCCGCGCTGGACACCGGGCCGCATCCGCCCGCCAGCAGCGCCAGCCCCACCGCCGCCGCCGCCCACCATCCGCGCCTCCGACCTGGCACACCTGCACCCCCCGGCGCTCGAACCGCTCCGATCACGGCCCGTGGGTTATAATCATGCCACAGCCGCTTGGCGGTCGCAGGCCAGCATGAGGAGGTCTCCCGGTGCAGCGGCGTCTCGGCACGGATTGGCAACTGCAGGTCCGCATGGCGTTCACGATGATCCTGCTCGCCCTGGTCTACCTGCTGTTCTCCGTCGTCCTGTACCGGGCGGGAGCCGGCGTCGTCACCATCGGCGTCATCGTCACCGGCCTGGCCCTGGCCCAATACTACTACTCCGACCGCCTGGTGCTGCGGACCACGCGGGCGCGCGTGGTCGGCGACAACGAACTGCCGCACGTCCAGGACATCCTGGCCCGGCTCTCCGCCATGGCCGACATCCCGAAGCCGCGGCTGGCGCTCATCCAGTCGCCGATGCCCAACGCGTTCGCCACGGGCCGGGATCCCCAGCACGCCGTCGTGGCAGTCACCTCGGGCCTGATGCACACCCTCAGCGAGCCCGAGTTGGAGGCCGTCCTGGGCCACGAACTGACGCATGTCCGCAACCGGGACGTGGCGGTCATGGCGATGGCCAGCTTCTTTTCCACCATCGCGGCCTGGCTGTCCCAGAGCCTGCTCTTCATGGGGATGGGCTTCGGGGGCGGATTGGGCGGAGGGCGCCGTCGGGGCGGCGACTCTCTCGGGATGGTCCTCGTGGTCAGTTGGCTGGTCTACCTGATCAGCTTCCTCCTGATCATGGCGTTGTCCCGGTACCGGGAGTACGCGGCCGACCGCGGGTCCGCGCTGCTCACCGGGCAGCCCGGCAACCTGGCGTCGGCGCTGCTGCGCATCAGCGGCACGATGGACCGCGTTCCCACCCGCGACCTGCGGCAGGCGGCCACACACAACGCGCTGTTCATCCTGCCCGCCGCCGTGGGGCGGCAGGGGGCGATGGAACTCTTCCAGACGCACCCCAGCCTGCAGCACCGACTCGCCCGCCTGCGCCAGATCGAGTTGGAACTCGCCGGCGCCGGGGCGCACCGACGCTGAGCGGGCCGGTCTCCGGAGGGGCCGGCCGGGGGTGTGAGGAGGAGGGCGCTTCTTGGGACTGTTCGATGGATGGCTGGGCCCGGTTCTGGGGCGCACCCGGCTGCGCAAGCCACAGATGGACCGGGTCTTCGCCATGGCCACCGCGGCGCCCTCGCTGAGCGCGGCCGAACTCTCCCCCGGCCTGCGGGCAGGCGTCTGCCTGCAGGCGGTGGAAGGCGGGGCGTTCGCGAGCGTGGACGGCGAGTTGCGGCAACTGGTGCAGATGGCGGCGGCCAGCCCCGACTTCCAGGCCCAAGCCGAAGTGGCGCGAGACGACCTTGGCTACACATGGATCATCTTCAGTGGTGCCGGGGTCGATGATCAGGTGAACCTGGCCCACCTGGCGGCCAGCACCCTGCAGGAGAAGGGCTACGGTGAGCAGTTGCTCGCGGCCGTGTTCCGTCTGGAGCGGACGGATGGCACCGACACGCCCTGCTATCTGATCTACAACTACAAGCGGGGCAACTTCTACCCGTTCATGCCGACGCACGGACGCAACCGGGACACCGCCGCCGAGTTCCGGACCGCAGGGGCCTTGGGCAACCTGCTCCCCACCGAGCAGGACGTCTCCCGGTGGTTCCCCCTCTGGGATTGCCCCGTATGAGCGCCCGTCACGACATCGACGCCGAACACGGCAAGGCGGGCAGCCACCCGTCGGTGCCGCCCGCCTGTCGCGCCCCGGGAGCGCCTAGGTCGGGTGGGACGTGAAGAGCTTCCGGGCTTCCTCGAGCGTCGTATCCCCCGCGGGGAGCACCAGGTCCGACTCCCGCAGTTCGGTGGGTCCCAACCGCCGGCCCTGCTCGCGTACCAGCGTGAGCACCGCCGCGAACTCGCGGGCGAAGGCCTCGCCCGCTCCACCCGCGACCGCATCGAACAGGCGGGCATCGGCCACCTTGAGTTGGTGGATCGCGTCCCCTTCGAGGTCATACTGGCCCTCGCCCTGGATGCGTACGATCACCGACCTGGCCTCCCCCTAGTTACCGGCTGCGCTACCGCCCGCGTTCGCCGCCACCTCGGACTTGAGCCGCGCAAGGTCGCTGTCCACGTTGGCCGTCGCCGAAATCTTGCCCAACTCGGCGGCAATCGGGTCGCCGTTGCTGCTCAGGGAGTCCTGGAGGGTCCCCTGGTCCACCAGTTCGTCGATCGCCGAGGCGCGCGCCCGCATCGCCTCGGTCTTGTCCTGCGCGCGTTGCATCGTCAGGCCCACGTCCGCCATCTCTTCGCTCAAGCCGGTGGCGGCCTCCCCGATCTTCACCGATGCCTGCGCCGCGGTGTACTGGGCCTTGATGACCTCCTTCTGTGTGCGGAAGGCGGTCACCTTCTGCGTCAGCCGTTGCTCGGCCGCCGTCAGCTTGTCCTGCTCCGCCTGCAGCCCGCTGATCTGCTGGCTCAGGCCGTCCAACTGCTGCTGCGCCGCCTGCTTGCGCTCCAGCGCCTTCCTCGCCAGGTCCTCGCGCTCCGCGGCGAGCGCCTGCTTGGCCTCCCGCTCCAGGGTGGCGGCCTGCTGCTTGAGCGTATCGGCCTGCAACTCCAACCGCTTCTTGCTGGCGACCACATCCGCCAGGCCACGCTTCACGTTCTGCAGCAACTCCAACTGCTTCTCGTACGAATACTCGAGCGTCTGGCGCGGATCTTCCACCTGGTCCAGGGCCTGGTTCATCTTGGACTTGAAGATCGTGGACATGCGGGAAAGGATACCCATCGCCGCATCCCTCCTACGTCGAACCTACGGCCGGATTATAGCACCGGCTCCCGGCACCGCCCGTTTCCCGCATCGGAACGTTTCGGTTTCGGGCTACTTCAGCACGGCCCCGCTCGAGGCGGACGTCACCATCCGCACGTATCGGGACAGCCAGCCGGTGCGAATCCGCGGTTCGGGGGCGGTCCACTCTGCCTTGCGCCGAGCCAATTCCGCATCCGGGAGAAGCACGTCCAGCCGCCGCGCCGGGATGTCGACGCGCACGCGGTCGCCGGGACGGAGTAGGCCCAGCGGTCCGCCCTCCGCGGCTTCAGGTGAGATATGCCCCAGGCAGATCCCGCGGGTGCCGCCTGAGAACCGTCCGTCGGTGATCAGCGCCACCTTCGTGCCCAGCCCCTGGCCCTGGATGGCGGCTGTGGGACCCAGCATCTCGGGCATGCCGGGGCCGCCGCGCGGGCCCTCATACCGAATGACGACCACGTCTCCGGCAGACACCTTGCCCTGCGCGATGCCGTCGGCCGCCTCGTCCTGCGACTCAAAGATCACGCAGGGACCTTCGTGGACCGTGATGGAGGGGTCGACCGCCCCGGTCTTCAAGAGCGCGCCATCCGGCGCGAGGTTGCCATAGAGCACCGCCAGCCCGCCCCGTTCAGAGTAGGGCTGCGCCAGCGGGCGGATCACCTCGGGATCCAGCACCCTCGCCGCGGCAATGTTGTCCCCCAGCGTGCGACCGGTCACGGTCATGCAGTCCAGGTTCAGAATCCCCGGCCGCCGCGCCAGTTCAGCGAGAATGGCGCTGATCCCGCCCGCCCGGTGCACGTCCTCGATGTGCCAGTGGGAGGCGGGACTCACCTTGCAGATGTACGGAACCCTGTCGGCCACCTCGCCGATGCGGGACAGCGGGTAGTCCACCCCCGCCTCATGGGCCAGGGCCATACCGTGCAGCACGGTGTTGGTGCTCCCGCCCATCGCCACGTCGAGCGCGAAGGCGTTGTCCAGGGAGCGCACGGTCACGATGTCCCGCGGTTTGATGTCCTGGTCGATGAGGTGCAGGATCTGCCGGGCCGCCGCGCCCGCCAGGTCCTCGCGCTCGGGCGTCGCGGCCAGGACCGTGCCGTTGCCCGGCAGCGCCAGCCCCAGCGCTTCACTCAGACAGTTCATCGAGTTCGCGGTGAACATCCCCGAACACGAACCGCAGGATGGGCAGGCCAGCCGCTCCAGTTCCAGAAGTTGCGCGGCGCTCGTGCGCCCCGCCTGGACCCCGCCGACCCCCTCGAACACGGAGATGAGATCGATGGCCGCGCCGGCCGCGCTCCGGCCGGCGCGCATCGGCCCCCCGCTGATGAAGATCGTGGGGACGTTCACGCGGAGCGCCCCCATCAGCATGCCGGGGGTGATCTTGTCGCAGTTGGGAATGCAGATCAGACCGTCGAACCAGTGCGCCAGGGCCATCGTCTCCAGGGAGTCGGCGATCAACTCCCGACTCGGCAGGGAATAGCGCATACCGACATGGCCCATGGCGATCCCGTCGTCGACGCCGATGGTGTTGAACTCGAACGGCACGCCGCCCGCCTCGCGCACCGCCTGCTTGACCACCTTGCCGAAGTCCTGCAGGTGGCGGTGCCCGGGAATGATGTCCACGTATGAGTTGCAGATGCCGATGAAGGGCTTGTCGAAGTCCTCCTCGCCCAGGCCCGTGGCCCGCAAGAGACTCCGATGCGGGGCCCGGTCGACGCCCCGCTTGATCATGTCGCTCCGCACGCTGCCGCCTCCTCATGCCGATCAATCGCAGGGCGTTCCGCGCCCGGGGCCGTCGCTCCTGCCCGGCAGCCCGCGGCGTCAGGATGGCGTCATTCTCTATGGGAGGCCTTTTGGCACAAGCCCCGCCAACCAGGGTGACACACCCGCTACGAGCAAGCGGGCCTCAGACCGCCACCGGCATCACCGGACCGGGGGACAGACAGACGCCACGAAGTGGCGCCGTTCCGGCAAGCGCATGCGAGCCAACGAGGTCGGTAAGACTGACCCGGTCCTGGCCGCGGCGCGCCCGCGCGGTGACGCGTCCCGGAACGGCGGGGGCCACCGCTGGCGGCGGCCCCCAGGCGTGCGGCCGGAGACGGGGGACGCGGGTCAGACCACGAACACCTTGCGGAGATACTGGCGGGCGACCTTGAGGTTGTCGACCGGCCGGCGGGTCTGCTGGGTACCCTCCATGTAATTCAACTCGGCGACCACATACAGATCGGTCTTGACGCCCCGCGCCGCCTTCTCCACGGCGCGGTAGTCCACGTCCCCGTCGCGCAGGTCCTCCAGCCACACGCCGTCCTTCGCCTGGCGCACATGCAGGGTCCGCATGCGGCTCTTGTAGTCGCGGATGAAGGCGATCGGGTCGCCTCCGCCTCGCTGGAGCCATTCCACGTCGAGGGAGAGCCCGATGTCCACCACGCGATCCAGGATCGTCCGCAGGATCCGGCCCCCGTCCCGGCTCTCCGTGGCATCGTTGTGGACGGCGACCCAGAGTCCGCGCCGCCGCAGACTGCCGGCCAGCAGGCGCAGCTTGTCGATCGCGACGTCCACCGCCGCGTCGTCCCGCGGGGTATCCCCGGCCATGGGCACCACGACGACGCCTTCGAACTCCAGGTCGCGGGTGGTGGCCCGCTCGGCACACCCGATGGCGTTCATGACCACCGCGTTGTTGGTCTCGGGGTCGTCCAGGGCGGCCGAGAGCAACGCCGTGGGCATCCGCCGCCCGTCGACCCGCATGGCGACGGACGTCGTCTCGGTCAGTTCCTTGCTGCCAAAGAACTTATCCAGGCGCATCTCGACATTCGGGAACCCCGCGACGGCCAGTTCGGCCAGGTACGCGTGGACGTCCCGGTCGCGGCCCTCCTGCTCGTAGATCATGAAGGACGCCGTCACCGACTTATACAACCGCCCACCCCCGTCGTTTCCTCCGGCTCTAGCCCGATTCGCCACCGACTCCTCCGCGTCCCTGCTGCGCGGCGAAACTAGCGGGCGCCGCTTCGTCGACGCGCACCGCCCGGGGCGCCCGCCGCGTCTGGGAGCAGGGGGACGGGGCGCGCGGTCCCGGGGGCACATCCCGCCCGGGGCGCCGCGGGGCCGCGCACTGCGGTTCACGTGGTGCGCGCCGTGGCCGCCCCCCGCCCCGAACTCCGGGGAGCGCCCCGTGTGCAGGGACCCGGCCCCCCCGGCCCGAACAGTGGTCCATCCGTTAGGGGATGCCCCTTGTAGATCGCGGGAATCGCGCCGCAAAGGTGGTCGGGAGCCGTGCCCCTCCAGACGTCGGCATCCTGGCTGGCGGCGGTGCCGTCTGCGCTGGGAGAGATCTTCGCTCGGGGTCGCCCCCTTATGGTGGGCTACCTCCGGCAGATCTTTGCCACCCCGGGCTTCACCCTTGCCACGCAGCAACCCGCGACGGCGGGCCAGGCGGCGCGCGCCGGGTTGGAGTTCGGGCTCGGCAAGGGGCTGGCCGTGAGCGCCAGCGGGCAGGCCTTTGTGTGGCCATACCTGTTGGGGGGCCCCCCACTGGTCTCGGGCGCGGCACCGGGGGTGTGGGTCGTCTGCCTGTTTGGCGCGGCCCTTGGACTGGCCGTGGCGCTGCGTTCGGAGTGGGCGGGGCTCTGGAGCCGCGCCCGCGCCGACACCCAGGGGGCGGGCCAGCAGTGGCTCCCGCTCCTGGCCGCAGCGGTGCCCTGTGTCCTGGTGCAGTGGCGCCTGGCGGGTCTGGCCACCCGATACCACACGGCAGCCTCCGTCGGGGTGTTCCTGCTGCTGAGCGGGGCCGTGCTCCACCTCGCGGAGGGGTGGCTGCGGCGCAACCCGCCCTCCGGCCCGTCCGTCCCCCCCTGGCTGGCCCTTTGCGCCGGCGCGCTCGCCGGCTTCGGCGCGCTCCCGGGCCTGTCCACCGTCGCCATCCTGTTGGCCGCCGTGCTGTATGGCAGAGTCTCTGTGGCCGGCGCGGGACGTTTCGCGCTGATGGCGGCCACGGTCGTGATGGTGCTGGAGGGGCTGCTCCACCTCCCCACCGCCCTGCTGCTCTGGCCGGCGCACGCGCTCCCGCTGGCCGCCGCGGCGGCCGTCGGCGCGGCCGCGGGCGGCTGGTTGCTGCTGGCCCTGTTGCGGATCGGCCAGCGCACGCTTCCCGTCATGGCGTCCTACTGCAGCGCCACGGCCGCGCTGCTTCTCCTCTTCGGGGTCTTCGCGCGATGACGGGGACGGGACAGGCGGGACGCGCGCGGGCAGAGGACCAGACCGTCGTTGCCGCCTGGGTGGCCCGGTCCCGCGCCTGGCTGGAGGGGCTGTGGCGGCAGTGGACCGCGCACCCCGTCCGCCTCGCGTGGACACTGGTGGTCACCGCCGCCCTGCTCTCCGCCGTCTGGCCACTGATCCATGACGCGCGCGGCTTCTGGGTGTTTGCCGTCCACTGGGGACTCTTCAAGGACCGGCAGATCGATTACGGAGAGGGGCCGCTCTTCAACCAGGAGGTCATCCTCTACCACCTGCTCTTCGACCATGGGAACCCGGCCTACCGCGGGCAGACCATCTACACGCTGGGCGAACACCCGCCGTTCATCCTCGGCAACTATCCGCCCGTCTTCCCGCTGGTCGGGGCGCTGTTCATGCGCATCTTCGGCATGACCTTCACGGCGGGCCGCATGGTCTCGACCCTGTCGGTGTACGGGGCGGCGATCCTCGTGGGGTTGATCGTCTGGCAGGGCACCGGCCAGGTGCTGCCGGCGATCCTGGGCGGGGGCGTGCTGATCACCATGCCGCTGGGGATCGGCACCTGGGGTCCGTTCAACCGGGTGGACTCCCTGGCCCTCTTCTGGTCCATGCTGACGGTTTTCCTGGTCCTGCGCTACGCGGGCACGCGCAAGGTGTGGTGGGCGGTGCCCGTCGCCCTGCTCACCGTGTACACGCGACAGTCCATGGTCGACGGAGTGTTTGCCGCCTTCTGCTACCTCGTCGTGCGCGACTGGCGCCGTTCCATCGCCGTCGGCCTGGTCACCATCGCGGCCGGGCTGGGCCTGTTCGTCCTGCTGCAGATCCTGACCCACGGCGCCTTCTACCTCAATACGGTCGTGGACAACGAGAACGCGTTCCAGTGGAGCGTGACGCTCCAGTCCTGGCACCAGTTCATCACGCACGAAGGGCTGTTCATCTTCCCGCTCGCCGTGGCCGGGGCCGCGGCCGGCTTTTTCGGCACGGGATCGGTGCTGTGGGCGGTCTGGCTGGCGGGATCCGTCTTCGTGTTCGCGACCATCGGCAAGACGGGGGCCGCCGCCAACTACTACTACACCCTGGAGGCGGCCTCGGCGGCTTGCGCCGCCATCTTCGTCGGGCGGTTCCGGACCTTCTTTCGGCGAGCGCCCTTCCCGCTCTGGCCCCTGGAACTGATCATGCCGGCAACGCTCTTCCTGTTCGTCCACGGCTCCCCGCCGCGCTGGCTGCCCGCGCGGCTCCCGCTGGCCCAGCGGGCGATGCAGTTGGTCGGATCCTACACCGTGGCGTCATCGCCCACCGCCGCCCTGTCCACCGCGCCCGCGCCGATCGACCATCAGGGGCCGGACACCCCGATGATCGATTATCTGCGCACGATCCAGGGCCACGTGCTGGCCATCGACTTCCCCCATGGCGTGGTGCCCCAGTCCGGCCACCAGATGCAGTGGCAACCCTTCGAATATAGCGTCGCCTACGCGGACGGCACCTGGAATCCGGCCCCATTCATCGCCGCCATCCGCGACCGTTACTATGCGGCGGTGATCAGCCGGGCCGCGCTGGGCGGCTACATCTCGGGTCCGGCGGCCGCCGAGATCACCGCAGGCATCCACGCGGAGTACCACTACACGACCACCATCAGCGGCTACCACATCTGGCTGCGCAACGCGCCGCCCACCACGGCGCCGCCGGTCGTCCCCCAGGTTGTTCCGCACCCGCTGTCCGCGCTGGGCCACTTCCTGCTGCTGCGCACCCTGGGCCTGCCGGCGGCGGTCTGGCATGCGTTGGCGGCCGTCCGCCCGTTGTCGACGTTGGGCTTCACCCCGGTCAACATCCGTGCCGATCTCAACACCATCGGGGTGGAGACCCCCGGAGTCCCGGCCCTGGTGCCCACTGGATTCGACGGGTCGGGCAACTTCCTGTCCACCGCGGCCGACTTTCCGCCCGCCGGCGGGTTCTCCGTCCGGGCCGACGGCTACACCGTCCCCTTCGACATCCCCCCGTCCGGCAGCGACATCCGGTCCGTCTGGCGATTTTTCACGCCCGCCAGCATCCCGCTCCCGCGGGCCAGGGACAGCGCCCTCTGGCTCCTGGTGACCGGGGTGAACCTCACTCAGCAGAGCCGGATGACCCTGCAGTACACCTCCGGCCCGCCGTCGACGCAGGTGGTCTCCTTCACCGACTGGTGCCTGGCGCCCGACGCCGCGGAGACCGTCGCCTTCCGGGGCGCCACGCGGCTCAACGCGCAGGGGCAGGTGGAGGCGCCGGCCTGCGGCATGTTCGCGGTCCGCCTGGCCACCGACCCGCACCGGGTGTTGGAGCGCGTGCTGTTCGGCGCCAACCCGAACATCGTTCTGGCGGCGGTGACGGTACAGAAGGCGCCGCCCGGATCGTGATACAATCCACGGGATTGGCCGGAGGGGGTCGACGCATGCGGCGGCGTGTCCTCGGGGGCACCGGGATCGCGGTGTCCGAGGTGGGCTTCGGGGTGTGGTCCGTGGCCACCAGTTGGTGGGGCGTACGCGACCGCGCGCTGGCCAAGAACCTGCTGGCCGAGGCCTACGACCTCGGTATCTCCTTTTTCGATACCGCCGACGTCTACGGGCAGGGCGAGGGCGAGGCGCTCCTGGCCGAGGTGTTCCCGGACCGACGCCACGATATCGTGGTCGCCAGCAAGTTCGGCTATGACCTCTACAACCATCCCGGACCCCGGACGGGGCATAGCGAACTCCCCCAGGACTGGTCGCCGACCTTCGCCCGCCGTGCCGTCGAGGGCAGCCTGCGCCGGTTGCGCACCGACTACATCGATGTGTATCAACTGCACAACCCACGCATGGAGGCGATCGCCAGCGAACCGCTCTGGGAGGAACTGGCACGGCTGCGCGAGGAGGGGAAGATCCGCGCCACGGGCGTGGCGCTGGGCCCGGACATCGGGTGGCGCGACGAGGGACTGCGCACCCTGGAGGACGGGCGAGCGGACATGCTGCAGGTCATCTACAACGCCATCGAGCGTGAGCCGGGCGGGGAAATCCTGCGGGCCGCCGAACCAGCGGGCCGCGGTTGCGCCGTTCGGGTGCCACATGCCTCGGGGATTCTGGACGGCTCCTACGATCCGGAGCGGCACTTTGACCGCTCGGACCACCGCAGCCACCGGCCCCGGGCCTGGATGCAGGCCGGACTCTCCGTCCGGGATGCGCTCCCGCTGGCCGACGGGGGACGGACCCTGGGGCAGGCCGCCATCCTCTTCTGCCTGGCGCCGGCGGCGGCCGCGACCGTGCTTCCCAACATCACGAGTTCGGAGAACCTGCGGGAATTTGCCGCGGCCGGAGACATGCCGCCCCTGGAGCCGGAGGAACTGGAGGCGGCGGCCGAGGTGTGGCGGGAACACCGCGACGAACTGCGGCAGCCGTGGTCGGACAGCGAGAACAAGCCCACGCCCGTGCGCCGCTGATGCTGGCTGAGGGGGGATGCACATGGCCGACCTGCACAAGCTGGCCACCTGCGACCGGTGTCACCACCTCTTTGTGGCGCAACCCGGGCAACGGCTGTGCCCGGAGTGCCGGCAGAACCTGCGGCGCATGCGCGGGCGGCCGTGGGGCCGCCGCCGGACGCTGCCGCCGCTGGCCCTGTTCGCCATCTGCACCCTCGGGCTGGCCCTGCTCACCGCCGTCGTGCAGCCCGGATCCATCGGGATCGGGGCCTGGGCGGGCGGCGCCCTGGCGCTGATCCTGATCAGCCGGGAGATGTAGGCGCGCGGGCACCGCATTCCGGACCGCGCCACCGTGCCTGCCCGTCCACGTCCCGACCGTCCGTCGTGCCCACCACCAGCCCACGGCATCCGGCGGCGGCTACGCCTCCGGCGCGCGTCCTCCCAGGGCCGCCCGCGCCAGGGGGTCGCAGGCCCGGATGAAGTTCTTGTACACCTCCTGGGCCTCCCAGACGATGCCGTTGGGGCCCAACGACCACCACTCACGGGGGGTGAAGTAGGCGGACACCGCCGCCTGGTCGTCGGCCCGTCCGAACCACTGCATGAGGTGCAGCACGTCGGACTGCGTCAGCTTGACCGCCAACTCCGTCAACTCGGGACTGCCGGTCAGCAGCGCCTTGTTGTAGGCGTGGTGCATGAGCTGGAACAGGGCCTGCTGCACCGGATTCCCCAGGAAGAACTGCACACCGCCATCGCCCGCCCATGTCGTGGGGAACGCTGGAAGGGGCAGGTCGTGGGACTGGGGCGCAAACCGTTCCACGGCCTCGCTGGCCGTCAGGAACTGCACGCCGCGCCGCTCCAACTCCCCGGGGAGGGCGCTGAGAAAGTCGAAGATGCCGCTGTCCGCCCAATGATGTTCACCGAAGGTTTCGAAGTCCCAGCCGATGAAGACGAAGTCCCCCTCCGCCCAGGCCAGCCAGTCCGCGTAGCGGTCGGCCATGAGGGGAAAGCCGCTCCAGTTGCGGTTGGAGAACCGGTAGCCCACGTCGTCGCTCAGCTCGGTGTGCCGGCACAGCAGGTGGACCGGCAGCCCGTGGTGGTAGAGGTGGGTGCTCTGCCGCCAGCCCATGACCCAGGGACGGCCGTCGAGCAGGCCCGCGCGGTACCCCGCCTTGGCCAGCGCGCAATACAGGTCGTCGGACATGAACATCTCGGTCGTGTCCGTGACGCGCACCGGCACCCCGAAGCCTTTCTCCAACCGCTCCCGATAGGCGCGCATCCCGTCGATGAAGCGCTGAACATCCAGGTAAAAGATGAAGCTGTGCTCCGGCTCGACCCCCACCAACTCCACGCCCGGCTGACGCACGAGGTCCTTGAACCGGCCCAAAAGGGCCGGATCCCATGCCC
The DNA here is from genome assembly GCA_021846605.1 of Bacillota bacterium. The sequence goes on along the minus strand of JAJZWQ010000014.1, from coordinate 7,224 downwards.
CCATCTGGTCCAGGGCGCTCTCCGAGAAACCGACGTTCAGCTTCATCCCCGCGTCCACCAGCCGCCGGAAGCATTCCACGGCGGGCCGGTAGCACTTCTCCGCCACCTGCAGGAAGTAGCGGTGGTCCATGGCGCTGTCGAACAGGCAGCGCTCGATGTCCGCGGGCGTCGCCCCGTGTGGGATGGGCTGCGCCGGCAGCTTCAGGCGATGCGGTTGGTGGACCACCGTGTACAGGACAACAAACCTGGCCATGCCCGACCCCCCCCGGCGCCCACTACTTCCCGGCGTTGTGGGCGAGATAATCGAGGCGGTGCATCAGGACCTCGATCACGGCCGGCCAGGCGTACTCGGCGGCCGTCTCCCGGGCGCGAGCCCGGATGCGCGCCCCGAGTTCCGGCCTTCCCTCGATCTGCCGCCAGTACCGGACAACCTCCCCCGCGTCGTCGGTCTCGAGAACCAGTGCATTCTGCAGGTCCCGAGCGTAATCCTCACCGGTTGCCCCCGTGAAGACAAGCCCCCCCGCAGCCATGGCCTCCAGGCCCACCAGCCCGAACGGCTCCATCCCGCTGTTCGCCAGGACGGCATCGGCGGCCGCATACAGGGCCTGCAGCAATTCCGGACGCAGAAACCCCCGCACGTTGATCACATCGGCCCCCGCGGCCGCCCCGAGGGCGGAGGCCAGATCCCCGACCCCGCCGTTCTCCGGCACCTGGGCGTCGGCCACCTGCAGCCCGAGGTGATGCGCCAGCCCGAAGACCTCGGCCTGGTGTGGTTCGATGCCCCCCTTGGCCAGGAGCCGGACGCGCGTCCCCTGGGCCCGCATCTGGGCGACGGCGTGGACGGCCATCACCCAGCGCTTGTCCGGATCCCATCGCGCCACCTTCACCAGCACCGGGGCCCCGGGGCCGGCGCCCAGTGCCTGGCGCAGGGCGGCGGGGTCCTCGGGGGGCACCGGTGCCAAAAGGGCCGCCGGGATCCCGTTGGGGATGACCAGCGGGTTCTGTCCCAGGCCCCACATGTAGTGCTTCATATATCGGCTGACCGTGGTGAGGTTGCTGACAAACGCCAGCCGGCCCCAGTTGATGTGATCGAACCCCATGGGGTTGTTGGCGTTCCACAACAGGGTGGCCTCTCCCCGCAACCCGCTGCCGTGCAGGATGTCCGAACAGCGGCACATCACCTCGGCGGTGTGCCAGTCCTCGGCCAACAGGTACACATGCCTGGAGGCCTGCGCCGCGGGGCGCACGACCTCGTCCAGCACGCTCCAGGGGACCGTCTCGTTGTAATCGAAGAGTTTCTCGTTCTCCCCGTGGTACACCCCCTGGGGATAGTAGCGGCTGACCCACTGGCTCCAGCGGTGCAGCGTGAGCCGGCCGTCCTGTCGGCGCTCGACCCCGGGAGCGTCGGGATCCCCCACGAAGTACAGGTGGGTCTCGGCGCCCGCGGCCGCCAGGGCCTCGGTGAGGCCCGCGATGCGCGAACCGAGCCCCCCCGCCAGGGAATAGCGGTCCGGGCCCTCGAAGCACAGCACGGCGAAGACGGCGTCGCCGGCGGCCTCCCCTGTCAAGCGCGTGTCCCCCTTTGCCGACCCCCTGCGGGGCTGGCGTCCGGGCGTTGGTTTTCGCCCTCCGGCACTGTCTGCCTGCTGGGCGGAACCGGTCAGCCAGGGATGGCTGGGGGCGAAATCCGCTGGCGCCGCGCCTGAACCGCGCGGTGTGCGTCCACCGCGGCCCGCGGGGCCGTCCATCGAACGATCACCTCCGGCCCTCCGAGCATTCCGTCCGAGGCGGGGCGCTATGCCCAAATGGCCCGAACGGCCGTCGTCCGCGTCGAATGGCGGTTGCAGGGGAATCTTCCGGGGAAGGGAAGCCTGCGGAGCGCGGTACAAACCCCCGGGCGGCACGGCCAGGCCTGGGCCGGGCGCGGAGGCGACGGGCAGACGGCCCCCCCAGCCCGCGGCGGGTAGGATGCGCAGGAGGGGGCGGCCAGTGGAGATCCCCGATCCGCAGCGGTTCCTCGGCTTTTTGCCCGGCGCCGAGCGTCTGGCGGATTGGGCATCTCTGGCGGCCTATTTCTCGCTGCTCGCCGCCCACAGCCCCCGCGTCCGGATGCTGCCCCTCGGCGCCAGCAGCGAGGGGCGGCCCCTGATCGCCCTGGCCGTCGGGCGGCCGCAGCACCTGGACGCGCTGGAGCGCCTGTCCGCGCCCGCCACCGGCCCGCGCACCCCCCGCGCGCCCTTCGGCATCGTCGTCCGCCTTGGGGGCATTCACGCCGTCGAGAGCGCCGCCGCGCAGGGCTCGGCCCTGCTGGCCCATACCCTGGCCACCAGCGATGTCCCAACCGTGCAGCGGGTGCTGGCGCGGCTGGTGGTGATCCTGGTCCCGGCCGTGGACCCCGACGGGCTGGACCGCGTCTGCGCGTGGACACGCGGCGGTGGGGGGCCTCCGCCTGGAGGGGCCCGGCGCTGGGCGGATCACGACCTCAACCGCGACTGGATCCTGCAGACCCAGCCCGAGGTACGCGCGGTGGCGGCCCGCGTGCTGCACCGCTACCAGCCCCAGGTCGTGATGGATATGCACGAGATGTGGCCGGACGGGCCCCGCATGTTCCTGCCTCCGTATGCGCCGCCAGACGAGCCGCACGCCTCCCGGGCGGTGGTCACGCGCGCCGGCCGGCTGGGCCGGGCCATCGCCCGGCGGCTCACCGCGGCGGGGTTGGCCGGCGTGGCCACCGGCGTCCTCTTCGACGCCTATTCCCCAGCCCGCGGCTACCCGTTCTATCACGGCGCCGTGCGCATCCTTTGCGAGACCGCGACCGCGCCCCCGCCGGGCACGGCGCGGTCGGGAACGGTCCCGCGGCGGCGCGCCGGCTTCGACCCCCGGGAGGCCACGGGGGCCCAGCCCCTGCCCTGGCCGGGGGGGCCATGGGACGCTCGCGACGTTCTGCGCTACCAGGAGGCCGCCACCTGGGCCTGCCTGGACTTGGTGGCCCGCTCGGCCCCGGCATGGATACGCTGGCAGGCCGAGGTGCTGGCCGAGAGCGCCGACGCGGGCCGGCGCCCCGAGGCGTACCATATCCCCGCCGTTCAGAGCGACCCCCGCGCCCTGCGCGAGGTGATCACCACACTGCGGTGTGGTGGGCTCGAGTTGCGGCGCGACGCCCGCGGCTGGACGGTGCCGCGGGCCCAACCTTGGGGCCGCTGGGCCGATGCCCTGCTGTCCGACGCGCCCTACCCGACCGGCGGCCAGGCCCCCTATGACGTCACAGCACACCTGCTCCCCGCCCTGGCGGGGGTGCGGGCCCTCGGCCCGGGGGCCGAGATCCCGGCCCCGCCCGCCCCCGACCCGGGCCCGGCGTGGGCGGCGGACGCCCGCGGGTACGCCCGGGCGCTGCGGCGCTTGGCCGCCGGCGAGCCGGTGTGGCGCCTGGAGCCCGGAACACGAGGTGGGCCGCCGGCGGGTGGATTTCTGTCGGCGGAGGGCGCCGAGCACTTCCCCGCCACGGACCGCCGACCCCTGCGGCCGCCATGGGTGGCGCTCTACGCGGGGTGGACCGCGGGAGACGACGCCGGCTGGATCCGTTACCTCTGCCGCCGCTTCGGGGTGGAGTTGGCCGAGGCCGGCGATCGCCTGCTCCAGCAGCACGGCCTGCCGGACTGGGTCACCCATCTGGTGTTGCCGGCGATCCGTGGGCGGGAGTTGGTGCACGGCGGCCAGTTGCCGTATTGGCCCCGGTCCTTCCGCGGAGGGCTGGGAGAGGCCGGGGTGGAGGCCCTGCGGGCGTTTGTGGCGCGCGGCGGACACCTGGTGGCGATCGAAGACGCCGCCGCGTGGACGGAGGTCGCGCTGTCCCTGCCCCTGGAGGCCAGCCCGCCGGGACCAGGCGACACCGTCAGCCCGGGAAGCCTGGTCGCGGTGCGCCTCCCCGCCTTGACCTTCGGCGTCCGGGCCGATGCCCCGGTGTGGGCCATGTACCGGGGCCGCGCCGTCCTGCACGCCGACGCCCACGCCACCGCCCGCTTCGCCGCGGTCCCCGCCCCCATGGGCAGCGGCGCGGGGCTGGACCGGCTGGACGGCACCGCGGCTGTGGCGGAGGTGCCCTGGGGAAGGGGCCGCTGCACCCTGTTCGCCTTCAGTCCCTTTTTCCGCGCCCAGTCCTGGTCGACACTGCCGCTGTTCTTCAACGCCCTGCTGCGCTGAGCGGAGGCACTCGGCGGGTCAGTCCACCGCCAGGGGAATGTGGGCGACCCCCCGCCAGACCTCGGCCGCGTCGTCCCAGGCCGCCACGTAGATCTCGGCGGGGCCTCCGTAATCCGCGTCAGGAACCGTCAGATGGAGCCGCAGTCCCCCGATGTCCGCCAAGGCACAGTTGTCCGGGTCCAGCAGCGTGCGGACGGCCACCTCGGCCAGCGCGCGCGGGGCGGCGGACTCCTCGTCCTGTGTGTGCCGGTTGCGGACGAACACATCCTCCAGCGCCGCCACCACCGCGGCCGACCGGCACACCGCGGCGACCGGGGCCGGAATCCCGTCGTCCGTGATCGGCGCCCCCTTTCCCACCCTTCCGGATTGTGCGCAGCCATGCGGGTAGGCGCAAGCCGGTCCCGGGGTGCGGGAGAGCCGGGCGGCCGCCGCGATGCATAGTCCGGCCCGCCCTGGGCCAGACAACAGATGGCGGCAGGGAGGATGGTGCGGCATGCCGGAGGCGGACAAGTCCGCGGTGGTGGACCAGACCGGGACGGGCGGAGGGCGTCCGGGGACGGACGGCCCGCAGACCGCACCCGATGCTGGGGGTGGCGCGCCGGGATCGGGCGACAACTGGTGGCGGCGGCGGGAGGACGGGCCGGCCCTGGTCAAGGGGACCCTCCAGAACAGCATGGCGGAGCGCGGCTTTGCGCATGTCGACCAGTGGCGGATGACACCCGTGCACTACCGTCCTGTCGCCGAACGCGGCGGCTTTTCCGAGGTGGCCGCCGGATACCTGAGCGAAGAGGAGGCGCGCGCGGAAGCGGCACGCTGCATCCTGTGCAGTCACCCCACCTGCATCTCCGGCTGCCCCAACAACAACCCCATCCCGACGTTCCTGGCACTGGTCGTGGACGGGCGCACGCTGGATGCGGCCGTGTCCGACTTTGAAAAGAACGCCCTCCCCTCCTGCACCGGACGCGTATGCAACTGGGAGGAGCAGTGCGAGGGTTGGTGCGTGCTGAACGCCAACGGCCAGGGCGTGCGCATCGGCGCCGTGGAGCGCTTCATCGGGGACTTCGCCCTGCACCGGCGCGCCGAGTTCGACCGCCTGTGGGCGCAGCGGCGCGCCGAGGAGCGGGCCCAGGGCGCGTCCGCGTACACCCGGCCGGACGTCTCCCCCTACGCGGCCGCGGTGGAGGCGTACGGGGGCGCGGCCGTCCCCGGGTACTACACCGACAGGGAGGCGGCCCGGGTGCTGGGAGCGGCCGTGGTCCCCGGGTACATGCCCGAGGACTCCCCGCCCGAAGACACCGGACTTTCCGGCCTCCGCGCGGCGGTCGTGGGGTCTGGACCCGCCGGGCTGGCCTGCGCCGACCTGCTCAGCCGCCGGGGCGCCGCCGTCGTCATCTTTGACTCCAAGGACTACGCGGGCGGGGTCCTGACCGACGGCATCCCGGAGTTCGTCCTCCCCCAGGAGGTGGTCGAGCGCGAGATCGAGCGCATCCGCGGCCAGGGTGTCGAATTTCGCTTCGGAGCGCAGTTGGGTCGCAACCTCGACCTCGAGCAGGTGCGCCAGGACTTCGGCGCGGTCTTCGTGGGGATCGGGGCGGAGGAGCCCCGCCGTTTGGGGGTTGCGGGCGAGGACCTGCAGGGCGTGCTGACGGCGCAGGCCTTCCTCACCAATGCCAAGCGGGCGCTGATACCGGGATCGACGGTGCGGCGGCCCGAACTCGGCCGCCGGGTGCTGGTCATCGGAGCGGGCAACACGTCGATGGACGCGGCGCGCAGCGCCCGGCGCCTGGGCGCGGAAGATGTGCGCGTCGTCTACCGGCGGACCCGCCGGCAGAGTCCCTCGCGCGACATCGAGATCGAGCACTCCGAGGAGGAGGGCGTCCACTTCGAATACCTGGTGAATCCGGTGGAGTTCCTGGACGACGGGCACGGCCACGTGCGGGCCGCGCGCCTGGTGCGGATGCGCCTGGAGGGCCGGGACGCCAGCGGGCGGCTGCGACCGGAGCCGATCCCGGGCAGCGAGTACGAACTCCCCTGCGACACGATCCTGCTGGCCATCGGCTACTCCGTGCACGGCGTCGACCTCGGGCACCCCGAGATCCTCAAACCAGACGGTACCGTGCGCACCCACGGCGAGGGCGGCGCCACCGACCTCCCCGGGGTGTTCGCCGGCGGCGACCTGGTGCGCGGCGCCTACACCGTGGTGCACGCCATCCGCGACGGGCGCCTGGCTGCCGACGCCATCGGGGACTACCTTTTGCGCCAGAAGGCCGGGGGCGCCCAGCCCGCCGGGCTGGCGACGGGCGGGGCGGGCCCGGGACAGATCTGAACGGAGAGCGGACCGGTCCGCCAGGGCGCCGCTCCGTTCACCTAACCTTCCGCGCGCCCCAACCGCGCCGCAACGTACAGCGCCCGGCCTGCCTGTACACTCAATCGTCTCCGCGCCCGCAGCGTGGGACGCGGGCAGGGACAGCCCCTGCCCCGCCGTCGCGCCGGCAACGGGGGGATACCGGCCCCCCAGCGAGAAATGGCCGCCGGAACCATCATGGGAGGGTGCCGGCTGTTGGCCAGTTGTATCTACGTCCAGCAATAGGTGTGGTATACTGAATGCATGAAGTTGAGCGTGTGGGCGAAGGAGCAAGGCATCAGCTACCAAGCGGCGTGGCGAATGTACCGCGATGGCCAACTGCCCGTGCCAGCAGAGAAATTGCCCACGGGCACCATCAACATCTTGAAGCCTCCGCAGGAGGAGCCAACAGGGGTAGCCGTCTATACACGTGTGTCCTCCTCTGATCAGCGTTCAGACCTGGACAGGCAGGTGGCGCGTGTGGTCGAATTCGTGACGCGCCAAGGCTGGCCCGTGGTACGCACAGTAACGGAGGTGGGCTCGGGGCTCAACGGGCACCGCCCCAAGTTGATGAAGGTGCTAGCGGACCGTTCCGTCGCTATCGTGGCCGTGGAGCATCGAGACCGTCTGATGCGTTTCGGCGCCGAGTATGTCGAATCTGCGCTTGCCGCCTAGATCCG
>JAJZWQ010000171.1 GCA_021846605.1 Bacillota bacterium | reverse complement strand
TGGCGGGCGCGCCCTTCCTGGCCCATGTCCTGGGTTGGCTCCAGCGGTGGGGGGTGGAGGAGGTCGTGCTCTGCCTGGGGTACCGGGCGGAGCAGGTGATCGCCGCCGCCCCGGGGCTGGCCGCCCTGGGCCAGCGCCTGCACTTCTCGGTGGAACCCGAGCCCCGGGGGACGGCGGGGGCCCTCCGCCTGGCCAGGGGCTGGGCGGAGGGCCGCGTGCTGGTGCTGAACGGGGACAGCCTCCCGGAACTGGACCTGGGGGCCATGGTCGCGGCGCACCGGGCGCTGGGCTGCCCCTGCACCCTGGCCGCGGCGCGCGTCCCCGACGGGACGCGCTACGGCACGCTGGAGGTCGGGGGCGACGGGCGGGTGCGCGCCTTCCGGGCGGCGGGCGCGCCCGGGCCGGCGCTGGTCAACGCGGGCGTGTACCTGCTGGAGCCAGCGGCCTGGCCCCACCTGGAGGCAGGGGACTCGCTGGAGCGCGACGTCCTGCCCCGCATGGCCGCGGCGGGCGCGCTGGCGGCGTTCGCCGGCCACGTGGGCTTTGCGGACATGGGGACCCCAGACGGCTACGTTAAGATGGACGCCATTGTACGGGAGGCCGGCGATGCTCATCCGCAGTAAGGCGCCGTTGCGCATCAGCTTCTGCGGGGGCGGCACGGACGTGCAGCCCTACCCGCGCCTGCACGGGGGGGCGGTGCTGAGCGCCACGGTCAACCGCTACACCTACTGCACCCTTGTCCCCGACAGCGCACCCGAACTGACGGTCCATTCCCTGGACTACCGGCGCTCGGCCGTCTTCGGGCTGCACGAGGCCCTGCCCTTTGACGGGGACCTGGACCTGTTCAAGGCGGTCTTCCGCCGGCTGCCCCTGCAGACCGGTCTGCGCCTGTTCGTGCACAGCGATGTGCCCCCGGGTTCGGGGATGGGCTCCTCCTCGGCGTTGGTGGTCGCCCTGATCGGCGCCCTCTGGCAGTTGCTGCACCGCCGCCGCGACGACTACGAGATCGCCCAGTTGGCCTACGAACTGGAGCGGGAGGATCTGGGGATCGCCGGGGGCATGCAGGACCAGTACTCGGCGACCTTCGGCGGGTTCAACTTCATCGAGTTCGGCGCCGACGGGGTGGTGGTCAACCCCCTGCGCCCGCACCCCGACGTCCTCTCGGAACTGGAATACAACCTGGTGCTGACCTACACGGGCCGTACGCGGCTGTCCGGGAGCATCGTGGGGCGCCAGATCGACGCCTACACCCGCGGGGACGCGGACGTGCTGGGGGCCCTGGCCGAGATCAAAGACATCACCCTGGCCATGAAGAACGCCCTGCTCAAGGGCCGACTACAGGAGTTCGGGGGCCTGTTGCACACGGCCTGGATGGCCAAGCGCCGGTTGGACGGGGGGATCAGCACCCCGCAGATCGACGAACTCTACGCCGAGGCGCGCCGGCTGGGGGCCCTGGGGGGCAAGATCCTGGGGGCGGGCGGCGGCGGCCACATGCTGTTTTTCGTCCCGTACTGGCGCAAGCACGAGCTGACCGAGCGCCTCACCGACCTGGGCGCGGTCGTGGTCCCCTTCGCCTTCGAGCAGCGCGGGCTGCACGCCTGGCAGGTCCCAGACACGGAGGCGGGGGCCTGATGACCGGGCGCCCCGCCGTCTTCCTGGACCGCGACGGCACGATCATCGCCCACGTCCCCTACCTGTGGCGGCCGGCGGACGTCCGGCTGTTGCCCAACGCGGCCGAGGGCATCGGGCGCCTGCGGGCGGCGGGCCTGCCCTGCTACCTGGTGAGCAACCAGGGCGGGGTGGCGCTGGGATACTTCACGCTGGATGACGTAGAGGCGGTCCATGCGCGGATGCTCGAGCTCTTGGCGGGGGGAGGCGCGGGGCTGGACGGCATCGCCTTCTGTCCCCACCACCCCCGGGGGACGGTGGCGGGCTTTGCGGGGCCCTGCGCCTGCCGCAAGCCGGGGACCGGGATGGTGGAGGACTTGGCCCGCCGCCACGGGCTGGATCCGGCGCGATCGCACCTGGTGGGCGACGCCCCGGTGGACGTGGAGTGCGCGCGGCGGGCCGGGTGCGCGCCCCTGCTGGTGCGGGGCGCGCTGGCTGCGGAGGTCCCCCCGGATATCCCCCGGGTGGCGGACCTGGGGGAGGCGGCCGACCGGATCCTGGGCGGGCGGTAGCCCCCTCCGTGCACCGCCGGCGGGACCGGACCCCCCGGGGGACGGGGTTGTGTAGAATCGGGGGGAAATCGGGCGGTTCGGGGGTTGGGGCAGTGCGCATCGGCCTGGACGCCCGCTACGGGTTTCGCGACGAGCGCCGGGGTATCGGCAACTACATCGGCGTGCTGATCCGCCACCTGCCCCAGGTCGCCGACCCGTCGGACGAGTTCATCCTGTACATCGACGCGCCCGCCCGCACCGAGGCGCTGGAGGTCGCCGACCCCCGCTTCCGCGTGCGGCGCCTGAATGCCACCAACCCCCTCACGTTTGAGGAGTGGGCCCTGCCCCGGGCGGCGCGGGAGGACCGCCTGGACCTGCTCCACCTGACCAGCAACTACGGGCCGAGCCTGGCGCCGTGCCCGACGGTGTATACGATCCACGACCTGATCGAGTGGGTGCGGCCGACCTTCAGCCGGGAGCAGCTGTCGTTCCGGCACGGGGCGGGCCGCGCGGTGCGCATGCGGACCCTGCCGGGGCAGGCGCGGCGGGCCCGGCGGATCATCACCATCTCGGCGCAGTCCCGCGACGACCTGGTGCGCATCCTGGGGCTGCGCACCGAGCGCATCCGCATCGTGCCGCAGGGCATCAACCCAGAACTGGTGCCGGGCGATCCGGCCGCGGTGCGCGCGGCCCTGCGTGCCGAGGGGTATCCGGTACCCGAGCGCTACGTGCTGGCCCTGGGCGCCCTGGACCCGCGCAAGAACGGCCCGTTCCTGATGCGCGCCTTCGCCCGCGCCCAGCGCGAACTGGGGGACGTGGGCCTGTGGATCGTGGGGGTCGAGCGGCTGGAGGACTACCCGCTGCCGGTGGCCGAGCCCGGTCCCTGGCTGACGGTGAAGGGGTTTGTCGGGCGGGAGGCCCTGGTGCGCCTGCTGCAGGGCGCCACGGCCTTCGTCTTCCCCTCCCTCTATGAGGGGTTCGGCCTGCCGGTGCTGGAGGCGATGGCCTGCAACGTGCCGGTGCTGGCCTCCAACCGCTCCTCCGTCCCGGAGATCGCGGGGGAGGCCGCGGTCCTCTTCGACCCCCAGGACGAGGAGGGACTGGCGCGGGCGTTGGTGCGGGTGCTGAACGACCCGGACCGGCTGGCCGCCATGGCGAAGGCGGGGCTGGCCCACAGCAGGGCCTTCACCTGCCTGGCCACCACGCAAGCCACGTACGAGGTCTATCGGGAGGCGGCCACGGGGGCCTGAGCGGCGGCACCGGCCAGCGCTGGTGGCGGAGCCTCCCCGGCACCGCGAGGGCAGGCCGGCAATGGGTGGGTTGGCGGAGCCAACTGACCCGCCTTCGGCCGCGGAACATTGCCCCCGCGCCATTCCCCCCCGGCCCCGGACGTGGTCGGGGTGGTCGGCCGTCCGCGCCGGCCGCGCGTGGCCCGTGGGCTGGCCTGGTGCGGGGACGGGCGGAGTGGGGACGGGCCAGCCCCCTGCCGCGCCGGCTGCGCTACTCCCGCTGAACAGCCCCGCAAGGGGGAGGACGATGTCCACCCAACCCTCGGAAGCCGACCGGGAGAGGCTGCGTGTCACGTTCACCGAGGACGCCGAACTGTATCAGCGTGCGCGCCCCGGCTACCCAGAGGCGCTGTTCGACGACCTGCAGGACATCGCCGGCCTGCCGCCGGCCGCACGGGTCCTGGAGATCGGCTGCGGCACGGGCCAGGCGACGCTGCCGATGGCCACGCGTGGCCACCGCGTCACGGCCGTCGAACTCGGCACGGCGATGGCCGAGGCCGCACGGCGCCACCTCGCGGGCGTCGGAGGCGTGGAGGTGCACACGGTCGCCTTCGAAGACTGGCCGCTGCCGACGGAGCCGTTCGACCTGGTGATGGCGGCAACCGCCTTCCACTGGATTGACCCCGCGGTGCGGTGGCGGAAGGCGGCGAGCGCCCTGCGGCCCGGTGGCTCGGTCGCCGTGTTCGGCAACGCGCACGTCGCCGGTGGGGACGAAGCGTTCTTTGAACAGGCGCAGGCCTGTTACGAGCGCTTCATGCCCGGGACAACCCCCGGCGTGCGGTTGTCCCGGGCCGACGACCTCACGGACGAGCACGCGGCCGCCGCCGCGGCGAGCGGTCTCTTCGCTCCGCCCGCCTGCCGCGGCTACGTCTGGGAGATCACGTACGACACGGCGGCCTATCTTGATGTCCTGCGCACGTATTCCGGCCATCGCGCCCTGGACTCCGAGGGACGGCGCCGGCTGCTGGACTGCGTGGCCGATCTGATCGACTGCCGATATGGCGGACGGATCTGCAAGGCCTACCTCACACAGCTGATGGTGGCCAGACGGCTGTAGCGCCGGCGTGGAGGGGGGATCGACTGAGCCGGTTGCGCCGGACGGGTCGCAACGCTCGTGCGGCGGGCACGCGGCGCGAGCGCCCCCCGCCCTCACGGCTGGAGCCCGTGCGTGGGAAGAGCCATCCGAACATGACGCATGGCGCATCCACGATCCCTCGGCCGGGATCCGTCGGTCCGCGCACCGACCCTCCGCGCCTGTCACCGGTGGCGCGGACCACGCCCACCAATGCCGCCGGGCTCACCCACAACGGGGCCGGGGCAACCGACCGGCAGGCCAGGAGCCGCACGCGGTCGATGTCCGTCGGGGGCACCTGCCGCGGAGGGTGAACGGCTCCCGACGGAACGCGGTCGGCCGTTGTTCGGCGGCCGCCAACCGACCCCAGCGGCCGGACCACACCGGGTCCTCCACCGCTTGCGCTACGGCCGCTGCCCTCCCTCTCCAGGCCGCGCCATGCCGACCAAATCAGCGGGATGCACCGCTCCAGGGAAGTGCCGCGTGTTGGCGGTACAGACGCGCTCCCCGGCGCCATTGGCTCTGGCCAAAAGATAGCAGTCCACCAAGTCATCCGCCGCGCCGGCCTCCCATGCCCCGAGGGCCGATACGGCGAGGTCTTTGTCTTCCATGTGAATCCCCGGCCACGCGATCATGCCGAGTAGGTAGGAAGCAACCTGTTGGCGGGTGCGCTCTGGATGGCCAGGCGGGGCAAAGGTGCGCTTGATGAGCATGTAGGCCAGTTCGGCCAAAACCACCGGATCGAGGACGCCGATGATGTCTCCCTGTTGCACGCGCTGTAGTACGGTGCGGCACGCTTCAGAGGTGTTGTGGTTTTGCAGGGACGATGTGAAGATGGATGTGTCCAGCCAAACCCTTTCGCTCAGCGATGGGCCTCCTCTTCGCGAGCAGCCGCCACCTCGGCGAGTGCCCCATCCCCTGCGGGAAGCACCCGGCGTTCGATGCCTTCCTCCACGGCCCGATGCAAGTCGTCCTGCGTCAAATCGGACCGCAACGCCATGGCCGCGATGAAGTCGTCCGCCGTGATCTGCGGCAGGACCTTCACCTCGAAAGTGTCTGGTCCAGTGGCCCGCACGAGCAGAGAGTTTCCGGGCTGGGCGCCGGTCGCCTTGCGGATGACATCGGGGATGGTGAACTGCCCGCGCGTTTGCACCTTCGCCAGAGCCGCCACACCATATCCCTCCCACACCGGACTACCGCCCCCCATGCTACACCACCCTCATCGGCATGCACAGTGTCAGTCTGCATGCTCTTGGGCTATCGTATGCGGTTGGGGTGGTCGCATAGGGTCGCTTCGCGGCGGGCGCGAGGGCGAGCGGCAGGTACGCGGCTGCCTACAGCCTCCTGTACTGTGGTCTCGTCGTTTGAATCTCGGCTGTGGGAGAACGAGAAAGTATCGGGGATGGGCTCCGACCCGGCCATCAAGGAGATCTGCTCCGGAGGAACCCCCCCAACCTTCTCTGGCGGGCGGAAAACCCAACCCGTGCCATTGTTCGGCCGGGCCCTGCCCGTGTGGCAGGCCCCACAGGTGCCCAGGAAGATGTGCCCAATTGTCGAACAATCCTGGGTCATTCCGGGTTCCGTCACCGTTTGCGCAGGGAAGCGCCATGCACCAGCGTGGGCGGGCCGCTGGGCCGGTCCGCCATAGCGCGTCAGGGGGCCAGCATGT
>JAJZWQ010000013.1 GCA_021846605.1 Bacillota bacterium | reverse complement strand
GTCCGCGGGCGGTCCGGTCAGCGGGTCGGGTGAGGAGGGGCTGAAGGCGCTGGCGGTGGTCGAGGCGGCGATCATCTCCTTCAACCAGCGGCGGATCGTGGAACTGAGCGAACTGCTTCCGGAGTAGATGAGGAGCGTGAGCGCGATGGCGATGCGGTTGGGTTGCAACACGGTGCTCTTTGCCGGCTCCAGCGTCGAGGATGCGGTGCGCCGGGTGGCTCTGGCGGGCTTCGGGGGGGTCGAGTTGGCCTCCCTCCCCGGGTCGGCCCTGCACCTGGCCCCGGAGGACCCGGCGACCAGCCGGGCCGCCGTCGAGGCGGCCCACGCCGCCGGGCTGGAGGTGGCGGCCGTGGAGGCGGCCACCAATCTCTTCGAAGAGGCGGCGCGGGAGCGCGTCTACCGGGTGTTCGCCCTGTGCGGCGAACTGGGCATCCCCGTGGTGACCACGGGGTCGGCCGGCACCTCCACGCCGGATTCCCTGGAGGCCTTCCTGCCGTTGGCCCGGATGGTGGCCCGGCAGGCGGCCGAGTCCGGGGTCGTCTGGGCGTGCAAGCCGCACGTCGGCGCCGCGGTGTATAGCACGGACACCGCGCTGTCCCTGATGCGCCAGGTGGATGCGCCGGCCCTGCGCCTCAACTACGACCCGACGCACCTCCAGCGGGTCGGCGAGGACCCTGCGGCGTCGGCGCGCGCTCTGGCCCCGCACCTGGCCCACGTGCACATCCGCGACTACTCCTCCCCGGACACCCGCATCGGCCCGCCCGAACTGCAGACCGCTGGCCGCGGCCTGGTGAACCTGCCGGCGGTGGTGCGGGCACTGGCCGACGGCGGATACAGCGCCTACCTGGACCTGGAGATCATCGGCGCCGCCGGCCTGGACCCGGTGGCCCAGATGGCGATTGGGGCCGGCAGCTGGGGGTACCTGACGCGGATCCTGCGGGAACTGGGCCAATGAGCGTGCGGATCGGCTATCTCGGTGTCGCGCACGGGCACGGCCGGGCGTACGCCCAGCGGTTCCGAGGGTTCGCCGATGCCGTGTTGGGGCGGGTCTACGACCGCGATCCCGAGCGCGCGCGTGAGTTCGCGGCCACCTACGGCATGGAGGTGGCCGCCGCGCCCGCCGACGTCCTGCGGGACTCGGACGCCGTCGTCGTCACGGCCGAGACCGTCCAGCACGCGGCCCTCTGCCTGGAGGCGGTCGCCGCGGGGCGGGCGGTCCTCTGCCAGAAACCCCTGGCCCTGACGCTGGAGGAATGCGACCGGATCGTCGAGGCGGTGCGGCGGTCCGAGACATACTTCGAGACGGCCTTCCAGATGCGGTACGACCCCGCCAACCGGCGCCTGCGCGAACTGGTGCAGGGGGGTGCGCTGGGGCGGATCGGCTGGGCCCGCCGGCGCCACTGCATCCCGGTCCTGTTCGACGCGGCCTTTACCAGCGGGGCGGCGCGCTGGCACGCCGATCCCGCCCAGAACCGGGGCATGTTTTTCGACGACGCGGTCCACGCCACCGACTTCCTGCGGTGGGTGTTCGGCGAGCCCGTCTCGGTGGTTGCCGAGGTCGGGGCGCAGTTGGCGCCCATCGAGGACACGGGTCTGGCCGTCTACCGCTTCCAGAGCGGGGTGTTGGCCGAGTTGGCCAACTCCTCGACCACCCTGATGGGAGAGAATACCTGCGAGGTATATGGGGACCAGGGGGTCCTGATCCAGAACCACGACGACCTGGTGAGCACGGGGGCGGTGCGTCCGCAGGGGGCGGTCCTGCTCAAGCTGTATCGCCGGGCCGAGCCGGAACGCGGCTGGCAGGACCAGGGCCTGGCCATCCCGCCCGGCCACGGGGACCGCATCGCCGCTGTGGCGCGCGGGTTCCTCGACGCCCTGGCGCGCGGGGAGCCCACGGCGACCGCCTGGGACGGCCGGCAGGCGGTGGCGATGGTGCTCGGGGCCTACACCGCGGCCGCAGAGGGCCGGCGCATCAGTCTGGCAGTACCGGAGGGGATCAGGTCGTGAACGTGGTGCTGATCAGCTTGGACACCCTGCGCGCCGACCATCTGAGCGCGTACGGCTATCCCCGGCTCACCTCGCCGCACCTGGACCGGGTGGCGGCCGGCGGCAGCCTGTTCCGCACCTGCATCGCGCCGCACATCCCGACCCACCCGGCGCACACCACGGTGTTCACCGGGCGCGACGTGTTCGACCACCAGATCGTCAGCCACGGCGGGCCTGTGGAACTGGATCAGGCGCTCCCCACGCTGGCCGAGCGTCTGCGGGCCGCCGGGTACTTCACCGCCGCGGCGGACAACCTGGGTCGCTGGTTCTCGCGCGGCTTCGACCTCTACCAATCGTACGAGTGGGGGACCGACGCCCAGGGCCGCTGGCCGAAGGCGGAGGGCGTCAATCGCGCCGTGGACACCGTGTTCTCCGCGATCGCCGCCCAGGACAAGCCCTTCTTCTGCTTCCTGCACTACTGGGACGCCCACACCCCGTACCTGCCGCCGGCCCCCTTCTGGGGGATGTTTCATGACGGGGACCCCAAGGACCCCGCCAAACGCTCGATGGAGGCGCTGTGGGCGTTCGCGCCCTTCCGCGACTATTTCTCCCAGTGGATGTCTGGCGTCACGGACATCGAGTTCCCCAAAAGCCAGTACGACGCCGAGATCGCCTACATGGACACCTGCCTGGAGCACATGTGGACCATGCTGACCGCACGCGGACTGGACCGCGACACGCTGGTCGTCTTCTTCGCCGACCACGGCGAGGAGATGGACGAGCACCAGATGTGGTTTGACCACCACGGCCTGTATGAGACGAACATCCACGTGCCCCTCATTCTGTGGGCGCCGGGCAAGGTGCCGGCGCGCACCCTGGACGCGCCCGTCTCCCATTACGACATCGCGCCCACCGTCCTGGAGGCGGGCGGCGTCGATCCCGCGGCGCTGGGGCTGGCTGGGCGGAGCCTGTGGCCCCTGATGCGGGGGGAGACCCCACCCGGCACCGGCACCTGGGAGGACGGCCTGTACCTGAGCGAGTCCAGCTGGATGCGGAAACACGGGTGGCGCACACGCGAATACAAGCTGATCTGGGCGCTGGAGCCGGACTTCCACCAGCGGCCCGAAGTGGAGCTCTACCATCTGCCAAGCGATCCGCGGGAACAGTACAACCTCGCCGCGGAACGACCGGAGGTCGTGGCGGACCTGCAGCAACGCCTGTTGGCCCACCTGCGGCGCCGCGAGGAGGCCACCGGGCGTCTGGCCCCGATCCGGACGCAGGGGGTCACCATGCGCCATATCGGCGAGACCAAGACACCGGGCCCCGCCAGCAAGCCCGAGGCACCCGGGGGACAGTAGGGAGCGCGGGGGGAAGCGGGGGATCCGGCGTTGAACGTGATCGTCATCCTGTGCGATACGCTGCGGGCCGACCATTGGAACGGCCGCTTCTCCCCATGGATGGAGCGGTTGGCGGCGCAGGGGACGCGTTTTACCGCCGCCCTGTCGCCGCACATCCCCACGCACCCGGCGCACACCACGCTCTTTTCCGGGCAGGACGCGTTCTCCCACGGCGTCGTGGCCCACGGGGGCGGGGCCGAACCCCCCTCCGACCTCCCCTGGCTGCCGCAGCGGCTGAAAGAGGCCGGCGTGTTCACCGCCGCCGTGGACAGCCTCGGCCGGTGGTTCACCCGGGGCTTTGAGCAGTATGCGCGCTTCACGCTGGAGCCCTCGGCGGACGGATACTGGCGCAAGGCGGACGCCGTGCTGGCGGCGGCGGGGCCGGTCGTACCCGCACTGGGCGCCGCCGCGCGCCGCGGCCAACCCTTCTTCGCCTTCTTCCATTTCTGGGATCCCCACACCCCCTACTGCCCCCCGCCGCCCTTTGCCCGCCTGTATTACGACGGCGACGAGCGGCGGGCCGACGCCCACGGGATGGATGCGGTCTGGGCGTTCCGGCCCTTCCTCGAATACTTCGCGGGTTGGATGCCGGGGGTGACGGACCCCGCCTTCCCGCGGGCCCAGTACGCCGCGTGTGTGCGCACCCTGGACCAGGGGGTGGAGCGGCTCTGGACCCGGATGGCGGACGCCGGCTGTCTTGCGGACACCCTGGTCGTCGTGCTGGCCGATCACGGCGAACTGCTCGGGGAGCACGGGGTGTGGTTCGACCACCACGGGCTGTATCAGGAGAACCTCCATGTCCCCCTGACGCTGTGGGCGCCCGGCCGCGTGCCGGTGGGCGTGGTCGTGCCCGAGCCGGTCACCCTGCTCGACGTGGCGCCCACCATCCTGGGCGCGATGGGCGTCGCCGCACCCGCCGGACTGCCCGGCCGCGACCTTGCGGATGCCTGGCGCGGGGGCCTGTCGCCGCTGGGGCCGGTCTACGGGACAGAGTGCACCTGGCAGCGCAAGCGCTTCTGGCTGGACGAGGGATGGAAGCTCATCTCCGCCCTGGAGCCGGACTTCCACGGGGGCCCGGACCTGGAGCTCTACGACCTGCACCGGGACCCCGGCGAGACCGCCAACCTGGCGGCGGTGGAGCCGGCGCGGGCCGCCGCGCTCCTGGG
Source organism: Bacillota bacterium (assembly GCA_021846605.1). The sequence continues at coordinate 26,833 of JAJZWQ010000013.1, read as the reverse complement.
GGAGATGGAGGCGCACGTGGCCCGCCGCGTCGCGCAGACCGGCCGGCCAGACCCCCTCCGCGTCCAGCCGGTGGCCTCCCGCCGCATCGGACCGCCTTCGGCGCCCGCCCCGCAAGCGGCCGGGCCCGGGGCCGCTGATCGGGAGCGTGTCTCCCGGCGCCTGGCCAATCTGGGATACTGATCTGCGATACTGCACGAGGAGGGATGGCCGTGCGTTCGCGCGTCATCGTGCTGGGGCTGGACTGCCTGGAGCCCAGCCTGGCCTTCGACCGCTACCGGGACGACATGCCCAACCTCCAGCGCATTGCCGGTGGGGCCTGGGGCCGCCTGGAGAGCATCTACCCCCCGATCACCTGCCCGGCGTGGATGTGCGCCTTTACCGGCCGGGACCCGGGGCAGTTGGGCGTCTACGGTTTCCGCAACCGCAGCGGCTGGAACTACGACCCCCTGCAGTTGACCTTCTCGGACGGGATCCCGGCGTCGACGGCCCCGGCCGTGTGGGATCTGGCCAGCGCCGCCGGCCTGCACAGCACCATCATCGGGGTGCCCCCCGGGTACCCGCCCCGTCCGGTGCGGGGGGAGTTCGTGGGCTGCTTCATGACCCCTGGGTCGGACAGCGACTTCGCGTACCCGGCCGCGCTGCGGCAGGAGGTGCTCTCGCTGGTCGGCGACTACCGGTTCGATGTGGAGAACGCCCGCACCGAGGCCCGCGCCCCGTTGCTGCGGGAGATCCACACGATGACCGCCCAGCGTTGGAAGCTGGCCGCGCACCTCCTGGAAACGCGCGACCCGGATCTCTTCGCCATGGTGGAGATCGGTACCGACCGGGCCCATCACGCCTTCTGGCACCTGATGGACCCCGAGCACGTCCTGCACGAGCCGGGAAGCCCTTACGCCGGCGCCATCCGCGAGTACTATCGCATGGTGGACGGCCATATCGGCGAACTTCTGCGCTTTGTGGACGAGGGCACGCTCCTCCTGTGCGTCTCGGACCACGGCGCCCGGCGCATGGACGGCGGCTTTCACCTCAACGCCTGGCTGCGGCGCCACGGCTACCTGCATCTGCACCCCGGCACCGGCCCTGGGCGCCTGCGGCCCGAGGACGTGGACTGGGCGCACACGCGCGCCTGGGGGGATGGCGGGTATTACGGGCGCATCTTCCTGAACGTCGCCGGGCGGGAGCCGCGGGGGACGGTGCCCCCGGAGGACGTGCGGGCGCTGCGCGAGGAACTCGCCGCCCGCCTGGAGGCCGAACAACTCCCCTGGGGCAGCCCCGACGCGCGCAACCGGGTCTTCTTCCCCGACCGCATCTACCGGGAGGTGCAGGGCTTCGCCCCGGACCTGCTCCTCTATCCAGGGGACCTCTACTGGCGGGCGCTGGCCTCCCTGCCCGAGGATCCCGAGCAGGTGTATACCCGCCACAACGACACCGGCCCGGACGGCGCCAACCATGCGCAGTACGGGTGCTTCACCGCCATCGACGGCGGGGCGCTGCGCACCGGCCGGGGCCCCCGCCGCCAGGTCGACGGCCTGCGGCTCGTGGATATCGCGCCCACCATCTGCGCGCACCTGGGCCTGGAGGCCCCGCCGGGCATCGCGGGCCGCGCTGTCGACCCCCGGACGTGGAGGGACGCCCCCGCATGACGGCGGCCATGGACCCCGTGCTGATGGAGTTGACCGCGCCGGCCCTACCCGCGGCCGAGCGCGCGTACGTCGAGGCCGCCGAGCAGATCGCGGCCGCGTGGCGGGCGGGAGATCCCGATCCCCTGTCCCGCCTGGGACCGGCGGCCGCCCTCGCTCTGCCCGAGGGCATGGAGGCGGCCTGCCGGCGGTCGGTCGCCGGGGGGCACGGGCTGGCGGCCCTCCGCCTGGCCGCCGCCCACCTGGAGGCAGGCGGCGGGGTCGCCTTTCTGGGTGCCTTTGCCGGCAACATCCGCCTGATCGCGGCGGCCGACGACGCGGTGGTGGCCGCCTGGGGCCGCGACCCGGCGGCCGACGCCGAGGCCGCCGCCCTTCTGGCCCACCTCTTCCGCGCGCTGGACCCCACAGACAGTTACCTCTACGCGGCCCGGTGGGCCGAGCGCGCCGCCGCGAGCCCCACCCCGGCCCCCGGTGGCGGCGGCGACGCACCGGCGTGGCTGGCGGGCGTGTGGACGGACTGGTTCGGGCTCCGGCGGGTCCGGGGCGGACTGGAGGCCTGCCTGCCGCCCGGCGCGCCCGCCCCCGGACGGCGCACGCTGGCGGGCATCGCACTGCGCGGAGGGGGACGCGCGGTCCTGGCGGCCGAGGGAGGGCGCGGAACCTGGAGCGACGGTGCGCGCCAGGTCGATTTGGTGGTGGGGGTGCCGCTGTTCCTGGAGGGGTGTTGATCGGAAGGGTGGGGACTGGCGTGGGCGGGAGAGTGCTGCTGGTCGGCGAGATCCTGGTGGATTTTCTGGGCGAGGGTGGCCAGAGCCTGGAGGAGGCCCGCGCCTTCCGGCCGCAACCCGGCGGCGCCCCGGCGAACGCGGCCGTGGCCGCGGCGCGTGCCGGCGCCCGCACCGGCTTTTTGGGGTGCGTGGGGGCCGATGCCTTTGGCCGGCTGTTGCGCAGGACCCTGGAGGGGGCGGGCGTGGACGCGGTCCGGTTGCGTGAGCATCCGCGGCTGCCCACCACGCTGGCCTTCGTGATGCCCGCCGTGCGCGGGGACTTGGGCTTCCAGTTCAACCGGGGGGCCGACGCGGCGCTGTCCGTCGAGGACCTGACGTCCGACGCCTTCTCCGAGGTGACGGCCTTCGGCTGTGGGGGGGTCTCGCTCTCCGCGCCGGGCGCGCGCGAGGCGACCCTGGCCGCGCTGGATGCCGCGTCCGCCCGCGGCGCCTGGACGCTTTTCGACGTGAACTGGCGGCCGGCGCTGTGGGAGGGCGTCGATACCGCGCTCCCCGTCCTGCGGGCCGCGATCCGCCGCAGCCGGGTCGTCAAGTGCAACGAGACCGAATTGGAGCTGGTCGCCGGCCCGGGCGGAGATCCCGCCGCCCGCGCGCGCCGCCTGCTGGCCGATGGCCCTCAGGCCGTCGTGGTGACGTTGGGGGAGCGGGGGTCCCTGTGGGTCACCGAGGACGCGCAGGTGCACCATCCCGGCTTCCAGGTGGATGCTGTCGATGCGATCGGCGCTGGGGACTGCTTTTCCGGTAACCTGTTGGCACAATGGGCGGAGCGCCGCGCGGCGGACGCGCCCGCGCCGGCTGAGATGGCCCGGATCCTCGCCTGGTGTAACGCCGCGGCCGCCCTTTCCACGCTGCGGCCCGGGGCGATGGGGTCCATGCCGTCCGCGGCCGAGGTGTCGGGCTTCGTGGCCGGGTCGGGCGTGCGGGACTCCTGAACGGGGGGATTGCGAGGTGCGGCGCTGGGCGGTTCCGGTGCTCGCTGGAGTGGCGCTGATCCTGGCCGGGTGCGGGGCGCAGACGACGCAGCTCTCGTGGCCGGCGGCGCCCGCCATCACGCTCAAACCGAATACGGCCTATACGGCGACGATCAAGACGAGCAAGGGTACCATCATGCTCGACCTGTTTGCCCGCCGTGATCCGGTTGCGGTCAACAACTTCGTGTTCCTGGCTGATCACGGCTTTTACAACGGCCTGCGCTTCTTCCGCGTCATCAGCGGCTTCATGGTCCAGACCGGGGATCCCAGCAACAACGGGACCGGTGGTCCCGGCTACCGCTTCGGCGACGAACTGCCGCCCACCGTGCCCTACGCCCCGGGCGTGGTGGCCATGGCCAACTCCGGCGCGAACACGAACGGCAGCCAGTTCTTCATCTGCACGGGCTCCCAGTGCAACAGCCTCCCCCCGAACTACACCGAACTGGGCAAGGTGACCAGCGGCCTTTCTGTGGCGCAGAGCCTCGCCGCGGTGGCCGTGACGACCAACCCGGTGACCGGCAGCCACCACATGCCTGTCAGCAACGAATACATGCGCTCGGTGACGATCCACACCGGACCGGAGCCGTCGTCGTCCAAGACCGCGGCCTCCACGACTTCCTCCACCTCGTCCTCTTCCTCCTGACCGCTGGTCCGGCGACCGGTCGGGTGAACGAGGACGGCACGGAGAGGGGGCGTCGGGGAATTCCCCCGCGCCCCCTCTCCGTCATGCGCCGCTTGGCGCGACCGTCAGTCGGCGTGCTTCGGCCGGCGCCGATTCATCAGCATGAGCGCTCCCGCCACCAGGGCGGCCCCCCCCGCGACCGGGACCAGGGGGTTTCCGCCGGTCTTCGGCACGGACGAGGAACTGCTGGCGGACGTCGTCGAGGAGGCGGTCGAACTCGAGCTGGCCGCCGGCGCCGTCAGGCTCAGGGTGACGCTGTGGACGGCGACCCCCGGCGAGCCGCCGAGCCGGAAGTCGGACGCGTTGTTCTCCCCTTCATGGAAGGAGGACTGGGTCAGTTTCCACGTCACGGACTGCCACGAGGCGCCCTGGTTGACCTCCAAGGGACCGACCTGTCCGTAGGCGCCCAGGCTGGTGGTGCTGTCATAGTTGGCGATCAGCGCGCAGTTCAGGGTCTTGCTCGAGCAGGTCGGGTTGCTGGAGACCTGGCCGTAGTAATCCACGGTGAGGTAGAGCGTCGTCGGGTTGCTGGCTAAAAAGCTCTTGCTCACCTGGAAATACAGATACGAAACCGGGTTGGTCGGCGCGGCCGTGTTCGTGCTGAAGACGTCCGCGCTCTCCCCTCCGACCGTGCCGCTGGTGAAGTCGCTGTCCGCCTGATGCGGCGCCTCAATGGTCAGCCCGGTACACGTCGGAGTGCTTGAGAGCGTACAGGATACGTTGCTCGCGGTGGCGGCCGACGCCATCGAGGCCGCTCCCACCAAGCCCACGATTGCTCCCACCGTCGCCACGTTCCGAGACAGCCGCCTCAGCCTGGGACCAAGTTCATTCGACACGCCATCCCACCCCCGAATGTCCATGCTTCGAGCGAGTGCGCGCGGCACTCCTCCCGGCCAGACAAGGGTATATACTCCGCCCCCGCGGGCTCTCCCTCCCCGCGGTTCATTAGCGGTCCTCAGCGGTCATCATTTTGGGGGTGGAGTCGCAGGAGGGCGACCCGGGGCGCGCGGCCCGCTGGAGCGGAGACCGCCTTGGGACAGGGCTGGCGCGCGGGCCCGCCGGGGGGGTCAGCCCAGGGCCCAACGGACCGCATGCAGCAGGTCGGGGGAGATGGCGTCCGGCCCCCCGTTTCCGCCCGGCCAGGCCGCGCCGCTCCGATCCAGCCACACTGCCCGCAATCCGGAGGCCTTGGCCCCGCCGACGTCGGCTGCGGGGTTGTCCCCAATCATCACAGCCGCCGCCGCCGGCACGCCCGCCAGCCGCAAGGCTTCGGCAAAGAAGGCGGGGTCGGGCTTGGCCACGCCGAACTCGCCCGAGACCAGGACGAAGTCCACCCGTTCGGCCAAACCCAGGTGGAGGATGCGCTGGCGCTGAACCGAGGCCGGGCCGTTGGTGAGGATGGCCAGACAGGGCCGGGGTTCGGTCGCCCGGACCAGGTCCAGCGCGGTGACCGCGTCCGGAAACAGGCAGAGCTCCTCGTCCATGGCGGCCCGGTACGCGTCGTGAAACGCCGCGCCCAGAGAGGCATCCGGCGCCAGGCCGGCGAGCGCCAGGACGGCCGCGCTGCGTGCCGCCCACAGCCCCCGCTCGTCGATCCGTCTGGAGACGAAGTCCTCCCAGACGGCGTCCCACGGGGCGCGGCAGCGGAGCAGTAGCTCGGCCGGCGTGACCGCCACCGCGCGGGCGCAGACCGGCGCCGCGGCGCGCGCGAACGCGCGGTCATAGGCCCCGCTGAAGTCGTGCAGCGTATCGTCGAAGTCCAGGAAAACCGCTGCCGCCGCCACGCCATCGCCTCCGCCGTCCCGGTCCGCACGCCCGCAGCGCGCGTTCGGCGGCCAACAGCATAGCACGGAGGCCGCGGCCTCTGGCGGGCGCCCATCGACCGCCCGAACTGGGACGGCATGCATGCCGTCCTGTGCACCTGGAAAAAGCTAAAGCCTGAAGAGCGGGGCGTCGGTGTGCCGGCGCGCCTGCCGCGGGTTGAGGGAGGGGATCGGTTTGCGCCAGCACGGGCCTCTGGTGCGCGGCTTGCTGTGGGCAGCCCCATTCTTCCTGGTCACGGCGCTGCTGGCCGGGTGTGGGGGCGGGGCGACCTCGTCGACGTCCAGTTCCGGCGTCAGCAGCACTCCGGCGACAAGCTCCACGGCCTCCAGCACGACTTCGGGGACATCCTCGTCCGCTGCCGGGAGCAGCACCTCCACGAGCTCGAGTTCGGCCAGCGGGTAGGCGCGGGGTGGCCACGGGGAGTGAGGGTATGCAGGGGAGTTTGATCCGGGCCCGGTCGGCACGCCGGACGGGGGTGTTCCTGGCCGTGGCCGGACTCCTCCTCGCCGCCGGCTGCGGGACGACGGGACGCTACATGCCGGGGCCGAGCAGTTCGGCCCCCGGCAGTTCCGCGTACGGCTCCGGCACCTCGGGGGGGCGGACCGGGGCGGCCGGGACGGCCGCGGGCATGGTGGCCAAGACCGGAGCGCAGTTCGCCCAGTTGTTCAACGAGAACACACAGGTCACGATCACCCCGGGTATGCCGGTGGCGGTCCAGGCCGGAGACTTCTACTTCCAGCCCAACGCGCTGACCGTCAAGGCGGGGACCGCCGTGCATCTCCAGGTGAAGAACCTGTCCACCGAACCGCACAACTTCCAAGTGCCCGCCTTCAACGTGAACGTGACCCTGCCGGCGCAAACGACGACGGCCGTCAGCTTCACGCCGACGCGCGCGGGCACCTACTACTTCGCGTGCGGCCTGCCCGGCCAGGCGGACGCCGGGATGGTCGGCCGCCTGACGGTCACCTAGGCGAGTCAGCGTGCCGCCGGGAGCAGCCCGACCCTGTCCCGGACCGCCGTCATGGTGGCCGCGGCCAGGGTGCGGGCGCTCTCGCCGCCGGCGCGCAGCACTGCCCTCAGGTGGTCCGGCGCCTGCAGGAGTTCGCGGTGGCGCGCCTGCAGGGGCTCCAACAGGGCGACCACGGCCTCCGCCAGATCCTGTTTGAGCTTGCCGTACCCCGCCCCGGCGTAGCGCCCCTCCAGTTCGGCCAGGCTGGTGTCCGACACCAGCGCCAGGATCTCCAGCAGGTTGCTGACCGCGGGCTTGCGCGCGCGGTCGTGGCGGATCTCGCGCTCGGAATCCGTCACCGCCCGGCGCAGCTTGGCCCGGACGGTGTCTGGGGGATCCAGCAGTTCAATGCGCCCGGTGGGGTCTGCGGCGGACTTGCTCATCTTTTCCGCCGGGTCCTGCAGGGACATCACCCGCGCGCCGACCCCGCCGATCAGGGCCTCGGGCTGGGGAAAGGTGTCGCCAAACCGCGCGTTGAACCGCCCGGCCACATCCCGGGTCAACTCCAGGTGCTGCCGCTGGTCGTCGCCCACCGGCACGTGGGTTGCCCGGTACAGGAGGATGTCGGCGGCCATCAGCACGGGGTAGGCGAACAACCCCAGGGACACCGAATCGCGCCCGGAGGCCTTGTCCTTGAACTGCGTCATCCGCTGCAACTCTCCGAAGGTCGCCACGCAGCCCAGCAGCCATCCGAGTTCGGTGTGCTCGGGCACCTGCGACTGCACGAACACGGTAGCGCGCCGGGGGTCGATTCCCGCCGCGAGGTAGAGCGCGGCGACCTCCAGCGTCCGCTGCCGCAGTTCGGCCGGGTCCTGGGGGACCGTCAGGGAGTGGAGGTCGACGACGCAGAACAGGCACTCGGCACGCTGCTGCAACTGCAGGAACTGGCGGATGGCGCCCAGATAGTTGCCCAGGTGCAGATGGCCGGAGGGTTGAATCCCGGAAAGCACCCGCATGCCTTGACCCCCTCCGTCCCAAATACGGCCAGAAGTCTACCACGACGCGCCCCAGAGCGAAAACGGCCGCCCTCGTGACATCTTGTGCAAGATGCAACGTCGGAAAGGGGCACAAGGCGGCGAACGTTTGGGTTCTCGTCTCCAAAGGTTTGGTCCAACCCAGGTGCGAAGCTTATCCCGACCAGTGGACTCTTGCCAACGAGGCGCACGGCCGGGGTGGCGCGCGTGGGGGGCCTGGGGCTTGCTGTCTACCACCGTGGAATCGCGCGGAACTGGGCATGTGGACGCCCTGCTGCGCACGGTCGCCAGGGCCCTGGTCCCGGGCGGTGCCCTGTTGGTGGGCCGGTTGGCGGCGCGGGGCCTGGATGTGCTGCAGAGCGTCGGGTTCTTGCCCGTCGAGTCCGGGGCGCCGCTGGAATTCGGCGCGGGAGGCGTGCTGGCGCAGACGCTGCGCCAGGGCGCGCTGCAGATCGGCAGCGTCGCAGGCGAACCGGCGGCGCCCTTCCGCGACTGGGCGGAGCGCGCCGGACTGGGCTACCTGCTGTGCCTCCCCCTGCCGACGCACGGGGCCGAACTCCCCGTCCTCCTTTTGGGCCGCAGCCTCCCCTTTTCCGCGCTGAGCCCGGAATCCCGTGCGCAACTCACGGCCGTAGGCCTGCTGCTCTTGGAGTACTCCCGCCTCCTGCGCCGGCGGCGCGTGCCCCCCCGTCCCCCACTCGCGCAGGGCGTGCTGGTGTGCGACGAGCAGGGGGAGGTCCTGGCGGCCGACCGGGGCGCCCGCCTGCTGATGGGTCGCCCCTCCGCCGGCGCGGCCGAGTTCCTGGGCCGCGCCCTGCTCGCCGACATCGCGGCCTGTCTGGAGGGACGCCGCCCGCGCGCGCGGGCGGTTTTGCTCCCCGGCCGCCGGGGCCAGGTGCGTCTGGCCGTGTCCGTCCACCCCCTGCAGGGGGGAGCGGCCACCGGGCAGGTCTCCGTGTTCATCCGGGACCTCACACGCGCGCGCGGCAGGCCCGGCGACAGGACGCGGCTGCAACTGACCGCCCTGGGCGAGTTGGCGGCCGGTGCGGCCCACGAGATCCGCAACCCGCTGACGGCGGTGCGCGGCTTCCTCCAACTCGTGTCGGCCCGGCTCAACGACCAGGAGCAGGCGCACTACCTGCAGATTGTCGAGCGCGAGATCGACCGCATCGACCGCCTGACCGGAGACCTGCTGCTCATGTCGCGCGCGGGCGGTGAGCCGCCGGTGCCCTGCGACATCGCGGGGGTCGTGCGCGGCGTGGCAGAACTGCTGCGTCCGCAGGCCGACGACGCCGGCGTGACCCTGGTCGCGCACCTGGGCGGTAACCTGCCGCGTGTCTGGGGCGACCCCGCGCGCCTGGAGCAGGTCCTGTTGAATCTGCTGAGCAACGCCCTGGACGCCACCCCCGCGCGGGCGTCCGTAGAAGTGTTCGTGCACGTGTCGGTGCCCGGATGGCTCGACATCCGCATCCGGGACCAGGGGTGCGGCATCCCCCCGGCGGTTCTCCCGCGCATCTTCGACCCGTTCTTCACCACCAAGCCGGGGGGGACGGGGCTCGGCCTGGCTCTGAGCGAGCGCATCGTGCGCGCCATGGGCGGGCACATCACGGTGCTGAGCCCTCCGGGGGAGGGCGCGACCTTCACGGTGCGCCTGCCCCTGCAACCCCGGCGGCGCCGTCCGCCGATCGGCGCCGTGCGTCCCCGCCTGCGACGGCGGCGCCCTTGACCGCGCTCCGCGTCAGGCCGCTACCCGCTCCAACAGCGCCCACCGGTAGGCCCCCGCCGCGCCGCTGCGGGCGGCCACCCAGAGCCCGTCGTCGGCCAACACCGAGACGGCCGTGTATCCCGCGGGCCAGCCCTGGGACGCGGCCTGCGCGGCGCCATCCGGCTGCACGGCCGTGACCCCCGTCGCGGTCGACACCCACAGGCCGCCCCGCGGGCCGACCTGGGCCGGGCGGGGGATGGTCGCGCCGAAGGCGGCCGGGGCGGCCGTCCACTGCCCGTCGCCCGCCGGGCTGAAGAACGAAAGGGAACCCGCGCACTGGCTGCCGGGCAGGCGCGGAACGCCCATCCAGACGCCGCCCGCCGCGGCCGCCAGGGCGTAGTCTCCGCTGCACGGTCGGCTCGCGTTCCAGGAGCGCACCGCGCCGGTGGTGGCCTGCCAGCGGTAGAGCCGCGTGCTTCCGGACGCCGACGCGCTCAGGTACCACAGGCTGCCGTGCGGGCCGGCCGCCAGCGTGCCCGGGAGTCCGCTGAACGTCCCGGTCCAGGGGCTGCCGGGCAGCCGCGCCTCCGCGCCCAACCGTACCTCGCCCGCGGCGGTGGTCTGTGCCGGGACGACGCCGGCCGGCCGGATCGCCAGCAGGACGCCCTGCGGCGCCGACACCATGCCCTCGCAGGCCCCCGGGAGCCTGGCGGTGGCCAGGACCCCCGCCGCGGTGATGTGGCCCAGGTCCCAGGTGGAGCCGTCATGCTGCAGGCAGACCCAGAGTCCTTGGCGGCCAGCCGTCATGACCCCTTCGGTCCAACCCTTCCAGGCGACGCCGGGAGGGGCGGCCAGGCCGGAGGGCGGCGGGGCGCAGAGGGTGCCCAGAGCCTGGACCGCCTGCCACGTACCGGCCGACCGGTAGAAGATCTCCCCGCAACTGCTGCCGCTGATCTGATCCGCGGCGAAGATGCCCGTTCCCGCGGCGATCAGGCTGCACAGGTGCCCGCACGTGGCGTTGCCGAGCATGTGCACACTCCCGGTGGGCGTCGCCCTGGTCCCCGCCACCAGGCAGCAGAGTGCCGTCGCACCGCTGAACAGGAGCGTGGCGCCGCCAGGGGCGGCATCCAAACGGAGTCGGCCGACCGTGGCCAGCGCCTGCCCCGCCACGCCCGAGGAGGGCAGCGGGACGACCTTCCAAGTGTCGGCCCCGGGTGCTCCGGCCGCCGCGGACGTGGACGCGGACGCGTGCACCGCCGCGGAGTCGCCCGTCGCGGAAGTGGAGGCGCGGCCGGCCACGGGACTGGCGGGGCGACCGGAGGGCGCTGGCTGGGGGGCCGGGCCGCAGGCGGCCAGCGCCAGCGTCGCGGCGAGTAACAGGATCAGCGGTCGGATGCGCATGGCGGACCCTCCCTGGTACGCGTGGCCATGGGCAGAGCGGGGCCACGCATCCGAACCATACCTCCAGACCACGTTCCGCGCGCAGGCGACAAGAATCGTGTCCGTGTCGGGAACCAGAATGCCTCAACAGCCGTCTATGCCACAGCGGAGGGCCGGCAACGCGCCTCGCGTGGCGTCCTGGGCCCGGGGAAAGTGCGCGGCCTGTTTCCAGCTTAGCAATCCAACACCCACCATCGACGATTTCACTGCGAATGCGATATCGGGTGAAGGGTCGGCGGCCACGCGAACGACCCGGGTCCGCAGGGGCAGACGCGACGCAGGACCTGCGCCGACAGAAAGGGGTTCTGGATATGGCTTCCCCGAGTGTGGTCTCCGTCTCAGGTCGGGCCCGACGCCGCTCCCGGCTGCTCGCCGCCAGCGTTCTCGGTGCCGCCCTGGTTGTTGCGGCGGGGTGCGCCAAGACGTCCGCCAACACGTCGTCCAGCACGGCCGGTAGTGGCACCTCCAGCGTGAGCGGCACCTCCAGCGCCGGGGGAGGCACGTCGAGCCAGACCAGTTCCACGTCGAGTTCCTCGACCACGCCGAGCAGCACGGCCTCGAGCACGACGTCGAGTACGTCCTCCAGCACCGCATCCAGTTCCACGGCCTCGAGCTCGACGTCGTCCAGCACGAGCAGTGCGGGCATCCCCAAGACGGGGCAGAACCCGTTCCTGCCGGTGGCTGGCGGGATCCTGGCCCTGCTCGGGTTGGGCGCGGTCCTCGGGGGCTGGCGGCTGCTCCGCGGCGAACGCCATTGACCGGACAGACGCGGGAGCCCCTGGCGGCAGCCATGGGGATAAGCCGATCAGTTCCCAATCGCCCCGTGCCCGCGGGCGTGGTAGAATCTGGTCAACACCTGGGCAACGGAACGTATGGCGTTGCGCCAGAGAGCCCTCTGGCGCGCAAAACGTTCGAGGCACCACGCCGCGCAAACCACGCGGAACCAAGCCATTGGCCGCCGGGCTGGCGGCGGCTGCCGGTGGAGGGGCGCTAAGACCCGCGGGGGCCATGATGAGCAGGCAGACCCGGCAAGGCAGGAAGCCCCGGTGGGCGATCACCGGGAATCCCCGGCTTTCGCCGTGGGGAGGACGTCCAGTCCAGCACCAGAGGGCGGCGGATGGGACTTGGCGCCCGGGCGCCGCTGGGCGGGAGTTGAAGGAGCGCTGATAGCGTGGCGACGGGGGTACGACCGGGGAAGGACGCCGGGCGGGATGGCCGCAGTGCGGCCCCTGTCGACGCGCGGCGGACCGGCGCGGCGCCCGATGCCGGTTCGGAGAACAACCCGACGGGGAGGATCCCGATTCCATCGCGCCGTGCCCGCAAACAGGGACGACGGCATGCGCGCCACCAGGCGCCGCCGTCGCGCGCGGCCCGGCTGGGGTGGGGAACGGCGCGCCTGACGGGGGGACTGGCGGCCATGTGCGTGGGCACGGTCCTCGCCACCACCCCCCTGTGGTCTGCGGGCTGGAACGCCGTCGCCCAGGCGACGGCGGCCCGGCGTTTCGCCCAGGAGGAGCGCGGCGCGGCCGCGACCGACCCGCCGGAGACCACCCTGGCGAGGGGCGCCGCTTCCAACGGCACATCCATGAGCGGCAGCGGCACGTCTGCCGCGCCCCCGGCGGTGGAGCCCGGGCGGCCCCTGGCCCGCATGGTCATCCCGGCCATCGGCGTGGACACCTATGTGCTGCAGGGCGTGCCGCTGGACTCGTCGGCCTGGAATGGGCTACTGCAACGGGGGCCGGCGCATGTGGCGGGTTCCGCCCTGCCCGGCGCCCGCGGCAATGCGGTGATCCTGGGCCACGTCAACATCTGGGGCTCGGTCTTCCAGAACCTGTATCGCCTCGTGCCCGGCGACAGGGTGATCCTCCAGACCCCGCAGAGCACCTTCACCTACGTGGTCACCGGCGCGCAAAGCGTCCAGCCCGCCGACGGCTCGGTGCTGTCGCCGCACGGTGGGCCGGCTGTCCTGCAACTGGTGACCTGTACCGGGCTGTTCGACTCCCTGCGGCTCGTGGTCGACGCCAGCCTGGAGCAGCCGGCCGCCGCATCCGCGCCCGTTTCCCCATCTGCGGCCGAGGCGCTGGTGGCGCGGCGCGAGAACGCGCTGCTGCGTCCGCCGGCCCCGGCCCCGGTCCTGGGTCCTTGGCGCACGCTCTGGCGGGCGCTGGTCCGGGGCCAGCTGCTCCAGGCCTGGGCGGATGCCGGCCGCGTGCTCCACCCGGCGCGCGCCCGTACCGCCGCGACGGTGCCCGCACCCACCATGGCCTTCAGCATCGCCGATGCCTGGCGGCGAGCCGACGGCCAGGACTGGGTCGTCGTCGACGAGCGCGCCGACGGCACCATCGTGCGGGTCCTGCGGTACACCGTCGGCTCGAGTTCCACGGGCCCCGCGATCCTTGCCGAGCAGTCCGTGCACTTTCAGACCCCGACGATCCTGCACCCGGGCTCTCCCGCCCAGTCCGCGTCGGCACACGGTTCGCTCACCTGTGGCGGCGACACCGTGACCTGGACGGTCGGTCCGGTGCAACCGATGGGCAACAACGGGTTCACCTTTGAGGCCCGCACCTCCACCGTGCAGGTCCGCACGCCGGCTGGCACGACCCTGACGGGCATCAGCATGCCGGGACTGGCCATGGGGACGATGCCGGTGGCCTGTGGCGATCTCACGGGCGACGGCAGCACCTCGCTCGTCCTCTGGACCAACGTGCCGCCCGAACGCGCCGGGGCGCCCGCCGGGACCGCCGTATCCGTGTATCGCCTGGGGAGCACCCAGGCCACCCTCATCGGACAGATGGTGGGGGTGGGGACGACCTCTCCACCCCTCATCCAGCAGCCGGCCCCGGATACCCCCTATGAGATCTTCGTGCCCCAGGGCAACGGACCGGACTCCGGTTGGCTCTTCCAGGACGGGCGATATGCCCGGGCCACCGCAGGTGTCGGGACGGGCGGCGCGTCGACGGCTACGTCGTCGGGGACCGGGAGTTCCACCATCCCCGGCTAGCGCGCGCCGGCGCCCGGACAGCCCCGCCAGACCAACCGCCAGGGACGCGGGGGCCCAGGCCCGATTGCCGTGACGCAGCGGCGCAGCCTTCCGCCCGCCCCCTCCGGGCCTCCAGGCGGCACCAATGGACCTACCCTCCATGGCCGTACGGCCGGAGCGCCCGGCTCCCGGGGACCGTAGCATGGAGGCAGGTGAGCCAACAGCGAGGGAGTGGCGGCATGACCCACGGGGAACGCGTTCGACGTGCGCTGTCCGGGGAGCCCGTCGACCGGCCCCCGCTCGTGCTCTGGCACCACTTCCGGCCCGCCGGCTCGCCAGAGGCCTTGGCGGCGGCGACACTGGCGTTTGCGGAGGACTTCGACTTCGACATCTGCAAGATCATGCCGGACCTGCCCTACCCGGAGCCGGCGCCGCTCCCGCTGGGCGCCCCCGCCGACTGGCGGGCCCTGCCGCAGCTCGGGACCCGGCCGGGTGAGTCCCTGGGCGGAATGCCCGAGGCGGTCCGCTTGGTGCGGCGTGGCGCCCCGGGCCATGTCGTGCTGATGACCGTCTTCTCGCCGCTGGCCATCGCCCTGCGCTTTGCCGGTGGCGCCGCACCACTTCTGGGGCTCTTGCGGAGCGACCCCGACGCGGTGCTGCACGGGTTGCGGATCATTGCCGAGAACTCGGCCGCCCTGTGCCAGGCCGCCTTGGCGTCCGGCGCCGATGGCGTGTACTTCGCCACCGCGGGGCAGGGCGACGCCTTATTAAACGGTGACGAGGTCTACGGTGCCTTCGGCCGGCCCTTCGACCTCGCGGTCCTGGAGGCCTGTGCGCCAGGGTGGTGCAACATCGCCCACATGCACGGTCCCCGCGGGTTGCGCTGGCGGCTGGCCGCCGACTACCCGGTGCAGGTGTTCTCCTGGAGCGACCGCCAGACCGGCATCCCGCTGGATGAGGTGGCGCGTGCCCTGCCCGGCCGGGTGGTGATGGGCGGGATCGACGAAGCGGGGCCGGTCGTGCGCGGGGACGAGTCCGCGCTCCGGGTGGAGATGCGGGATGCGGTGGGCCAGACGGGCGGCCGGCGCCTGATCCTGGCCGGCGGGTGCTCGGTTCCCGACGACATCCCTGCCGAGCACCTGCGGCTGGCGCGCGCGCTTGTCGACCGCCTGGACGCCTGAGCCGACGGCCAGACTCTCCGTGCCCCCCGCACACCCCCAACGCGCACACGGTGCGTAGAATCAGCCCATCCGACATGGGGTTCCTCGCGCCCCGCCCCCATGCGTCATGAGGCGTAGGGCCGCACGGCCTGCGCCCCTCTCATCCCACAATCTTCACGGAACGTTCGCCGTGCCTGCACACGATCTCCCCGCTGGCGCAACCGGCCCCGTCCGTCGTGTCCGTAGACTCGGCGACGGTGACCGCGCGCATACGCCGCGTGGAGGTGAAGGGACTGTCGTCGATCGCGACCCGCGCCGCCCTCCCGCTGGAGGAGGCGGGGACCCACGTCCAGGCCCGGCGGGGTCTCCGCGGCCTGGGGCGTCTGTGGTGGATGGTGTATCTGTTGCCGAGCCTGGCGACCTTTGCGCTGATGGTCGGGTGGCCCACGATCTCCCTGTTTGTGGTGAGCCTGCTGCACTTCAACTTTACCCTGACCGCCTCCAACTGGGTGGGACTGCACAACTACGCGCAACTGTTCGCCCAACCCCTCTACTGGCGGAGCATCGGCAAGACCGCCCTCTACGCCCTGATGGTCGTTCCGCCCACGGTCGTGCTTTCCATCCTGCTGGCCCTGGTGCTGGCGCGCTCGGTGAACCGGGTCACCGGTTGGCTCCAGGCCGGGGTCTTCCTCCCGCACATCACCCCCGTCATCGCCACGTCGCTGATCTGGGTCTGGATCTTCAACCCGCAGTTCGGTCTGGCCAACTCCCTGCTCCACTGGCTGGGCCTACCCGGCCCGAACTGGCTGGAGTCGACAGCCTGGGCCCTGCCGGCGGTGTCGCTGACCACCATCTGGCATTCCGTCGGCCTGTATGTGCTGATCATGATCGCGGCCCTGGCCCGCATCCCCAAGGGGGTGCTGGAGGCCGCGGCCGTGGACGGCGCCGGTGCCTGGACCCGCCTGCGCCGCGTCATCCTGCCCCTGATGTCTCCCAGCATCTTCGCCGTGACGGTCCTGTCCACGATCGCCAACATGCAGTCCTTCGGCTACATCTTCCTGATGACCGGCGGCACCCACGGCGGCGCGGGCGGCCCCGCCTACAGCACCACCACCGACGCCGTCCTGCTCTACTACACCGCCTTCAAGTACCAGTTCTTCGGCCTGGCGGCCGCCATGAGCGTCGTCCTGTTCGCGCTGATCATGGGCTGGACGCTGGTGCAGAAGGTCGTCAGCAGCCGTTGGGTCTTCTACCGCTGACAGGAGGGGGCGGTCCTTGGTGCGCGCCTGGATCAGGGGGCTGCAGGTCGGTGTGCAGGTGGTGGTCGCGGCGCTCTTCGTCTTTCCGGTGTACTGGATCGTGGTCACCGCCACCAACCTGCCCGGCCATGTCTACCGCATCCCGCCCACCCTCCTGCCGCACTTCGACCTCCAGCCGCTGGTCGCCGCCTGGGTGTCCTTCCCCTGGTGGCGTTACCTGGCCAACTCCGGCGGCATGACCGCCTTCACCATCCTGTTCACGGTGATCACCTCGGCGCTGGCGGGATATGCCCTGGCCGAGGGACGCTTCCGCTGGCGCGACGCCACCATGCTGCTGCTGCTGGCGGGGGCCATGGTGCCTGAGCAGGCGCTGCTGGTGCCGCGCTACCTGGTCGTGCACAGCCTGCACCTGCTGAACACCTACCTGGCCGAGGTGCTTCCGCTGCTGTTCAACAGCTTTGGGATTTTCCTGTACCGCCAGTTCTTCCTCACACTGCCCGCGGACTACCGCGACGCCGCCCGCATCGACGGCTGCGGGGAGTTCCGCTACTTCTGGTACATCGCCTTCCCCCTGGCGCGGGGCATCACCTACGCGGTGGCCCTGCTGGTCGCCATCGCCACCTGGAACCAGTTCCAGTGGCCGCTGATCGTGACCAGCACGCGCGCCATCCAGCCGATCGAGGTCGTCCTGGCCCACTTCAGCCAGACCTACCAGTCCGACTGGCGCCGGATGGCGTCGGCGGTGCTGATCTCCGTGGTACCCCTGGTCGCCCTCTTCGTCGCCGCGCGGCGCCAGATCATGGCTGCCGTCATCGGCGACCTGGAGGGGGGGCTGACCGGTTAGGGGCGGTTGACCACCGCTGGCAGGGCCCAGCAAGCGACGAAGGAGTGAACGAGTCGTGTTCGACCGACGCACATTGCGGCGTCCAGCGCATCGCTTCCGCGTGGGCCTTCTGGGGGGACTGCTGCTGCTGTCCGGATGCGCCTCGGCGGCTGCGACGCCCGCGGCCTCGACCGGGCCCATCACGGTCACGCTCTGGGAGTCCCACGCCGGCGGCCCGGTGGCCAACACCATGTCCGCGCTGATCAAGAAGTTCAATATCAGCCACACACACGTGCAGGTGAAGCTGAACATCACCAAGGCCAGCACCAAGGCCCTGGCGGCCGTCACCGCCGGGACCCCGCCGCTGATCGCCGAGATCAGCCACTACGACAACAAGTATGTGTCTTCCGGTGCGGTCATCCCCCTCAACCCCTTGATGAGCGGCAAGACGGGGAACAATCCCCTGCCCCTCTCCAGCCTGTATCCGGCCGTGCAGGCCAACGGCCAGGTGAACGGCCAGCAGTACCGGCTGCAGGCGGACCTCAAGGTCAGCGAGTTCTTCTACAACGAGTCGCTGTTCCAGCAGGCCGGGGTGCAGCCACCGACCACGTGGACCCAGTTGGAGGCCATCCTTCCCAAGCTGGCGGCGCTGGGCGTCACCCCGCTGGCCTTCAAAGACAGCACCGCCCATATCCTGAGCGCCTTCCGCGCCAACGGCGGCCACTACCTCGCCCCCGGTAGCAATGGCACCGCCACCGCCTTCAACTCCACCGCCGGCTTCACCACCTTCGGCTTCTTCCGCACGCTGTATCAGAAGAAGTGGATGATCCTGGCCCACGGCAGCACGATCCGCAGCGACTTCGGCGCCGGCAAGCTGGCGATCGCCGACGGCACCTCGGCCGGGTACCAGAAGATCCTGGCCACGGCGGGCGGCAAGTTCAAGGTCGGTGCCTTCGCCTACCCGGCCGGTACCTCGGGCCACTCGGCCAATATGGCGCAGGGCCTGGGCTTTGTGATCTTCACGGGCAACCCCGCCGCGGACCAGCAGGCGGCGTGGGAGTGGATGCAGTGGTTCATGAGCCCCACGCAGCAGGCGTACTGGGCCATGAACAGCGGCTATGCCCCGGTCAGCGCGGCCGGCGCCGCCGCCATCCCCTCCAACTGGCTGCAGGCCAACCCGGCCGAGGCCGTCTCGATCCAGGAGGCCTCCTCCCCGTACACCGCCCCGCGTCCGGTCGCCTCGGCCTACCAGGAGGTGCAGTCCGCCGTGGACTCCGCCTTCTATCAGATCGTCACGGGTGCCGACCCGATGCACAGCACACTGGCTTCCCTGGACCAGACCGACCACGGCTACCTGACCGGCAAAACGGCGGTCTGACGCCCCAAAGCAGCGGGGGCGCTGGCGCGAACCCGGCGCACGCCCCCGGCGGGGCGGTGGCCGACGTGCCGCCGCCCGTGGGGACGGGGTCCTCCACCGCTTCCACCCGCGGGGTGCCCGGGCGCCCCGCCCTCCCTGTCCCCCGCAGGGGCCAGGGGCCCGGCTTGTCAGCCGGCACGCCCCGGCCCTATCCCCCCTCCGTCTCCCCGTGGCCGGAATGGCGGCTGGCGCCGCGGCGCTGCAGGAGGCGGCGTGCCTGACCGCAATTCTGTCGGCGGGGCGTGGGTACGCGGCGGCCGCCCGCGGTGTTGCCGGGCCCCGGGGGAAGGGTGCGGTATGGCCAGGACGATCCGCTATGACGACAGGAGCCTCTGGCTGGGCGACCGGCGGCTGCAGTTGGTCTCCGGCGCGTTCCACTACTTCCGCGTGCCGCGGCGCGAGTGGGAGGACCGCCTGCGCAAGTCCTGGCACGGGGGCCTCAACACCATCGAGACCATCGTCCCCTGGAACGTGCACGAGTACCGCGAAGGCCGGTTCGACTTCTCCGGCAACCGCGACCTCGACGCCTTCCTGACGCTCTGCGCGGACCTCGGCTTTTACGCCATGGTCCGGCCCAGCCCGTATATCTGCGGCGAGTGGGACAGCGGGGGGCTGCCCTCCTGGCTCCCGCTGAAGGCGGGTGTGGCCTTCCGTCGCGCCAACCCGGTCTACCTCAGCCATGTGGCGCGCTGGTATGACGAACTGCTGCCGCTGCTCGCCCGGCACCAGTGGACGCGGGGCGGCCCCGTGATCCTGGCGCAGATCGAGAACGAGTACGGGTACTTCCAGGATGCGCAGGACCTGTCGTACATCGAGTTCCTGCGCGACGCCATGACGGCCCGCGGCATCGAGGTGCCGCTGACCACCTGCGACTGGCCGGGACGCGGGTTCGTCGTGCCCGGGACCCTCAAGTGCGGCAACTGCGGCTCGGGGTTCCGCGACGCCGTGGCCGCCCTGCGGCGCGCGCAGCCCGACGCCTTCCCCTTCATCTCGGAGCTCTGGCTGGCCTGGTTTGACGCCTGGCACGGTGGGCACCACGTGCGGTCGGCGAGGGAGGTCGCGATGGCCCTCCGGGAGGTGCTGGCCGCCGGTGGCCACTACAACTTCTACATGTGGGCGGGTGGGACCAACCACGGCTACTTCGCCGGGCGGACCACCGGCGGCCCATACGGCGCCTTCATCACCACCAGCTACGACTACGACGCCCCCATCGGCGAGACCGGGAACCTCACGGCCAAATTTTACGAGTGCCGGCTGGTGAACTGGCTGGCGCGCAGCCTGCCCGAGCTCTTTGCGGGCGCGGCGGAGTCCGAGTGCCCGTGGACCCCCTCTGCCCAGGACGTGTCCGTCACCGAACGCTCCTCGCCGGCCGGGGCGGTCGTGTCTGTGCGCAACGGGACGGAGCGGGCCGCCAGCGTGCATCTCCAGCGGGCGGGGGGCGAGGGGGGGCGCTTCCCCGCGTCCTTCGACCTGCCGCTGGCCGCGGGTCAGACCCTCCTGCTCCTGCGGGACTGCCGCCTGACGGCGCGGACGGTCCTGGGGGCCTGCAGCGGGGAGGTGCTGGCCTTGGTCGACGGGCGGCAGCCGGCGCTGCTGATGTATGGCGGGGCGGGAGAACCCTGCGAACTGCGCGTTGCCGTAGACGGTGCCGAGCCGGTGGCGTGGACCCTCGCCTATCCGCGGGACGGGGGCGCGGCGGTCCACCGCATCGGCGACGTGGACTTCGTCCTGCTCGCGCGGGAAACCGCGCGCGTGACCTGGATCGAGGGGGACCAGGGCGAACGGCGCTGGCGCATCGATCCCGGGTACGGGGTGCGACGTCGCGCGCCGGTGGACCTTCCCCGTCTGCGCTGGGAGGCGGCCGATCCCGTGGATCTCCTGGACCGGCGGGCCGGCCAGGCGACCCCGCGGCCGCGCCCCCTGGAGGAGTTCGGGGTCCACCAGGGGTACGGGTGGTACCGCACCACCTTCGAGCACGCCGGCGGACCGTGCGAACTGGTCCTGACGGAGGTCCACGACCGGGCCACCGTGCTGCTCAACGGCGAGTGCCAGGGCGTCGTCGGATCCTTCGCCGCCTTCGCGCGGCTGCCGGTGCGCACGCGCCCCGGGCGCAACGACCTGCTGGTGCTGCTCGACGCCCTGGGACGGTATACGTTCACTGCGCGCCTGGGCGAGACGAAGGGTCTTTTGGGCAGCGCATACGTGGGCGGAAGCGCCGTCGAGTTGGAGCCCTGGCGCGCGGCCGGGACGCACGGCGCGGGGACCCCGGACGCCCGCCGCTACGAGCTCCCGATCCGCTGGCGGCCCGGGGAGGGCCTGCTGGTGCGTATCTGGGGCCTATCCAACCGGCCGGCCACCCTGGGGCTCGACGGGCAGGAGCTGCACCGGCACCGCAGTATCGGGGACGACGACGAGTGGGTGGAACTGGACCTGACGCCCCACCTGCGCCCCGGCGGCAACACCCTCTGGCTGCAGGTGCGGGGGGAGGGGGGGGACCTCCCGCAGGTCGCCGCCGTCCGCTTTCATGTCCTGGGGCAACTGCCCGGCCCCTGGCGGGTGTATGGCGGGGTCGTGGGCGAGGACAGCGACATCGACGCCGGCGAGGCGGCCTTCACGGAGGTGGGCTGGCGGCGCGGCGGCGGTGCCGGACCGCAGGCGTCGCGGCCGGTGGAGGGACGTCCGGCGCTCTATCGCGCCACCTTCCACCTGGACCTGCCCGCCGACGCCGTTCCGCTGCAACTCCTCCCCGCCGGTCTGGGCAAGGGGGTGGCCTGGCTCAACGGGCACCACCTGGGGCGCTACTGGAACGTGGGTCCCCAGACGGCGTTGGTTGTGCCCCACGAATGGTTCCGGACCGAGAACACCCTCATCCTGTTCGACGAAGAGGGGCGTGCGCCCGACGCGGTGCGCTGGGTCCAGCACGAGGGGGTTATACATGCTTCGCTCCCCTGAACGAGGCTCCGGGCGGCGAGGTCGGGATAATGCCACAGTCGGCATAGTCAGTTGATGGCTCGGGGTGCCTCCGGCCCGCCCTCGCCCAGGCTGCCACGGCAGGCCTGCACGTGCTCAAAGGGAAGCCACAGGGCGGCAAAGTGATCGCATTCCGGTGAATTTCTGCCACCCATCCAGGGCCGAGGATCGCGGCCTCCACGTCGCGCGGCCACGATGTCAGCCGCCGATGAACGTCGCCGCGCCCAGGACCGCTCCTTGCACCGCAAACCCGTAGTACCAGCCCACCGGCACCTGGAGTTGCGCCATGTCCGGGGTAGCGGATGTGGCCCCCGCGCGCACGGCCTGCTGATAGACCGCCCTTCCACAGGCACGGTTTCGTCCACAATCACACGGGAGCGGGAAGCTCCTGGCGTCCGTGGCTGGACGCTCGCAACATGGCGAGGAGCAGCGCGTGGTCGTTGCGCGTATCCCGGCCGCTGGTCTCAGGCTCACGGTTGTGCACGATGCAGTCGTGGAAGTGCAGCAGTTCTTCTCGGAAGGAACCTTTGAAGGACGCCACCACACGCGTGGAGACGATCTCTTCGCCCTCCATGCTGGTGCAGTCGACGGTGGTCGGGGCGTTGGGGAGGAACGGGCTGGGAAAGGTGATCGTCACTGTCTGACCCTGTTGGTGCGCGGTCAGGCTTTCGTCGAACACCTTGCTCTGACTCGGACCGGTGTAGTAGAGCGCGGTCGTCGGCTGGTCGCACTCGATGGTGCTCACAAACGCGTCCCCATTCAGCCAGATCGTGGTGGACGCGACAGCCCGCGGATAGCGGATCAGGCCGCGGAGCATCGCCGTGTTGTGCGTGGAAAGGCCGAGCATCCGCATGTAGGCTTGGCGCAGCGGCACCGGCAATCCCCCGACCGCCTCGTTCAGGCGCTGTTCGCGTCGGGCACCAACAGCCCGCAGCACGTCGGCTGGCAAGTCTCCCGACCCGCGCAGGATGCGGTGGGCGTCGCAGATGAAGGGATCATTCGGGCCGTTGACACAGTGCAGTTCCACCAGCCACGGCGCCTCCGCCTGGGCGATGCGCCGCAAACCGCTGCGGTAGCCCAGATCGTAGCGCTTCATCAGGCCGACCATCAGTTGGACGCGCGCTGTGGCTGCGGCCAGGATCATCTCGTCGGCCTCTTCGAGACTGACCGCGAACGGCTTTTCGACGAAGACGTGTGCCCCCGCCTGACAGGAGTCCACCACTACATCTCCGTGTGGGATGTCGATGAGGACGAGGACGGCGTCCGGATGCTCCCGTTCGAGCATGACGCGGTGGTCGGTGTACTGACGGGCCCAGGGATACAGCGCACCGACCCGCTCGACCTGGCTTGGGGACAGATCGCAGAGGCCCACGAGCTCGAACCGGTCTGGCAGCGTGCGCAGGTTGGGCAGGTGCATCGCCTGGGCGATCAGCCCAAGCCCGATGACAGCGACCCGGATCGGGCGGGATGCCACGGAATCTCCTGCACTGGTCACGTATTCGCCTCCCCCACCTTGTCGGCAGGCGCGCCGGTGACGCGCTTGCGTGCAGAGACCGCGACCCGGTCCGGCGCGGGAGCCGTGCTGCCACGCACGCGCAGTACCGGTTGCAACAACACCTCACCCTCCCTCTGGCCGCCTCCGTCGTTCCCCATTTGTTCCAGCAGAGCATGCACCGCGACCTCTCCGATCTGCTCCGCCGGGGCGCTGATGGTGGTCAACGGCGGCTCGGTGTAGAGGGCGAACTGCTCGTCGTAAGCGACCAAGGAGATGTCTTTGGGGACGCGCAACCCCGATTGCGCAAGCGCCTGCAGCACAGCGATCGCGAACAGGTTGCCGCCGGCATAGATGGCGGTCGGGCGATGCGGGCTACCGACCAGCCGCCGCACGAATTCCTGCACCGGCGCCGGATCCTGGTTGGGGACACGCAGCGTCCATGCGTCCGGGAGCAGGGTACCGGCGTGCCGCAACGCGTCGGCGGTACCCGCAAACCGCTCCCGGTCGATGATCTCAAGGTCCGCCAGTCCAATGTAGGCGATCCGAAGGTGCCCGAGGTCGAGGAGGTGTTGTGTCGCCAGCCAACTGGCGGTGTAGTTGTCGGTGCGGACGCGCAGGGTCTCGGCCACCTGCGGGTAGCGCTCGAGCAGCACGGTGGGCACGCCCGCGGCGATAGCCGCACTGCAGGACTCGGCCGACAGGGGACCGTTGAAGAAGAAGCCGTCGACGGCCCGGTCGAGCAGCAGACGGACTTGGCGAAGCTCTTCCTCGGGGTCGCCCGCCCCGTTGGTCAAGAGCATGTCGTAGCCAGCGCTCCGTGCCGCTACCTGGACGGACCGGGCGATATCTACCCAGACCTGGTTGGAGTCCATGCTCCCGACGACGTGACCCAGAGTGAAGGTCTGCTGGCCCAGGAGACCGCGGGCCAGGGGATCTGGCTTGTATCCCAGATCATACGCAGCTTTGAGTACTCGTTCCCGAGTTGAAGGTGCCACGGGCACTTTGCTCTGTCCGTTGAGGACATATGACACCGTGGCCCGGGAGACCCCGGCCATCCGCGCGATATCGGAGGTCGTGACCCTGGCGCGCGGCACGTACCCACCTCCTGTGACACTGGTCGCCTTAGCGCGTGGCTTCTTCTGCCGGGGGTGCCCTTGTCCGCTCAGCCTCCGGCGGTTTCCAGCGCGTCGATCTGGCGGGTCAACGAGATCATGCCTCCCGTGGGGGAGGTGCTCTGTTCCAGGATGCTCTGGGCCCATTGCCCCATCAGGCCTTCAGCGTTGACGTTCTTCACGCTGAACTGCCGGTTGGGATGGGCCGTGGGTAGGGTTTCCAGATAGACTTCCAGGTTCTTGTCCTGCAAGGGTGGCGCCACGGTGCGCACCTTGGCGATCCACTGGTGCTGCAGGCTGACCAGCGGGGGCAGGTACCCCGTGTACAGCAGCATCCGGCGCTGGAAGTCCGGTTGCACCGACATCCAGAACAGCAGGTCCCACGCCAACTGGGGTTGCTTGGTGCCCGTCCAGATGCCGAGAAAGTCGCGATTTGTGAAGGAGAAGCTACCTGCCGGCCCCCGAGGGACCGGATAGTAGTCCCAGACCAGACCCTGATAGGCAACGGCTGCGGCGAAGGGCGTACTCCATTCCGCGGCCATACTCACGGGTTCGCCCGAATTGAGTGCCAAGTTGAAGCAGGCCGGCAGGCAGTTGGCAGCCAGCACCTTCTGCGTCATGAGGGGGAAGAAGAAGTTCGCGCAGTCGATGGCGGCGGTGCTGTCAAGGGTGCAGGTCGTTCCAAGGTTCTTGTCGGTGTATGCGCCACCCCAGGCACGGAAGTACGACTCGGCGGGAAATAGTTGGCCCCCGACGTTGGGATTCGTCGGCGTGAAGATGGATGCGCCTCGGCGCGGCGTGCTGCCGGACGTGACGGTCAATTGCCTAGCGAGGGTCGCCCACTCGGTGAAGGTCCAGTTCGGACTGGGGTGCGAATAGCCCAGGCCAT
This sequence comes from Bacillota bacterium, assembly GCA_021846605.1. Next base: position 1,694 of record JAJZWQ010000013.1, on the reverse strand, counting down.
CCAAGAGGCCAAGGTTGACGGTGGTGACCAGCACGTTGGTGAACGCGGGCAGTCCGTAGGTGTGTCCACCGGGACTCAGGGCGACGATCTGCCCCGAGTTGAAGATCGACAGATCCACCTTGTCCTTGGTCAGGTAGGGGGTCAGGTCCGCGAGCAGCTTGCTGCCCACAAGCGTGGAAACATCCCGGTCCATGATGATGTCCGGCGCGGTACCGCTGAGCATTGCCTCAAGGTTGCCCTGGTAGGGACTGTTGGGGAGGACTTTCAACAGCACGCCTGGGTGCTGTTGGCGCCAGGGATCGAACATGGAACTGAACTCGGATAGGGCCGTTTCCGGCCACCCCACAAAAGGGGCGACATAGTCCACCACGAGCGTGACGGTCGGGGTTGTCACCTGCGGGCGGGCACCCTTGCTCGTCCGCACGGTGCGTGCGCATGCCGTCAAGACGGCACCGACGCCGCTCGCGGCGCCAGCGACCAGGAAGGCGCGGCGTCCCAACCTCCGATCCGCTGCACTCCCGGAACAGCGCCGCGACCCTCGGATCCCGCCAATCCGGTGTGTAGGCACCCAAAACCCCTCCTGTGATACCTGTCACATTCCCGATCCTAGCCCCAACTCCTGCTAGAGCCATCCGATGGGGCTATGTCTGGCTGCTGCCTGACGGGTGCCAATATAGCTATAAGTGGTCATAGAAGGGGTGGCGGCCGGACGCTCCGGAAACGGGGTGCCGGCACGCTGTTCAGCGGAAGGGCTTTCCCGTGACGGGCGCGTGTGAGCGACCTGCGCCACCCATTTGTTGCCCGGTATCGCGGGCCTTCTCATGCCCCCACCCCACCGTCCACCGACACGGGTGATGTGCCCATGCACCGGCTGCCCGCTCCCTGCCCACAGAGCGGGTGGTCGGCTACCCCTCCGTCCTGTCAAGGCCTTTTCGCCGTCGGTGGTGTGGCAGGCCACCCGGGCCGGGACCAAGAGCCAGGCCCACGTCCCCGACACTCCCGTGATGGTGAAGGCGGGGGCGGCGGGCCCTTCGCCCCTGACCACTGCGGTCCCCCACCTTGGGGCATCTGCCGATCTCCTCCGGAAAGGGTCGCCGTTTCCTGCCTCCACGTTCCATGGGGGGTGTGTTAGGCCAGCGCCCCTGAGGCTTGAGCGGGCGATGGCGGCGTGCCCGTCCCCTGCCGTGCGGGATCAAGGCGCACCGGCTCGTTGACTCCTCCGTGCTCATCGGCCACCTGCCGGGAAATGCGGCGGGCACATCCTTCCTGATGGCGCATGTGCGCATCGGGACAGACCTGCGGGGGAGCCGCGTCTCGTGGGCGGAACTCCTCGCCGGTGAGGCCCTGGACACCGCCGGTGGGGATGCGGGGCCCGAGTTCCTGGGGATGTTCGCGCCGGCGCCGGTGACCGTGGCGACGGGCACGGTGGCGGCGAGGCTTCTGCGTGCCCACGCGCGGGCGCGACGGGTGGTGGATGCGCTCATCGCGGCGACGGGCCCTGGAACTGGACTGCCCCGTGGAGACGCGCGACCAGCGCCACCTGGGGGCTGTCTCCGGGCTGGTGGTGTGTAGCTGACGGGATTCCATGTCACCGGATGCCGAAGGGCATTGCGCCCTGTCACCGGAGCACTTGGTGGCGACGGCCGGCTTGCGCAGCCCTGGCGGGCGAGTGGGCGCCAGCGTAGGCTCTCGCC
>JAJZWQ010000012.1 GCA_021846605.1 Bacillota bacterium | reverse complement strand
GCGGCCCCGGGGCGCGCGCCCGGCGGCGCTGCGGCCGCCCGCGGGCCTGTGGCCGCGGAGCTTTGTGTACGCGGCGACCGGGCTCGTGCGGGTGTGGCGCTCCGAACGCAACTTCCGCGTCCAGTCGGCGGCGGCCTGGGCGGTGCTGGCCCTGGCCTGGCTGGTGCGCCTGCCGTCGGGCCGCGACGCCGTGCTGCTGGGGGTCATCGCCGCCGTGCTGACGGCCGAGACGCTGAACACCGCGCTGGAGGCGGCGGTGGACATGGTGGCCAGCGGCCCACACCCCCTGGCCGCCGCGGCGAAGGACCTGGCGGCGGGGGCCGTCCTCTGCATCTCGATCGGCGCGGCCGCCGCCGGCGTCGCCGTCTTCTGGCCCTGGTTGGTGGATCCGCGGCGGCTGGGCCCCGCCCTGGCCGGCCAGCCCCTGGGCGTGGCCCTGGGCCTGGCCGGCTTGACCCTGCTGGTGGTGGCCGCGGCCGCGCCGCTGGCGGGGAGGCGGTCGGCATGAGCTTCCGTTCCGGCTTTGTGGCCGTCCTCGGCCGTCCCAACGTGGGCAAGTCCAGCCTGGTGAACCGCCTGGTGGGGGAGCGGGTGGCCATCGTCACCCCCCGGCCCCAGACGACCCGCCGCCGCATCGCGGGGGTCCTGCACCTGGAGGGGGCCCAACTGGTCTTCCTGGACACCCCGGGCGTGCACCGCGCGCGCAGCGGCCTCTCCCGCTGGATGCAGGCCGAGGCGCGCCACGCCCTGGACGGGGTGGAGGCCGCCTGCCTGGTGGTCGACGCCGTTCCGCCGGCCCCCGGCGAGGGGGACCGGCGCGCGGCCCGCCTCGTCCAGGGGGCGGGCTGCCCCACCTTCCTGGTGCTGAACAAGGTGGACCTCGTGCCCGCGGCCGAACGGCCGGCGCGGCATGCCGCCTACGGGGCGCTGGCCCCCGAGGGGCGTCCCTTCGCCGGCACCCTGGAGACGTCGGCGGTGAGCGGCGAGGGACTGGACGCCCTGGTGGCGGCGGTGCTGGAGATCATGCCCGAGGGGCCGGCCTACTTCCCCGCGGGGGCCCGCACGGACCAGCCGGAGCAGTACCTGGCCGCAGAGTTGGTGCGGGAGCAGGCCCTGCTGCAGTTGCGCGAGGAGGTGCCCCACGCCCTGGCGGTCACGGTGGATGCCTGGGAGCCGCGGAACAACGGGATGCAGTATGTGGGGGCCACGATCCATGTCGACCGGGAGAGCCACAAGGGGATCGTGATCGGCCACGGGGGCGCCATGCTGCGGGCGATCGGCGAGCCGGCGCGGATCGAGTTGGCCCGGCGCCTGGGGAGCCCGGTGTACCTGGAGTTGCGGGTCAAGGTGCGCGAGGGGTGGCGCGACCGGCCGGGGAGCCTGGAGACCCTGGGGTACGGCGGCAGGACGCACTGAGGGCGGGGCAGGCGGCGCCAGACCGCGTATACATCTGGACCGGCACGATCCGAAAGGAGACGCCAGCGGTGACACCCTCCCAACGCTTTCCCTGGTCGGCCGCGCATTTCGTCGGGGTGGGGGGCGCCAGCATGAGCGCCCTGGCCGCCGCCCTGGCCCGGATGGGGGTCCGGGTGAGCGGCTCGGACGTCCATGCGTCGGAGCGCACCGCGCGCGCCGCGGCGGCCGGGGTCCGGGTGCACATCGGCCACGACGCCCAACTGGTGGCGGATCTCCCCAAGGGGGCGGTGGTCGTGCGCAACACGGACGTGCCGCCGGGTAATCCCGAACTGGTGGCGGCCTCCGCGCTCGGCCTGTCGCTGGCCCACCGCTCCGAGGTGCTGGACTGGTTCCTCCGCCGCTCGGCCGCGCGGGCGGTCGGGGTGACGGGCACCCACGGCAAAACCACCACCACGTCCCTGGTGGCGATCGCCCTGGCCGGCGGTGGCCTGGATCCGACCGTCTTCCTGGGTGCCGAGGCCGCGTTCCTGGCGGGGAGCAACTACCGGCTGGGATCCGGGCCGGCCGTGGTGGCGGAGCTGGACGAGAGCGACGGCACCTTTGTGCGCTACCGCGTGGACACCGCCATCGTGACCAACGCCGAGCCCGAGCACCTGGAACACTACGGCGGCTCCTTCGAGCAGGTGCTGGCCGCGTACCGCCGCTTCCTGGCGGCCGTGCGCCCCTCCGGCCGGGCCGTGCTCTGCGCCGACTCCCCCGCCCTGCGCACGGCGGCCGAAGGCGTGGGCGGTGTCCTGTGGTACGGGCTGGGCGCCGGCGCGGACCTGCGCGCCACCGACATGGCGCTGGACGCTGCCGGCAGCCGCTTCCGGGTCCTTCTGGGCGGCCGGGATCTGGGCGCCTTCCGCCTGCGCCTGCGGGGGGCGCACAACGTCACCAACGCGCTGGCGGCCATCGGGGTGGCGCACCTACTCGAACTGGACATGGCCGCCGTGGCCCCGGCGCTGGAGGGCTTCCGCGGCGCCGCGCGCCGTTTCGAGTTGCTGGCGCAGGCGCGGGGGGTGACGGTGGTCGACGACTACGCCCACCACCCCAGCGAGATCCGCGCCACGCTGGCCGCGGCGCGCACCGGGGGGCCGGGGCGCGTGCTGGCCGTCTTCCAGCCCCACCGCTACCAGCGCACCAGCCAGCTCTGGGCCGAGTTCGGCGGGGCGTTTGCCGGCGCCGACATGGTCTTCCTCACCGACATCTACGCCCCGGAGGGGGAGCCCCGGCTGCCGGGGGTGACCGGCGCCTCCCTGGCCGAGCGCATCGCCCGGGACAGCGGCCGCGAGGTGCGCTTCTCCCCGGACGAGGACGAACTGATCACCGAGTGCCTGCGCGAGGCCCGGCCCGGGGATCTGGTCCTGGTGATGGGGGCGGGCAGCATCACGCGCGTGGCCCACACCCTGGCGGCGGGCCTGGCCGCTCCACCCCCGTGACCCGCGCGGGCCGGGGGTGCGGTGTGCCGGGACGCGTTGTGTGGGGCGGGGCCCTTTGTTAGACTGGGCGCAAATTCCGACGGGGGTGGCTGGTGTGTCCGGCGAACCGGGAAGGCTACCTGCGACCGAGGAGAAATTCGCCCCCCTGGCCCTGACCTTCGACGATGTGGTCCTGATCCCCGGGGCGTCCGACGTCCACCCCAGCCAGGTAGACACCCACACCCGCTTCACCCGCGACATCCGATTGCGCATCCCCTTGGTCAGCGCCGCCATGGACACCGTCACCGAATCCCGACTGGCCATCGCTCTGGCGCGCGAGGGCGGCGTGGGCGTCATCCACCGGAACCTGTCCGCCGAGGTGCAGGCCGCCGAGGTCGACAAGGTCAAGCGTTCCGAGTTCGGGGTGATCACCGATCCCTTCGCGCTGACCCCCACGCACACCATCGCCGACGCCCAGGAACTGATGTCCCACTACCATATCTCTGGCGTACCCATCGTGGACGATCTGGAGGGCGCGCGGCTCCTGGTGGGGATCGTCACCAACCGCGACCTGCGCTTCGAGGCCCACCCCGACCGCCCGCTGCGGGAGGTGATGACCGGGCGGGACCTGGTGACCGCGCCGGTGGGCACCACGCTGGAGGACGCCAAACGGCTCCTGGGCAAGCACAAGATCGAGAAGCTCCCGCTGGTGGACGGCGGCGGCCGGCTGGCGGGCCTGATCACCACCAAGGACATCGAGAAGGCGCGGCGGTACCCGCAGTCGGCCAAGGACGACCGCGGGCGGCTTCTGGCCGCCGCGGCGGTCGGGGTGTCTCCGGGGAACCTGGAGCGTGCCGAGGCCCTGGTGGCGGCCGGCGTGGATGCCATCGTCGTGGACAGCGCCCACGGGCACAGTGCCCGCGTGGTGGCGTTTGCGCGCGAGGTGAAGGCGGTGTTCGGCGACCGTTGCAACGTGGTGGCCGGCAACGTCGCGACGCCGGAGGGCGTCGAGGCCCTCTGCGCGGCGGGGGTCGATGCGGTCAAGGTCGGCGTGGGGCCGGGGAGCATCTGCACTACGCGGATCGTGGCCGGCGTGGGCATGCCGCAGCTCACGGCCATCTGGCAGTGCGCCAAGGTGGCCGAGCGCCACGGCGTGCCGATCATCGCCGACGGGGGCATCAAGTATTCCGGGGACATTGTCAAGGCGCTGGCCGGCGGCGCCTCCTCGGTCATGATCGGCGGGCTGTTCGCCGGCACCGAGGAGAGCCCTGGGGAGTTGGAGATCTTCCAGGGCCGCTCCTACAAGGTCTACCGGGGCATGGGCTCGCTGGGCGCCCTGGAGGAGGGCAACCGCGACCGCTACTTCCAGGAGGGCCAGCAGAAGCTGGTCCCCGAGGGCGTGGAGGGGCGGGTGCCATTCCGCGGACAACTCTCGGAGACCGTCTTCCAACTGGTGGGCGGGTTGCGCTCCGGGATGGGCTACTGTGGCGCTGGGGACCTGGCGGCGCTGCGCAGCCGGGGGCGCTTCACGCGCATCACCCCGGCCGGCCTGCGCGAGAGCCACCCCCACGACGTGCAGGTCACCCGCGAACCGCCCAACTACCAACTGCGCGACTACTGATGCCGGCGGGGGCCCGTCAGCTCAGCGTCCCCAGGGTGGCGTGGATGGCGTTCCAGACCGCTGGCGTGCCCTGGCCCAGCGCCCAGATGGCGATGCCGTGCAGGTTGTATTGCTCGGCCAGTTTCAGGCGCTGCAGCATCGTCTGCGAGTTCTGGTACCAGACGATGTGCCCGGTGCCGTCGGACGCCGTGTACCGGAAGTACGGGTCGAGCGAGACCGGGTCGAGCGCGGCGGTGACGCCCAGGGAGGTCTTGAGCTGGTCGATGGCGTTCAGCGGCAGCTCGGTCGCGCTGGTGCTGCCGATCGGCCAGTCGTAGCCGTAGACGCCGACAGCCAGCACCACCTTGGACGCCGGGATGCGCGCGGTGCGCACCAGCCAGTTCAGGTTGGCCGTCACCCAACTGTATGGGGACACCGGGCCGGCCGGCCCGCCGTTGTAGTGGTGGTCGTACAGCATGACCACCAGGTAGTTGGTCACCTTGGCCAGCGCGGCGTAGTCGTAGGCGCCGTTGATCGACGAGGACACCCCCAGCGGCGGGAACACGGACTCTGAGAGCCGCACGCCGACCGGTAGGGCGTTGCGCAGGTCGCCCATGAACGCGGTCAGTCCGGAGCGCGCGCTGATCTTGAGGAGTTCGAAGTCGATGTTCACGTCCTGGTAGCCGTTCTGGCGGACCATGGAAGCGATCGCGCTGACCGCGCGGGCCCGGGCGCTGGGATTGGTGAGCATACCGGCGTTGTTGCCGCTGGACCCGGCGATGTTGTTGATCATGACGCCCATGCGCATGTGGTGGCTGCGGACGAAGGCGGTCACGGCCGGGTCCGGCGCGTTGGCGTGCAGCGTGCCGTTGCCGTCCACGCTGTACCAGAAGGCCAGGACGGTGTTGATCTCCGCGTGGTGGGCCTGCAGGGAGGCCATCCCGCTCTGCAACTGGTGGCTCCAGCTGTTCTGGTAGAAGCCGATGACCTCGGGCACCTGGCCTCCGGGCATCAGGCGCGGCGCGGACTGGCGGCCGCCCAGGGCGATGCTGAAGAGCAGGACCAGGGCCAGCGCGCTGGTGGCCACGGCGACGCCGGACCTCCACCCGCGCAGGCCGAACCGCTTGGCCAGGCGGCCCAGGACCTGGCGCAGCGTGGCGCCCCCAACCAGGACATGGTGTCTCCCGGCCAGGCGGCCGCGCCGTGCCAGAGGGCGAGCCATCGCCCGCAGGCGTCGCTCCCCTCCCTGGACCTGCACGGCCAGGTGCCGCATCCACGGCAGTGCGTCGTGCCGCCAGGCGCGCGCGGCGCGCAGCGAGAGGCCCTTCAGCCAGGTGCGTACGCGCTCCATCTCCCGCCACCCCCGTGGTGGTAGACTGCCCACGGTGGGGGGTGGCGGCATGCTCGATCTGGACGCGGCGCGGGCGCGGTTGCTGGCCGCCCTGCCACCGGCGCCCACGGGCGCGGCCCGCGTCCGGCTCGACGTGGCCGCCGGGCGGGTACTCGCCGGTCCGCTGCGGGCGCCGACCGACCTGCCGCTGTTCGATCGTTCGCTGGTGGACGGCTACGCCCTGGGCGCCAATGCCCCCCGGCGCCTGCCGGTCGCCGGCGCCGTGGCCATGGGCACGGGCGCGCCGGCCCTGGCGCCCGGCACGGCTGTGCAGGTGCCCACCGGGGCGATGCTGCCGGCCGGCACCGTGGCGGTGGTGATGCAGGAGCATGTGCGCCACGCGGGCGGGATGCTCGAGGTGCTCCGCCCCCCGGCGGACGGCGACAACCTGGTGCGGCGCGGCGCGGACGCGCGGCGCGGCGCCGAGGTGCTCCCGGCCGGGCTCCGGCTGCGCCCCGAGCAGGTCGCCATGCTGGCCACGATCGGGCGGCGCGAGGTGGCAGTGCGGCGGCGCCCCCGCATCGCCATCCTCTCCACCGGGGACGAACTGGTGCCTGCGGGCGGCCGGACCGAACCCGGGCAGGTACCGGACAGCAACGGGCCGGCGCTGGCCGCCGCGCTGCGGCGGGACGGTGCGGTGCCCGTCCCCCTGGGGATCGCCCCCGACCGGCGCGCGTCGGTGGCCGCCCTGGTCGCCCGGGGCCTGGAGGCCGACGCCCTGATCTGCAGCGGCGGCAGTTCGGTCGGCGCGCAGGACTACGTGCAGGATGTCCTCGCCCAGGCGCTGGGCGCGGAGCCGGTGTTCTCCGGTCTGGCCCTGCGACCCGGCCGGCCGACGGCGGTCTTCATCGGCGGCGGCCGCTGGGCGGTCGCGCTGCCTGGCCACGCGGTCTCGGCGCTGGTCGTCTATGAACTGCTGTTGCGCGACGTCGTGCGGCTGTGGGGGGGCGAGCGCCCCGTGCCCCCGCGCGGCACGCTGCCGTTGACCCTGGCCGCCGAGGTGCGCGCCCCGGCGGACCGCGAGTTCGTGGCCCGTGTGCGCATCGCCGGGGACCGCGCCGTCCCCCTGTCCGGCGCGTCCGCGGCCATCGGGAACCTGAGCGGCGCGGACGCGCTGGTCCGTTGCCCGGCGGGCGACGTGCTGGCAGCGGGTGCTGTGGTGGCGGCCCTCCTCTTGCAGTAGCATGGGGGGCCAAGGGGCGATGACGCGTGGAGGACCTCTACGGGCGTGCGGTCACCTACCTGCGGGTCTCGGTCACCGACCGCTGCAACCTGCGGTGCCGCTACTGCATGCCGGAGGACGGGCCCCGCTTCCGCGACCCTGCCGACGTGCTCAGTTGGGACGAGTTGGAGCGCGTGGTCCGCGTCGCGGTGGGCCTGGGCGTGCGCCGCCTCCGGGTCACGGGGGGCGAGCCCACCACACGCCCGGGGCTGGTCGAGTTCATCGCGCGGGTGGCGGCGATCCCGGGTGTCGAGGACCTGGCCCTGAGCACCAACGGCGTGCTGCTGGCGCCCATGGCCGCTCCGCTGCGGGCCGCCGGCCTGCGCCGTGTGAACATCAGCCTGGACAGCCTGCGGGCGGATCGCTTCCGTGACCTGACCCGCTTCGGCGACTGGCAGGCCGCCTGGGACGGCATCCAGGCGGCGCGCGCGGCCGGGCTGGACCCGGTCAAGCTCAACTGCGTGGTGCTGGCCGGGGCCAACGACGACGAGGTGGCCGACTTCGTGGCCCTCACCCGGGACCCCCTGCACGTGCGCTTCATCGAACTGATGCCCCTGGGGAGCAGCCATCCCTGGGCGCGAGACCGCCTGTTTCCGGTGGCGGCCATGCGGGAGCGGATCGCCGAGCGCTACACGCTGGAGCCGGCCGAACTGGACGGGGGCGGCCCGGCCCGCTACTGGCGCGTCCCTGGCTTTGCGGGCACGGTGGGCTTCATCACGGCGATGACCGAGAACTTCTGCACGGGCTGCAACCGGGTCCGTCTCACCGCCGACGGCGAACTCCAGCCCTGCCTGGGGTCGCTCCTGGCCATGGACCTACGCGGTCCCATGCGCGCGGGGATCTCCGACGACGAGTTGCGCGCGCTGATCGCGCGCGGGATCCGGGCCAAGCCCGAACGGCATCTGATGGAGGAGTACCTGGCGGAAACCGCCGGGCGGCGGATGTGGACGGTCGGTGGCTGAGGGGACGCCGCACTTCGACGCGGCGGGGCGCGCGCGCATGGTGGACGTCGGGGACAAGCCCGCCACCCGGCGCGTGGCCGTGGCACGCGGCACGGTGGTGCTGGCGCCGGAGGCGTTCTCCGTCGTGGCGGCCGGGACGGCGGCCAAGGGGGATGCCCTGGGGGTGGCGCGGGTGGCCGGGATCGCGGCCAGCAAGCGCACGGCCGACCTCATCCCCCTGTGCCACGCGCTACCTCTGACGTCCTCCCAGGTGCGCTTCCGCCTGGAGGCGCCGTGCGTGCACGTGGAGGCGGAGGTGGAGTGCACCGGCCCTACCGGGGTGGAGATGGAGGCGCTGACGGCGGTGTCGGTGGCGTGCCTCACCCTGTACGACATGGCCAAGGCGTATGGACGCGGCGCCACGCTCACCGACATCCGTCTCGTGCGCAAGGCCGGGGGCCGCTCGGGGACCTGGGAGCGGGAGGGGGAGGCCGCGTGGGATCCGGCGAGCCAGCGCTGAGGGGCCTGCGCTGCGGCGTGCTCACCTGCAGCACCACGCGTGTCCCCGCCAACGACACCGCCGGGGACGCGCTGGTCGCGGGCATCGCGGCGGCCGGGGGCGCCGTCGGCCACCGCGCGCTGGTGCCGGACGACCGGGCGGTGATCGCGGCCTGCCTGCGGGAGTGGGCGGCAGGGGGCCGCTGTGATGTGATCCTGACCACCGGCGGGACCGGACTGGGTCCGCTGGACGTGACGCCCGAGGCCACCGGCGACGTGCTGACCCGGGATGTGCCCGGCCTGGCCGAGTTGCTGCGCCTGCGCGGCCTGGCCGAGACCCCGTTCGCCGCCCTCTCCCGGGGCCGGGCGGGGCTGTGCGGCACGGTGTTGATCGTGAACCTGCCGGGGAGCGTCGCCGGCGCGCGGTCCGGCCTGGATGCCCTGCTCCCCCTGCTGCCGCATGCGGCAGCCGTCCTGGGCGGGGCCGGGCATCCCGGCGCGTGACGTCCGCGCGCCGTCTGGGGGAAGGGCCGGCAGCGATCTGAGAAGTTTCGCCGCCACCTGTTGACTCCACCTGGGCCGGTTACTATCATAGCGAGTGCGGTTAGCACTCATGGTGTGTGAGTGCTAACAGGCGGCCAGGTGCGGGCAGGACCGCGCGGGTGGCACATCCGGAGTGAAGGAGGGGATCCAGCTGAAGATCCGACCGTTGGCCGACCGGGTTGTTGTCAAGGCGTTGGAGGAAGAGCAGCGGACCAAGTCGGGGATCGTGCTCCCGGATACCGCCAAGGAGAAGCCGCAGCAGGGCAAGGTTCTTGCCGTGGGCCTTGGTGCGTTCATCGAGGACAGCAAGGACCGCCGGCCGCTCGACGTCAAGGAGGGCGACACGATCATCTTCTCCAAGTACGCGGGCACCGAGGTCAAGCTGGACGGTGAGGACGTCCTCATCCTCAGCGAGCGGGACATTCTGGCGGTAGTGGACTAGGCCCGGGGCGCGGCGGCCCGCCGGGGGCCGGCAGCATCGCCCCGACGTAAAGGAGGCTCCGTATGGCCGGCAAGCAGATCGTGTTCGACGAGAGGGCGCGGCGCGCGCTGGAGCGCGGCGTCAACGCCATGGCCGACACCGTGAAGGTGACGCTCGGGCCCAAGGGCCGCAACGTGGTGTTGGAGAAGAAGTTTGGCCCGCCCCAGGTCGTGGACGACGGCGTGACCATCGCCCGCGACATCGAGTTGGAGGATCCCTTTGAGAACATGGGGGCGCAACTCCTCAAGGAGGTTGCGACCAAGACCAACGACATCGCCGGTGACGGCACGACCACCGGGATCGTGCTGGCCCAGGCCATGGTCCGCGAGTGCCTGCGCAACGTCGTCGCGGGCGCCAAGCCCGTGCACGTGAAGGCCGGGATCCAGAAGGCCGTCAGCGCCAGCGTCGAGGAGATCCGCCGCATCTCCCAGCCCGTCAAGGACACCAAGGGGATCGCCGAGATCGCCACCATCTCCGCCAAGGACGCCGAGATCGGCAAGATGATCGCCGACGCGATGGAGAAGGTCGGTAAGGAAGGCGTCATCACGGTCGAGGAGGCCAAGACCCTCGAGACGACCATCGAGGTCGTGGAGGGCATGCAGTTCGACCGCGGCTTCGTCTCCCCGTACTTCGTCACGGACACCGAGAACATGGAGGCCGTGCTCCACGATCCCTTCATCCTCGTCACGGACAAGAAGATCTCGGCGCTCAACGACATGATCCCCGTGCTGGAGAAGGTCCTGCAGGTATCCAAGCCCCTGCTGATCGTCGCCGACGACCTCGAGGGCGAGGCGCTGGCCACCCTGGTCGTGAACAAGATCCGCGGCACCATCCAGTGCTGCGCCGTGAAGGCCCCGGCCTTCGGCGACCGCCGCAAGGCCATGCTGGAGGACGTCGCCGTCCTCACCGGCGCGACGGTCATCAGCGACGACAAGGGCATGAAGCTGGAGAACGCCACCCTCGATTCCCTGGGCCGCGCCGAGCGTGTGGTCGTCGCCAAGGAAGACACCACGATCGTCAGCGGCAAGGGCGACACGGCGGAGATCCGCAAGCGGATCGCCGCCATCAAGCGCCAGATCGAGGACACCACCAGCGACTTCGACCGCGAGAAGCTGCAGGAGCGCCTGGCCAAGCTGGCCGGGGGCGTCGCGGTGATCAAGGTCGGGGCGGCGACCGAGGTCGAGCTCAAGGAGAAGAAGCTGCGCATCGAGGACGCCCTCAACGCGACGCGCGCGGCCGTCGAGGAGGGCGCGGTGCCCGGCGGCGGTGTGGCCTACGTGATGGTGCAGCGGGCGCTGGACAAGCTCACCAGCGCGGAGCGGGACGAGCAGGTCGGCATCGACATCGTGTGCCATTCCCTGGAGTCCCCGCTCTATCAGATCGCGGAGAACGCCGGCCTGGACGGGGCCGTCGCCGTGGACCGCGTCCGCGCGCTGCCCTCCGGGCAGGGCTTCGACGCGATGACCATGGAGTATGTGGACATGTATTCCAAGGGCATCATCGACCCGGCCAAGGTCTGCCGGTCGGCCCTGCAGAACGCCGCTTCGATCGCCATGATGGTGCTGGTCACCGAGTCCCTGGTGGCCGACATCCCCGAGAAGGACAAGAAGGACGGCCAGCCCTCCATGCCTCCCGGCATGGATCTGTAGGCCGGGCCTCCACCGGTGCGGGCGGAAACGGAAGGGCCCCGGCCAATGCCGGGGCCCTTCCGTGCCTGCGGGGGACCGCCCGCCCACCGACGCGTCCCGCTCTTATGGAACCCGGTATTTCTTAAATCGGCGGGCGGGAGCGCGGGGGGGGACCGTGGGCCGTTCCGGTCCCCGCCGTCCCCGCCCCACTTTTCGCCGAATTTGTGTGATTTGTTGCAGGAAGGATCGCCCAGGTGCGCGAAAATGGCCGACGAGTGTCCGCGAAACGCGCCAATACGGACCAGGAGGGGGGGTGATTTATTGAACCGCGGGGAGCTTGTAGCGGCGGTGGCCGCCGAAACCGGCCTCTCGAAAAAGGACAGCACCCGAGCTGTCGAGGCCGTGTTCGAAGCGATTTCTACCGCGCTGTCCAGGAGTGACAGGGTTTCTCTGGTGGGATTTGGGAGCTTCGAGGTCCGGGAGCGCAAGCCACGGCGGGGGCGGAACCCGCGCACGGGGAGCAGCCTGCAGATCAAGGGTCGTCGCGCCCCGGTGTTCCGTCCGGGCAAGCCCTTGAAGGCTGCGGTCAACGGGTGAGGGGCGGCTCGCCCTTCCCAGCGGACACCGAAGGGCGCGCCCCACGCGCAGGAGACCTTATGCGTAACCGTTCGGTTGGCGACGGGCATTCCCCGACGGGGCCCCGCCAAGGCAGGGCGGGGCCCCCCCTTAGAGCCCGTGACGTGATGGCTTGCGTCCCAACGGCGCGAGTAACCCCGCAACTCCGGGCTGTCTGCCCAACGCCCCGTCGCCCCCCGGGGGTGCGCCCCCCTCGCCACAGTCATCTGGCTCACGACGGCGCCCAGACACCCGTCTCGCGCACGCGCCGCTCTACCCGCGGCCTGCTTGGCCTTGGTGCCGCCGTGACGGTTCCCCGCCTCCGGTGATCTCGCGGCGGGGGCGTCCCCCCACGCCATGAGCAGCAACGGCTTGGTCGCCAACCACGACGCACGGGCCTGGTCGGCGTGGAGGGTGGTGCCATGCGACCATCGTGCCCAAAACGCCGACCACGGGTCCGCCGCATCGCCCGCCCGCACTGCGGACCATGAGGCACGCGCTCGGACAGGCCGAGGCCCGCAGATGCACCGCGGGGACAACCCCAACCGCAGGGGTGGGCGCACGACTTCCCCGCCAGCTCTCTCGGGGGGCACCACCGCCACCACCCGCGCCGGGGCGCTCCGGCCGAACCGCCAGACAAGAAGCCGGTGCGCTGCCGGGTCTGTCAGCCCCCCGCCATTTGATCCGTTACGACGCCTAACCACCGGGGGCGCCCGATCCCTGGACGCGTTTCGTCCAGGAAACCACCGCTTGGCGGCAAAACAACAGATGGTGTGCGCGGCGCGGGCAGCCGGGGGACGACGGCGTGCGCGGGCGTGCGACGCTTGCCAGCGTGGAGGTGGGTGCGCGTGGCCGGGACAATGCCCCGCCCGCCGGAGGTCGTGGAGATCCTGTTGGACCCCGAGGAACTGGCGGCGGGCGTGCGGGCACTCGGCGCGCGGATCGCCGCCGACTACCGCGGGCGCAGCCTGCACCTCATCGGTGTCCTGCGCGGCGCGGTGCCGTTCCTGGCCGATCTGGCGCGGGCCATCCCGCTGGGGGACGTCACCTTCGACTTTCTGGGGATCAGCAGCTACGGCCGGGAGACGGACACCTCCGGCGTGGTGCGCTTCACCAAGGATCTGGACGACCCGGTGGTGGACCGCGACGTCCTGATCGTCGAAGATATCGTCGATACGGGGCTGACGTTGGCGTACCTGCGCGAACAGCTGGCCCGGAGGCGGCCGCGCAGCCTGGCCGTGGTCGTCCTGCTGGACAAGCCGGCCCGCCGGCGGGTCCAGGTCCCCGTGGAATACGTGGGGTTCACGATCGCGGACCGTTTCGTGGTCGGGTACGGTCTGGACCGGGGCGGACGATTCCGCCACCTGCCGTACGTGGGCGCGGTGGACGGCTAGACCGCCCGGCGGCGGCGCCGCCGGAGACATGGAGGGCGCGATGGCAAGCGAGGGTGCGGGGTCCGGGTCCGACGCGCTGCAGCCGCCGGCCGAACGCGTGGCCGTCCTGGACTTCGGCGCGCAGTACGGGCAGTTGATCGCCCGCCGCGTGCGCGAGTGCAGCGTCTATTGCGAGCTGCTTCCGGCGGACACCGATCCCGAGGCCCTGCGCTCGGGGGGCTTTGCGGGCGTCATCCTCAGCGGCGGCCCGGCCAGCGTCTACGACCCGGGTGCCGCCCGCGTGCATCCCGACCTGCCCGCGTGCGGCCTGCCGTTGCTGGGCATCTGTTACGGCCACCAGTTGCTGGCCCACGTCCTGGGGGGGCGCGTGGAGCGCGCGCCCCAGCCCGAGTATGGGGGGGCCGAGCTCGAGGTGCTGGACGCCGGGGGCCTGCTGACGGGATTCCCGGGCACCACGCCCGTCTGGATGAGCCACGGGGACCTGGTGCTGGCCGCGCCGCCGGGCTGCGCGGTGGCCGGGCGCACGTCCAGCACCCCGGTGGCGGTCATGGAGGACCGCGCCCGCCGCATCTACGGGGTGCAGTTCCATCCCGAGGTGGTCCACACGCCCCTGGGACAGCAGGTGCTCCGCAACTTCCTGTTCGGGGTGTGCGGCCTGCGCGGCACCTGGACCATGGCCGGCTACGCCGAGCAGGCCGTCGCCGCCATCCGGGCCCAGGCCGGCGCGGGCCGCGCCATCTCCGCGCTGTCCGGCGGGGTGGACAGCGCCGTGGCGACCGCCCTGGTGTATCGGGCGCTGGGGCCGCGGCTCACGGCCATCTTCGTCGATCACGGCTTGCAGCGGTTGGGCGAGGTGGAGGAGGTCACGCGGGCCTTCCGCGCCGCCTTCCCCGAGCTGCCCCTGGTGGCGGTTGACGCCCGGACGCGCTTTCTGGGGGCGCTGGCCGGCGTCACCGAGCCCGAGCAGAAGCGGCGGCGCATCGGCCAGGAGTTCATCGCCGTCTTTGAGGAGGAGGCCGGACGCCTCGGTCCGGTGGACTTCCTGGTCCAGGGGACGATCTACCCGGACGTGGTGGAGAGCGGAGCGGCCGGCGGCGCCGCCACGATCAAGACGCACCACAACGTCGGCGGGCTGCCCGCACGGATGCGGCTGCGGCTGATCGAACCCCTGCGCGCCCTGTTCAAGGACGAGGTGCGGGCGCTGGGGGAGGAGTTGGGCCTGCCCTCCCACCTGGTATGGCGGCAGCCGTTCCCCGGTCCCGGGCTGGCGATCCGCATCCTGGGGGAGGTCACGCCCGAGCGATTGGAACTGCTGCGGCACGCCGACGCCGTCGTGCGCGAGGAGCTTGCCCCCCATGGCCTGGGGCGCGAGATCTGGCAGGCCTTCGCCGTCCTGCCCGGGGCGCGTACGGTCGGGGTGATGGGGGACCGGCGCGCCTACGGGGAACTGGTCGCGGTGCGCGCCGTCGCCAGCCAGGACGCCATGACCGCCGATTGGGCCCGCCTGCCGCACACCGTGCTGGCGCGCATCAGCCAGCGGCTGGTCAACGAGGTGCCGGGCGTGACGCGCGTCGTGTATGACATCACCAGCAAGCCGCCGGCCACGATCGAATGGGAGTAGTCGAACGATCCCGCCGGATGGCGGTATGACGTCCGCACCGTGCCGGACGATGGTCGCCCTGCGGCCGAGGTCGTCCGGAACAGGTGTATCCTGCGACGGGGGGGATGGCGTGTGTCGGCCCGTGTCGCGGTGTTGATGGGTTCCCTGAGCGATCGCGAGGTGGTGGCGCCCGCGGTGGCCGTGCTGCAGGAATTCGGGGTGGCGCCCGCCTGGCGGGTGCTCTCGGCGCACCGCACGCCCGAGGCCACCGCCGCCTTCGTTCGGCAGGCCGAGGCCGACGGGACGCAGGTCTTCATCGCCGCGGCCGGCGGCGCGGCGCACCTGGCCGGCGCGGTGGCCGCGCAGACCGCGCGCCCGGTGATCGGCGTGCCGGTGCGCAGTCCGGCGCTGGGCGGACTGGACAGCCTGCTCTCGACCGTGCAGATGCCGCCCGGCGTGCCGGTGGCGACGGTGGGCATCGACGGGGCGCGCAACGCCGGCCTTCTGGCGGTGTCGATCCTGGCCCTGGCCGATCCGGAACTGGCGGGCCGGCTGGCCGAGTTCCGCCAGCGGCAGACCGAACGGGTGCTGGCCAGCGACGCCCAACTCGAGCGCGCGCGGGAGGGACAGGCGTGACCAGGAAGCTCCGGTGCGCGATCATCAAGAATCCCCCCGGCGTTGGCCGTGGGGAGGACGTCAAGGATCGGGCAGGCGTGAAGGAGGGCATCGCGTGATCCCCCGCTACACCCGCCCCGAGATGGGGGCCCTCTGGTCCGAGGCGGAACGCCTCCGCCTCTGGCTGGAGGTCGAATTGCTGGCGGTCGAGGGCTGGGCCGAGATCGGCCGCGTGCCGCGCGCCGACGCCGAGGACCTGCGCCGGCTGGCGCGGCTGGACGCCGCGCGCATCGCCGAGATCGAGGCTCGCACGGGCCACGACCTGGCGTCCTTTGTGCAGGGGGTGGCCGAGGGGGTGGGCCCCGCCGGCCGCTGGCTGCACTTCGGCCTGACCTCCAACGACGTGGTGGACACCGCGCTGGGCGTGCAATTGACGCGCGCCACCGACCGGCTGATCGCCGGGGTGGACCGGGTGCTGGCGGTGCTGGCCGTCCAGGCCCGGCGGTACGCCGACCTGCCCATGATCGGCCGCACCCACGGGGTGCACGCCGAGCCCATCACCTTCGGGCTCAAGCTGGCGCGCTGGCACGCCGAACTGGCCCGCGACCGTCGCCGTCTGGAGACGGCGCGGCGGGAGGTCGCCACCGGCAAGCTCTCGGGGCCGGTGGGCACGTACGCGGGCTGCGACCCACGGATCGAGGCCTATGTGTGCGCCCACCTGGGGCTGGAGCCCTGCGACGGCAGCACCCAGATCGTCCCGCGCGACCGGCACGCCAGTTGGCTGGCCACGCTGGCCGTGGTGGCCGGCACCCTGGAGTTCGTGGGGACCGAGATCCGCGGCATGCAGCGCACGGAGGTGCGGGAGGTCGAGGAACCCTTTCGCGCCGGGCAGAAGGGCTCCAGCTCCATGCCCCACAAGCGCAATCCCGAGAAGTGCGAGCGCCTGGCCGGGCTGGCCCGCTTGGTCCGCGGCTACGCGGTGACCGCCCTGCAGGACCAGGTCCTCTGGCACGAGCGCGACATCTCCCACTCCTCGGCCGAGCGCGTCATCCTCCCCGACGCCGCCATCGCCCTGGACTACATGCTCCACCTGGCCACCGGCATCCTGGAGGGCCTGCACGTCTATCCGGAGGCCATGGCGGCCAACCTGGCGCGCACGCGCGGGCTGTGGGCGTCGGGACAGGTGCTGCTGGCCCTGGCCGCGGCGGGGCTTTCCCGCGAGGAGGCGTACGGGATGGTGCAGGAGCACTCCATGGCCGCCTGGGGGGATCCGGGCGGGCCGGACTTCCACGCGCGGCTGGCGGGGGACGCCCGCGTACGCGCGGCCCTGGCCCCCGCGGCCCTGGACGCCTGCTTCGACCTCAAGGCGCAACTGCGCCACGTCCCCGGGATCCTGGCCAGCCTCGGTCTGGGGGAGGTCTAGGCATGCCGGTGTTCGTGGCGGCCGTCGAGATCCACCTGAAGCCCGGGGCGCTCGATCCGCAGGGCCAGGCGGTGGCCGGGGGGCTGCGCGCGCTGGGGCACGGCGGGGTGGGGGCGGTGCGCGTGGGCAAGCACGTCCGCCTTGAGCTCATGGCGGACGACGCCGCCGGCGCGCGCGCCGAGGTCGAGCGCATGTGCGCCGAACTGTTGGCCAACCCGGTGATGGAGACCTACCGCATCGAGATCGGTCCGCCGGCAGGGGCCTGAACGCGGAAGGGGCGGGGCAGCGCATGCGCGTGGCCGTGATCGTGTTCCCGGGCAGCAACTGCGACCGCGACGCCGCCCACGCCTGGGAGCAGGCCACCGGCGCGCCGGCGCAACTCGTCTGGCACCAGGAGGCCGACCTGGGGGGCGCCGACGCCATCATCCTCCCCGGGGGCTTTGCCTACGGGGACTACCTGCGCTGCGGGGCCCTGTGCCGCTTCTCCCCGGCCATGCGCGCCGTGGTGGTCGCCGCGGGGCGCGGGATCCCGGTGCTGGGGATCTGCAACGGCTTCCAGGTGCTCTGCGAGGCCGGGCTGCTGCCCGGGGCCCTTATGCGCAACCGCGACCTGCACTTCCGCTGCGAGACGGTCGGGGTGCGCGTGGAGAACGCGGGCACGGCCTGGACGGGGGCCTGCCGGCCGGGGCAGCGGCTACGCCTGCCGATCGCCCACGGCGAGGGCAACTACTGGCTGCCGCCCGACGAATTGGCGGCGCTGGCGAGCCGGGACGGCGTGGCCTTCCGGTACTGCGAGGGCAACCCCAACGGGTCGGTCGACGACGTCGCCGGGGTGGTGGGACCCGGGGGGAACGTGGTCGGCCTGATGCCCC
Source organism: Bacillota bacterium (assembly GCA_021846605.1). The sequence goes on along the minus strand of JAJZWQ010000012.1, from coordinate 13,765 downwards.
ATCCCGAGCGGGCCGCCGAGGCCATCCTGGGCAGCGAGGACGGGGCCTGCATCCTGCGCTCCGCCCTGCGCTGGCCGGCGGGGGGGCGACGCCCGTGAGCGCGCGGAACGAGGCGGAGCGGGCCGCCGCGGTCGGGCTGACGGGGGCGGAGTACCGGGACATCCGCCGCCGGCTGGGAAGGCCCCCCTCGGACACCGAGTTGGGGATGTTCGGGGCCATGTGGTCCGAGCACTGCTCCTACAAGTCTTCCCGCGCCTACCTGGGGCGGCTGCCGTCCGCCGGGGCCCAGGTGCTGGTCGGGCCGGGCGAGAACGCCGGCGTGCTGGATTTGGGCGACGGCTGGGCCCTGGCGGTGCGCATCGAGTCGCACAACCACCCGTCGGCCGTCGAGCCCTTCCAGGGGGCGGCCACCGGCGTGGGCGGCATCCTGCGGGACATCTTCACCATGGGGGCCCGCCCGGTGGCCCTGCTGGACGGGCTGCGCTTCGGGCCCCCCGACGACGGGGCGCGCAACCGCTACCTGGCGGGGGGCGTCACCGCCGGTATCGCCCATTACGGCAACTGCGTCGGCGTCCCGACGGTGGGCGGCGAGACGACCTTCGACCCCGCCTACACCGGCAACCCGCTGGTGAACGTGATGTGTGCCGGCACGCTGCGGGCCGAGCACCTGTTGCGGGGGGTGGCCCCGGGTCCGGGGAACGCCATCCTGCTGATCGGCAACCGCACCGGCCGGGACGGCATCCACGGGGCGAGCCTTCTGGCCTCGCGGGGGTTTGCCGCCGAGGCGGCGAGCATGCGCCCCGCGGTGCAGGTGGGGGACCCCTTCGTCGGCAAGCTCCTGGTGGAGGCCTGCCTGGAACTGGCGGCCTCGGGCCTTTTGCGTGGCCTGAACGACCTGGGGGCGGCCGGGATCACCTCGGCGGTCTCCGAGACGGCCGGCCGGGCGGGGACGGGTGTGGACCTGGATCTGGACGCCGTGCCCTGCCGCGAGCCGGGGATGAGCGCGTACGAGATCATGCTCTCCGAGTCGCAGGAACGCATGCTGCTCACCGTGGCCCCCGAGGACACCGCCGCGGTCGAGGCGGTCTGCGCGCGCTGGGGCCTGCAGGCGGCCCGCATCGGCCGGGTGACCGCCAGCGGCCGGCTGCGCGTGCGCCAGGGCGGGGAGGCCCTGGCGGACGTCGACGCCCGCCACCTGACCGGGGGCGCGCCGCGCTACCGCCGGCCGCGCCGCGCCGCGCCGCCCCCGGCGCCCTGGACGCCCCCGGACCGGGACCTGCGTCCCGGCGCGGTGGCCGCCGCGCTGGGACGGATGCTGGTCCGGCCCTCGCTGGCCAGCAAGCGCTGGCTGTATCGGCAATACGACCACCAGGTGCAGGTGAACACCGTGGTGCCGCCCGGGGCGGGGGACGCCGCCGTGCTGCGCCACCGGCCCACCGGCCAGGGCATCGCGCTCTGCCTGGACATGGGCGGGCGCCTGTCTGGGTTGGACGCGTTTGTCGGGGCCGAGTTGGTCGTGGCCGAGGCGGCCCGCAACGTGGCCTGCGCGGGCGCGCGTCCCCTGGGCATCAGCAACTGCCTGAACTTCGCCAGCCCCGAGCGCCCCCGGGTGATGGACGCCTTCGTGCGCACGGTGGACGGGATGGCGCAGGCCTGCCGCCGCCTGGGCATCCCGGTCACCGGCGGCAACGTCAGCTTCTACAACGAGACGCGCGGACGGCAGATCCCGCCGACGCCGGCCATCGGCATGGTGGGCCTGCTGCCGCGCGCCGCCGACGCCCGCGGCAGCGGCGCCCCGCGGGCCGGGCTGGAACTCTGGGGGCTGGGTCCCCTGCAGCGCGCGCGCCTGGATGGTTCGGAGTATCAGGCGCTCGGCGGGCGGAGCCCCCGGGGCGCCCCCCTGGCGCCCCTGTGGCCGGTGGAGCGGGCCCTGGGCGAGGTGCTCGCCACGGCCCGCCTGGTGGCGGCGCACGACGCCGCCGAGGGGGGCCTGCTGGTGGCGCTGGCCGAGATGCTGCTGACCGGCGCGCCCGACGTCGGCTTGCGGGTGGGGTTGCCCGCGCCGCGCGGGCGGGGTCAGGCGGCCCGCCTGGATAACCTCCTGTTCGGCGAGGGGCCGGGCCGCGTACTGGTGCTGGCGCTGCCCGAGGCCGGACCCGAGCTGGCCGAGCGCTGCGCCGCGCGGGGCCTGGCCTGCCGGCGCCTGGGGGCCACCACGGACGAGGGCCGCACGCTGCGGCTGGCCGTCGGCGGGCGCCAGATCGCGGTCGTCGGTCCCGAGGCGCTGGGCGCGTGGGAAGAGGTGTTGCCGCGATGTCTGGCGTAGAGTCCGGGCTGCTCCGGCACAAGTGCGGCGTGTTCGCCGTCTGGGGCCACCCGGCGGCGGTCGATCTCACCTACATGGCGCTGTTCGCCCTGCAGCACCGCGGGCAGGAGTCCGCGGGGATCGCCGCGGCCGACGGCGCGCGCCTGGAGGCCCGGCGCGGCCAGGGGCTGGTGGGGGAGGCCCTGCGGCCGCAGGACCTGCAGGCCCTGGCCGCGATCGGGCCACACCTGGCCGTCGGGCACGTCCGCTATTCCACGACGGGCGCCAGCACGCTGGGCAACGCCCAGCCGCTGGTCCTGCACTACGGCGGGGGCACCGTGGCCCTGGCCCACAACGGCAACCTCACCAACGCGCTCGCCCTGCGGCAGGAGTGCGAGGCCGCGGGTTCCATCTTCCAGACGACCAGCGACACGGAGATCGTGGCGCACCTGATGGCCCGCTCGGGCGCCGCGGACATGCGGAGCGCGCTCCTGGCGGCGCTGGACCGCATCGAGGGGGCCTACGCCATGGCCGTGGCGGGGCCCGAGCGCATCTGGCTGTGCCGCGACCCCCACGGGATCCGCCCGCTGGTGCTGGGACGCCTGGGAGAGGCCTGGCTGGCGGCGTCGGAGACCTGCGCCCTGGCCGCGCTGGGGGCCGAGGTCGAGCGGCAGCTCGCGCCGGGCGAGGTGGTGGAGTTCGGGCCCGAGGGCCTGCGGCAGGTCCGGTGCCCGGCGCCGGCCGGCGGCGCCCTCTGCCTGTTCGAGTTCATCTACCTGGCCCGCCCGGACAGCGACCTGCAGGGGCGCAACGTGCACCTGGTCCGCAAGGAGATGGGACGCCGCCTGGCCCGGCAGGCGCCCGTGCCGGCCGACGTGGTGGTCGGCGTGCCCGACTCGGGGATCTCCGGCGCGGTGGGGTACGCCGAGGAGGCGCAGGTGCCCTACGAGCTCGGGTTGATCAAGAACCGCTACGTCGGGCGCACCTTCATCCAACCCGCCCAGGGCCTGCGCGAGGCGGCGGTGCGCATGAAGCTGAACGCGGTGCCCGCCGTGGTGGCCGGTAAGCGGGTGGTGCTGGTGGAGGACTCGGTGGTCCGCGGAACGACCTCGCGCCACATCATCGGCCTGGTCCGCCGCGCCGGGGCCGCCGAGGTCCACCTGCGCGTCGCCTCGCCGCCGTTTGCCCACGCGTGCTACTACGGCATCGACATCCCCAGCGCCGAGGACCTGCTGGCCCCGGGGCGCACGCCGGAGGACATGGCGCGGATCGTCGGGGCCGATAGTCTGGCGTTCCTGGACCTGGAGGCGGCCGAGGCGGCCGCGGGCCAGGGGGGCTTCTGCAACGCCTGCTTCACCGGCCGGTATCCGGTGGCGCCCCGGGACGCCCTGGAGGTCCTCCCGGTGGGGAAAGGGGTGCCGCGTTGAGCGAGTATCGCCGCTCCGGCGTGGACCTGGACGGCCACGCCGCCCTGGTCCGGCGCATCGCGCAACTGGCCGGTTCGGCCAGCCGCCCGGAGGTGATCGGCGGGGTCGGGCTGTTCTCCGGCGCGTGCGCGGTCCCGTCGGGGGTCGGGCAGCCGGTGCTGGTGGCCAGCACCGACTCGGTGGGGACCAAGGTGCTGCTGGCCGCCGAGTGCGGGCGGTACGGTGAGGTGGGGCGCGACGTGGTGGTGCACTGCGCCAACGATGTGGCCACCGGTGGGGCCGCCCCGCTCTTCTTCCTGGACTACCTGGCGGTGGCCTCCCTGGACCCTGGCCAGGTCCTGGGCCTGGTGGAGGGCGTGGCGGCGGCCTGCCGGGACGCGGGGTGCGCGCTGCTGGGCGGCGAGACCGCGCAGTTGCCCGATCTCTACCGCGAGGGGGCCTACGACCTGGCCGGCACCATGGTCGGGGTGGTGGACCGCGCGGGCCTGGTCCAGCCCCGCGGGCGCGTCGGGGACGTGGTGGTGGGTCTGCCCAGCGCCGGGCTGCACACCAACGGCTTCTCACTGGTCCGGCGGGTGCTGCGCGAGACGGGGACCGACCCCCGGGACCATGCCGACCGGCTGCTGGCGCCCTCGCGCCTGTATAGCGGCGACGTCCGCCGCGTGTTGGCGGCCGGGATCCCGGTGCGGGGGATGGCGCACATCACCGGGGGCGGCCTGCCGGGGAACCTGGACCGGGCGCTGCCCAAAGATGTGGACGCGCGTCTGGAGTGCCGTCTGTGGGACCGACCGGAGGTCTTCGGCTGGCTGCAGGGGTTGGGCGGCATCCCTGAGGAGGAGATGCGCCGGGTCTTCAACCTGGGCATCGGGTTCTGTCTGGTGGTGCCCCCGGCGTCGCTGCCCGCGACCCTGGCGTGCCTGCCCGACGCCCGCGCCATCGGCGAGTTGGTCCCCGGCACGGGGCAGGTGGAATTGCGGTGAACGTGGCGGTCCTGGTCTCCGGAGCGGGGAGCAATCTGCAGGCGCTGCTGGACGCGGAGGCGGCCGGGACGCTGGGTGCCCACATCGTGCTGGTGGTGGCCGACCGTCCCCGGGCGGGCGCCCTGGAACGCGCCCGCCGGGCGGGGGTGCCCGCCCGGGTGCTGCGGCCCCGGGACTTTCCGGCGCGCGACGACTTCGATGCCGCGCTGGCGGCGGCCTGCACCGCGGCCGGCGCCGAGCTGGTGGTGCTGGCCGGGTTCATGCGGCTTCTGGGCGCCGGCTTTCTGGACGTGTGGGAGGGCCGCTGCCTGAACGTGCACCCCTCCCTGCTCCCGGCCTTCCCCGGCATGGACGGCCCGGCGCAGGCCCTGGCCTACGGGGTGCGCATCGCCGGCTGCACGGTGCACCTGGTGGATCGCGGCACCGACAGCGGACCGATCGTGCTGCAGGCCGCGGTGCCGGTGCTGCCCGGCGACACGCCGGACACGCTCCACGCGCGCATCCAGGAGGAGGAGTGGCGGCTGCTGCCCCGGGCGGTGGGCCTCTTTGCGGCCGGGCGCCTGCTCCGGCGCGGCCGCACCGTCGACATCGTTGCCGAGGCGGAAAAGGCATAGGGCGGCGCCTGCCCTCTGGGACAAGGGGGGCGTCCCGCCCTTGTCCCAGAGCCGTCGGCACGGCGGCTCCCACCATGCCGCTGGCAGCCGTTCGGCATTTCCGGCACTGAGGAGCGGGGAGGGATCGCGACGATGCGCGTTCTGGTGGTGGGGGGCGGCGCCCGGGAGCACGCCCTGTGCTGGCGGCTGGCCCGCTCGTCCCAGGTGGAGCGGGTCCTGGCGGCCCCGGGCAACGCGGGCCTGGCGTCGGTCGCCACCCCGGTGGCGGTGGCCGCTGGCGACGCGCCGGGGCTGATCGAACTGGCCCGCCGCGAGCGCGTGGAACTGGTGGTGGTCGGGCCGGAGGCGCCGCTGGTGGCCGGCGTCGCCGACCGGCTGCGGGAGGCCGGGCTGGCCGTGCTGGGCCCGTCGGCCGCCGCGGCCCGCATCGAGGGCAGCAAGGCCTGGGCCATGGACCTCTGCCACCGGCACGGCATCCCCGCGCCGCGGTCTGAGCGGGCGCCGGATCTCTCCGCGGCGCTGGCCCTGGCGGCCGAGTGGCCGCTGCCCGCCGTCATCAAGGCCGACGGGCTCATGGCGGGCAAGGGGGTCCTCATCGCGCCCACGCGGGCCCAGGCGCTGGACGCCACGCGGCAACTGGCCGCCCACGGTCCGGTCGTCTTCGAGGAGTTCCTGGAGGGGGCGGAGCTGTCTGGCTTCGCGTTATGCGATGGTCGGCGGGCGCTGGCCCTGGGCTGCGCCCGCGACCACAAGCGCCTGGGGGCGGGCAACACCGGTCCGATGACGGGGGGCATGGGCGCCTATGCCCCGGTGGCCGGTCTGGGGGAGGGGACGGCCGCGGCCGTCCGGGACATCCTGCAGGGGGCCGTCGACGCCATGGCCGCCGAGGGCTGCCCCTTCACCGGCTTCCTCTTTGCCGGGCTGATGCTCACCCCGGCGGGGCCCCGGGTGCTGGAGTTCAACTGCCGCCTGGGGGATCCCGAGGCGCAGGCGCTCCTGCCGCTGTGGGCCGGGGACCCGGTGCCTCTCTGGCAGCGGGCGGCGGCCGGCGCCCTGGCCCCCGACGACCGGGTCGTCATGGAAGCGGGGGCCGCGCTCGGCGTCGTGCTGGCCAGCCCCGGCTATCCGGCGGCGCCGGAACCGGGGCAGGAGATCTGGGGACTGGACGCCGGCGGGCAGCCCGCCGCGGGCGGGGCGCTCTGCTTCCACGCCGCCACCGTCCAGGACGGTGCCGCCTGGCGCACCGCCGGCGGGCGGGTGCTCACCCTGGTGGGCCGCGCCGCGGACCTGGAGGGCGCGCGCACCGCCGCCTACGCCGCGGTGGCGTCCGTCGGCTTCGACGGGGCGCAGTGGCGCTCGGACATGGGCCGCGCGGAGGGCACCCGGGGCCGCTGAACCGGGAGGCCCACCCGCGCCGTCCCACCTGGGGGCCGGTCAACGTACCGCGAACGCAGCGGAGGTCGCGCTGAACCTCCCCACGGCTAAAGCCGGGGGGTTCTGTCGCGGGTGGGTTGTTCTGCCTGCCCTGCGCATACGCCGTACGCAGGAGCGGTTCCGCACGCTCACCCCGCACGGGCACTGCGTGCCAGCGCAGCGACATGCGGGCCCCAGACAGGCAGGTGTGCGGGACGACCGGCACCTTCGTCGTGGTGGTCCCGGCGCGAGTGCCTGGTTTCCAGACCACGGCGCTCGACCTTGGCGGGACGCCCATGTTTGCGGCGTTGAACACGGTCGCGACATGGCCCGCGGCACGGATGTCGCCGTTCGCGCCCGTGTTCGTGGGGCCAGGGATGCCGCGCGCCCGCACTGTCTGGGGCGGGAGCCCGATGGGGGGCGGCCGTTGGAGCGTGGCGCGGCTCTGGCCGCAGTGGTGGTGCCGCCCGTCCCCGCCGATGCCGGCACGGCCGCCCTACGCGCCGTCCCCGCGGGGTCGCCGCCGGCGCGCGCGCAGCACCAGGAGGACGATGGCCACCACGACGGCCAGCACGGTGACAGCCGTGAATCCACCGAAGAAGTTCACGATCTGATGCCAGTGCGCCCCCAGGAGCCGGCCCAGCAGGGCCAGGACCGCCGTCCAGAGGATCGAACCCGCCAGGGTGTATGCCGTGAACCGGCCGGGGGGCATGGTGACCGCGCCCGCCGGGAAGGAGATGTACGTCCGCACCGTCGGCAGGATGCGACCCAAGAAAACGGCGCGGTTGCCATAGCGCCCGAACCAGGCGTGCGCCGCCTCCCAGTGGCGGCGGTTGAGCCAGCGGCTCCCGCGCCACTCCACCCCCAGGACCGCGCCGATGGCGTAGGCCGCCCACGAGCCCACGAGGTTGCCCAGGGTGCCCAGGGCGATGACCTCCACGAGCCCGCGGGTTCCGGGGAAGGCCAGGGCGCCAAGCGGCATGATCACCTCGCTGGGGACGGGGATCCCGGCACTCTCTATGGTCATCCCGAGGAAGATGCCCGCCAGCCCGTCGCGGTGCACGAACCCCGTGGCCATCGTGGCCAGAGACGCCATCAGACTCAGTCCGACTACCCCCCTGCCGACGGTCCGGTGCGGTGCGGGGTCTGGGACAGGTTTGGGTCGGAGCGTGGCTTCCGTTCGGCGGCATGGGGCGCGTGGCCTGCCGCAAAGCGTCTCAGGAGTTCCGCCCTGCTCATCCAGAGTTCCGATGTCTCCGCGTCCGTATGCTGGACGACTCCCGGCGGCCGGAAGGCGCGCCGGATCATGTGCTGCCAGCCGGTCAGCGCGCTGCGGCGCAGCCCCGGCGGCAGCGGGCGCACGAAGAAGCCGAAGCGCGCGGCCGCCGGCGCGATCGGGCCGGCGCCATACACCGCCTTGGCGCGGGGGGCGATCTCCCGGCGCGCCATCGCCTGGGCCAGGGTGCCCAGGTCGGCGCGGAAGTCCCGGACCAGATGCCAGGTGACGGCCCCGGCCTCCGCCTCGCGGCGGCGGGCGATGTGGTCGTTCCAGAAGTGGATCTCGGCGATGGGGTCCCCAGGGCGGACCACCGTGCCGTCCGGCAGGTGGACCGCCGCCCCGTGGTGGCGGTGGTAGGCGACCAGGAACGTGCCCTTCGATCCGGCGACGGGACGGCTGCCCGCCAGGCGGGTGAAGAGCCACTCCTCGGGGCCGAGCAACCACTGAGCCAGCGCACGTGCCCGATGCGGCCGTCCGTTCACGCCCGGCGCCTCCCTTCGGATGGCGGTGACGGCCGCCGCTTACGGGCCGTGCGCCTCTCCCATGGCCGGGAGTCCGGTGAGTTCGCCCAGGTGGGCCGGTTGCAGGCCGCGGCTGCGGGCGGCGGCCAGCACATCCGGCAGGATTTCAGCCATGGCCCAACACCCCCGCGGGGTCTGTCCCCCGTCGTGCAGGTCGATCACGCCACCCGGCTCCACCCCGGCCAGCACCCGGCGGCGGATGGCGGCGGGGCTGGCGCCGGGGAGCCAGTCGCCGGCATCGCAACTCCACAGGGCGACGCGCAGACCCAGGCGGTTGGCGGTCGTCCAGGTCACCGCGTTGAAGGCGCCCCAGGGCGGGCGGAACCAGAGGGGGCGTAGGCCCGTGGCCTCGGTGATGGCGGCCATGCCCTGCGTCAACTCCCAGCGCAGCCGGGCCGGCGAGGTGATCCAGGCGTGGCGGTGCGTGGTCGTGTGCACCCCCACGGCGTGCCCCTCACGCAGCATACGGCGGACCAGGTCCGGGTGGCGGCGCACATTCTCGCCGACGACGAAGAACGTCGCCCGCGCTCCCGCGGCCGCCAGGTGGTCCAGGACGGCGGGCGTGATCTCCGGGTGCGGCCCGTCGTCAAAGCTCAGCGCCACCAGCCCGGAGGCCGCCGGGCCCCGGCGCAGGGCGCGGGGGTGCCGCCGCCCCAGGACGTCCGGTACGACGTCATACCCTGCGAAGGCCGCAGCCAGCACCCAGAGCGCGTCGGCGGGCCCCACCTCGCTCATCCCCCCTCCTGGGCGTGGAAGTGGCGGTTGGCCACCAGCGCGTAGAAGACCGCGATCACCGCCAGGATGGCGCCGGTCACGAAGAAGGGCGCCTGCACGTGCCAGGTGTACAGCGCGCCGCCGAGGATCGGCCCCACCGCGATCCCCAGCCCCTCGATGGCCATGAACACTCCCAGCAGCAGGCCCCGGCGGCCGGCGTCGATCTTCCCCACCGTGAGTCCGTTCCAGGCCGGAAGGATGATGGCGTAGGACAGCCCGAGCAGGGCGGTGCGCCAGAGCAGCCCGCTGGCGTCTCGCGCCAGCGCCAAGAGCACGACCGCGGCCGCAGCCATCATAAAGCCCCCGACCAGCAGGAGCTTGGAGCCCAGGCGGTCGACGACGCGGCCCATGGGCAGCAGGCAGAGCACGGTGACCGTTCCTCCCGCCAGGAGCATGAACCCGTACTGGGGCGGTGTCAGGTGGAGGTGCTGCCGGGCGAAGGGCACCAGCACAGGCAGCAGGATGCCCAGGGCGAGCATCTGCACGAACATGCCCGGGATCAGCCATCCGGCCCGGCGGATGCCGTCCAGCACTGCACCCGGGGAGTCTGGGGACTCGGCGGGCCGCGTGGCCGGGTGCCGGCCGGCGCGCAGGCGCCGCAGCCCCAGGAGGGCGGCGACCGGCGCCCCGGTGACCACCGCGGCCGCGACCAGGAAGGCCGTGTGGAACCCCCGGCCGATCAGGAAGTTGACGAGCACGGGACCGAGCCCGCCACCGGCCAGCCAGGCCAGGAATACGATGCTGGTCGCGCTCGCCCGGCGCTCCATGCCGCCGATCTCCACGCTGCCGGAGAGCACGGCCGGCCAGTTGGCCGACGAGCCGACACCGAAGAGCACGCCGAGCAGCATAAAGGCCAGGCTGGCATGCACCCGGGGCAGGAGATAGACGGCCACCGCCGACAGGCTCAGGAACGGCGCGAGCACGCGCCAGGGGCCGAAGCGGTCGACCAGCCATCCCGTAGGGATCTTGAAGACCGTATCGGCCAGGTACTGGGCCGAGATCACCAGGCCCAGCGTGGCCACGCTCATGGACAGGCCCTGGGTGAGGTAGGCGGGGAGCAGGGACAGGAAGAGCGCGCCCCGCGCGAACTCCACGCAGGCGGTGGTGGCGATGAAGCCCCACATCTCCGGGTGCCGCAGTAGGTGGCGCATGGCCGACCGATCGTCCACCGCGGTGGCGGGTGGCCGGGGGACCTGTCGGATGGAGCGCACGCGGCGGCGTAGCGGCCGCGTCCCTTCGGAAACCCTCATGCCCGGGCTCCGGCCGGGTCGGCGTCGGCCGGCGAGAGCCCGCCCAGGCGCAGCGCGAGGTCGGCGATGTTCCGCGCAGCCTCCAGGCGGCCCAGGGTGGCGGCGTCCCGCTCCATCCGCCGCCACAGGTCGTCGCGCACCAACAGTTCGTCGCAGTGGGCCTCGAGGTCCTCGGTGCTGCGCGCGATGCGCGCGGCGCCATGCCGTTCCAGGTAGAGCGTGTTGGCCTTCTCCTGCCCGGGGATGGGACGGAAGATGACCATCGGCACGTGCAGGGCCAGGGCCTCGGCGGTGGTGACGCCGCCCGCCTTGGTCACCAGCACCCGCGCCACCGACATCAGTTCGGCGATGGCCTCCACCCAGCCGAAGACGTGGACCGGATAGGGATAGGATCCAGTGGCGTGCTGCAGCCGCCGCGCCAATTGCCGGTCCCGCCCGCAAACCACGACCAGTTGCAGGGGACGGCGCATGTGGGTCAGGGCGCGGCAGGCCTCGCCCACCCCACCCAGCGCCCCGAAGGCGCCGCTCATCACCAGGATGATCGGCAGCGTGGGGTCGAGGTGGTACTTCCGCCGCACCTCCTGCGGGTCGCCGACCTCGCGGAAGGCCTCGCGAATGGGGATCCCGGTGACGGCGATGCGCGTGGGATCGACGCCGCGCTGCTGCAGGTCGGCCGCCACCTCCTGGCTGGGGACGCAATAGAGGTCGGTGTGGGGGTGGACCCACTGGCTGTGCACGGTGTTGTCGGTGAGCACGGTGACCGCCGGCACCCGGCACTGATTGAGGCGGCGCATGTCTGAGAGCACCCCGGCCTGCGTGGGGAAGGTGGAGATGATCACGTTGGGGGTGGTGTCCGCGACGAGCCGGGCCAGCTGCTCCCGTCCCAGGCTGTTGAGCAACGACTGGAACGGGGAGTCGGGGGCGATGGCGCTGGTGGTCCGGTAGAACCATCCGTAGCCCTCGGGAAAGTGCTTGATCGAGGCCAGATACAGGCTCTGGACGGTCCGGTTGAGCGCCGGGCTGACCAGTTCCATGTAGTCGAGCATGAGGGCCTGGCGGTCGGGATGGGCGCACTCGATCGCCTGGCGCAACGCGACCGCCGCCTCCCAGTGGCCCGCGCCGTAGCGCGCGGTCAGGATGACGATATCCGCATGTTGCCGCGGGTAGAGCCGACGGGGGCGTGCGGCCGTCCGCCGCGTGAGGACCCGAGGCGTGGCGGTCAAGCCCCGCCCCCCCTTTGCCAGTGCCGTCCCCAGGTGGAAGCGTGCCCGAGCCATCGGATGGGCATCCGATCGGGGAGAACCGTCGTCCGCGCTCCCGACTGCACCCATATGCGCGCTCCGCCTCCGCCAATCATGGAATCCGTTTTGGGAAGGACCTGCAACGCTTCCCCGAGCATGGCAGCATTCCTCCACCGGCATCCGCGGGCGGATGCGGGCGATATCCGCCTATTTTGCGACGTGTTGGAGAAAACCGCCGACGGAACGAGCGCGCAACTGGGAGACGCTGGGACAGCATTCTCCGTCCATGAAAAAGCCCCTTAGGTCAGCCCACGCGCCGACTACGCGCTACTCAGGGGACCGGCAACCAGCCGGCCCACCGGCCAGAACCGCGTCACACCCGGTCCTGCGCCCCCCAGCCGCCCACTGACCATACAGGAAGCCGCGTACCTGGCGACCTTTGCAGCGTGCGACGAAGCGACTTGGCGCCGCTTGGGTGAACGCGCGGCGGCGGACGCCGTGAGCGGTGATCGCACCGCTCCCTTCGTAGACTCCGGGATGGAGGCCACCGCCAGAGTCCGCCGGATACCGGTCTGGGTCAGGATCGTCGCCTCCCGCGACTTTGCGCTACGCCCCGCTACGCCTGTCCGTTGCCTCTCACCCGCCGCACACCGTACAATCTCCGGGAATGCCGTGGAGCGGGCGCCGCAGCGTGCGGCGACAGGCGCACGGACGGGGGGGCGAGGGCGGATGGGGAAGCGGAAGTTCGAGCGGACGAAGCCGCACGCGAACGTGGGGACGATCGGGCACGTGGACCACGGCAAGACGTCGTTGACGGCGGCGATCACGCTGGCGCTGTCCAAGCAGGGGCGGGCGGAGTACCGGGCGTACGACCAGATCGACAAGGCGCCGGAGGAGAAGGAACGCGGGATCACGATCAACGCGTCGCACGTGGAGTACGAGACCGAGGCGCGGCACTACGCGCACGTGGACTGTCCGGGGCACGCGGACTACATCAAGAACATGATCACGGGCGCGGCGCAGATGGACGGGGCGATCCTGGTGGTGTCGGCGGCGGACGGGCCGATGCCGCAGACGCGGGAGCACATCGTGCTGGCGCGGCAGGTGGGCGTGCCGGCGATCGTGGTGTTTTTGAACAAGGTGGACATGGTGGACGACCCGGAGTTGCTGGAGTTGGTGGAGCTCGAGGTGCGGGAGTTGCTGAGCGCCTACGAGTTTCCGGGGGATGACATTCCGGTGGTGAAGGGGTCGGCGCTGAAGGCGCTGGAGGCGGGGGGCGACCCGTCGAGCGCGGACGTGCAGCCGATCCTGGAGTTGATGGCGCAGGTGGACGCGTACATTCCGACGCCGGAGCGGGACGTGGATAAGCCGTTCCTGATGCCGGTGGAGGACGTGTTCACGATCACGGGGCGGGGGACGGTGGCGACGGGGCGGATCGAGCGGGGCCAGGTGAAGACGGGGGACGAGGTCGAGTTGGTGGGGTTGGCGGAGAAGCCGCGGAAGACCGTGGTGACGGGCGTGGAGATGTTCAACAAGTCGTTGGACCAGGGGCTGGCGGGGGACAACGTGGGGACGTTGTTGCGGGGGATAGAGAAGACGGACATCGAGCGGGGGCAGGTGCTGGCCAAGCCGGGATCGATCCACCCGCACAAGAAGTTCCTGGCCGAGGTGTACGTGCTGACGAAGGAGGAGGGCGGGCGGCACACGCCGTTTTTCAACGGGTACCGGCCGCAGTTCTACTTTCGGACGACGGACGTGACCGGTGTGGTGCAGTTACCGGAGGGCGTGGAGATGGTGATGCCGGGGGACAACGTGACGATGACGGTGGAGTTGATCGACACGATCGCCATCGAGGAGGGGCTGAAGTTCGCGATCCGCGAGGGTGGGCGGACGGTCGGCGCCGGCGTCGTCACCAAGATCGCCGAGTAGGGGGCAGGGCCGTGGCTGCGCAAAAGATCCGC
>JAJZWQ010000170.1 GCA_021846605.1 Bacillota bacterium | reverse complement strand
TGTCGCGCCCAGTCGCAGAGTCGCAGAGTTGCACACCATGCCGTGCCAGGACCTAAACGGCCGCTACATCCCCAGCAGTCGGGAACCCCCCAGGGCAACTGAACGCGCCGCATGGGTGCGGCCCCCCCGGAACTTGGCCCCTCCGCCGGCTGCAGGCCGGCCGGTTGCTGCTCCAGGATGACCTGGCGTTGCGCGGGCCGGCATTGGCGGGCGCGGATCACGTCCGGCGCGTCGCCAGCCCGTCCCAGCCCCTCGAGCAGCGAGCGGACCCCGCGGCAATGGCGACCCGGTGGCCACGCCCGGAATGGTGCACCTCTGGCCAGTTCCGGGCAACAACGGGAGCGTCAATGCTCGGCCACGAAGCGCCAGTGGCTACGCCCGGCTCCCGTTCCGTGCATCTGATCCAGGGAGAGCATGAGCGGCACCATCAGGTCGAGCGCCTGCGCCGCATCAAGACCGCCGCACATTAGAGGAAAGAAACCAGCGCGCCGGGCGAGGTCCGCCGTCGCCGCCTGCGCCTCGGCGTCGTCGCAGGCGATGAGGCACTGGCGCACCACGAAGTCCGGGGCACCGATCGTGGCGGCGAAGTTCGTCTTGAAGGCGGCGACCCAGATGGCGGGGACACCCAACGCGTCCTGATGCACCGATACGCCCGAGCGGCCAGGCGGCGTGGCACCAAAGGGGTTGGTGATGTCCACAATAACCTTGCCGCGTAGCGCGCCGCCCAGGCGCGGCAGCAGGTCGGTCGTCGCCCCGAACGGCGTTGCCAGCACGACCATCGGCGCATCCGCGGCAGTCGCGAAGTCGGTGACCTCCAGACGCTCGGCGCTGCCCAACCTGGAGCGGGCTTCCTCCGGATGGCGGCTGCCCAGGCGCACCTCCAGGCCAGACGCCGCCCAGGCACGGCCCAGCCCGCGACCCATCCGACCGGTGCCCAGCACGCCGACCCGCACGCGGCATCCCCCCGGAAAAAAGAGTCATTCGCCGCGCGCGGAGATCATCCTCGTGAAGCTTGTGCGGTGCGCACCACCTATGGCCCTGTGGGGTCGACAATGGTGCCATCTGGGGTGATCTGCCAGCGGTGGCTGCCGGCCAGGGCTGAGCCCATCAGCGGCGACAGCGCGAGCCGGGCCTCGGCGTCCCGCACCTGCGCCCGTGTGGGCCGCGTGCGTGGATGGCGCGGGGCGAACACGGTGCAGCAGTCGTCGAACGGCCGGATGGAAATATCGTAGGTGCCAATGCGGCGAGCCAGTTCGACGATCTCCTGCTTGTCCCAGGACAGCAACGGTCGCAGCACCGGGAGGCTGGCCACCTCGCCGACGGCGGCTAGGCTCGCCAGCGTCTGGCTGGCGACCTGGCCCAAGCTGTCGCCGGTCACCAGCGCTCCCGCTCGTTCGCGCCGGGCCAGATCCTCTGCCAGGCGGAGCATCATCCGTCGGGCCACCAGGGTGCGGAAGGGCTCAGGGACTTCGGCCTGGATCGCCAGTTGCACCGGAGTGAAGTCCACGACCCAGAGGTGTATTCCCCCCACGTACTCGGTCAGGCGCCGGCAAAGGTCCAAGACCTTGTCGCGCGTGCCGTCGCCCGTATACGGGAAGGTATGGCAGTAGGCGGCTGCAAGGCCGAGGCCACGGCGGGCGGCGCTGTAGGCGGCGACGGGGCTGTCGATGCCCCCGGACAAAAGCGCCATAGCCCGGCCGGAGGTGCCCACCGGCAATCCACCCGGACCGGGCAGGCTCCGGCCCCACACGTAGACGGCGTCGTCCCGCACGTCGACGCCCAACTCGAGGTCGGGGTGGTGGACGTCGACCCGCAGGCCGGTGGCGGCGGCCACCTCCGCGCCGAGCACCCGATTGAGTTCCGGGGAGGTGAGCGGAAAGGACTTGTCCTGGCGGCGCGCCGCCAGCTTGAAGCTCTGCGCGCCAGCCAGCATCGCCTGGCGCGCTGTGGCGCAGGCGGTCCGGGCCACATCCTCCAGGGCCAGCGGGCGTTCCAGGCGGGTGGCCGACCGCACGGAAACGAGCCCGAAGCAGCGTTGCAGCGCCGCCAGGCCTGTCTCCTGGGGCACCCCGACCGGCAGACGCGCCTCGAGGTGGCTGGCCCGGATCGCTACGGCAGTGCCGGCGGGCAGGAGCCGGCGGGCCGCGCGCACCAGAGCCCGCTCGAACACCGCCCGGTTGCCGCCCTTGAGCGCGATCTCGCCGTAGCTCCCCACCAGCACCGTCGCAGCGCCTGCCGTCATGCGCGCACCGCCAGGGCCGCCACGGCGCGCGGGATGCGCGTGACGGCGGCCTCGACCTCGGCCAGCGTGGTCTGGGGCCCGAGGCTGAAGCGGAGGCTTGCGCCTAGGGTGGGGCGTCCCGCGCCGATGGCCGTCAGGACGTGGCTGGGTTCGGGGCGCCGGGCGCTGCACGCCGAACCTGCCGAACAGGCGATGCCAGCCGCCTCGAGGGCATGGAGCAGGGGTTCGGCGGGCACTGGGGTGACCCGGGAAAAGTCCAGGTTCAGGATGTGCGGGGCGCTGGCCTCAGGATCCAGCGGATCCGGCCCGTTGGCTGAAAGGTCCGGTAGGGCGGCGGCAAGCATGTTCCAGAAATTCTCCTTCAAGGGCCGCAGGTGGCCTGACCACGTGGCGCACAGCGCCGCGGCGCGGCCGAAGCCGACGATCCCCGGCACGTTCTCGGTCCCCGGGCGGAGCCCCCGTTCCTGCTCGCCGGGCACGGGCGGCACCAGCCGCACCCCCGGACGCGCAAACAGCGCTCCGACACCCTTGGGCCCGCCGATCTTGTGCGCGGATAGCGATGCCAGCCCCACCCCCCATGCCTGGTAGGGGGTGGGCACCTTGCCCAGGGCCTGGACGCCGTCCACGTGGAGCGCCACCTCCCGGACGGCCAGGAGCGCCGCGATTGCCGGCACCGGCTGGACGGCGCCGATCTCGTTGTTCACGTGGGCCAGGGTGCAAAGGACGGTATCCGGGCGCAGCGCCGCGGCAACATCCTCCGGCCGGACCCGCCCGTCCGGCCCGACTTTCAGGCGTGTCACCGCCCAGCCCTCCTGTGCCAGCGCGGCGCAGGCATCCAGGACCGAACGGTGCTCGATCTCGGTGGTGAGCAGGTGGTGGCCGCGGCGGGCGCGCGCACGGGCCAGGCCGAGGATGGCGAGGTGGTTGGCCTCGGTGCCGCCACCGGTGAAGGTGAGGCACTCCGATGGGGCCCCCAGTCCCGTGGCGACCTGACGCCGGGCCTCCTCCACGGCGGCCCGCGCCACTAGGCCCCAGCGGTGGACGGCCGACGGATTGGCGAACGCTTCCCCGGTGAGAACGGGGACCATGGCCTGGGCGACCTCCGGCAAGACGGGGGTGGTGGCGGCGTTATCCAGGTATGCGACCAGCCCAGCCCCCACAGGCACGGCGCCCGTCCCCCTTCGCGCTTGAGCATACACGGAAATGGGCCCGGTCCAAGCGGCAGGACCCCGCTTGGCGAAGACCGAATTGCCTGCTCGCCTATGGCCCCTCGCCCTAACGCCACAGAAGTCCATCTGGAGCCCCTGCGCCGGTACGCCGGCCGCATGGTCGTCCTACCCAGAGGAGGCGATATCCGTGAAGGCCGTCGTGATGGCCGGAGGAGAAGGCACCCGTCTCCGCCCCCTGACCAGCACTCGCCCCAAGCCCATGGTGCCTGTGGCCGGTCGTCCGGTGATGGAGCATATCCTGCACCTCCTGCGCCGGCACGGAATCACCGAGGTCATCGTGACGGTGCAGTACCTGTCCGGGCAGATCGAACAGTACTTTGGGGACGGCTCGGACTTCGGTATGGATATCAGCTACTCTGTCGAGCCCGAACCGCTGGGCACGGCTGGCAGCGTGCGGCGTTGCGCGGCTGAACTCGGTGATACGTTCCTGGTGATCAGCGGCGACGCCCTCACCGACTTCGACCTCAGCCGCGTCGTGGCCATGCACCGGGAGCGCAAGGCGCAGGTCACGCTCGCCCTGGCGCGGGTCTCCAACCCTCTGGAGTTCGGCGTGGTCATCACCGATGCCGCCGGCGCCATCCAGCGCTTTCTGGAGAAGCCGGGCTGGGGACAGGTATTCTCGGACACGATCAACACCGGCATTTACGTTATTGAGCCCGACGCCTTGGCCCAGGTGCCGCCGGAGGGACCCTACGACTTCAGCAAGGACCTCTTCCCCAAGCTGATGGCGGCCGGCGCGCCGCTCTACGGGTGCACGGTCGACGGCTACTGGTGCGACATCGGCAACCTGACACAGTTGATGCAAGCCAACGACGACGCGCTGCACGGACGGGTCGAACTGGAGATCCGGGGCCGCCGCTTCCCCGGCGATGTCTGGATCGCCCCTGGGGCCACGGTGGATCCGGGGGCCCGGCTGGCCGGCCCGATCGTCATCTGTGAGAACACCTCGGTCCACGCCGACGCCGTCATCGCAGGACCGTGCGTACTGGGGCCAAACTCCGTCCTCAGCCGGGGCTGCCACGTCTCGCGCAGCCTGCTCCTCGGCAACGCCTTCGTCGGCGCCCGCGCCCAGGTGCAGGGCACGGTGCTGGGACGTGGCGTGCGCCTGGGCCAGGGCGTGGTGACCGAGGAGGGCGCAGTGGTCGGCGACGGCTGCCACCTGCACGAGGCCAGCCAGGTGCGCCCGGAGGTCAAGCTGTGGCCCCACAAGGTCATCGAAGCCGCGTCCGTCGTAAACCAGTCCATGGTGCACGGGGCGCGCTGGCAGCGCAGCCTGTTCGGCGCCTCGGCCGTGGGGGGCCTGGCCAACGTCGATGTGACGCCGGAGGTGGCGGTGCGGCTGGGGGCGGCGTACGCCTCCACCCTGCAGCGCGGCGACGCCGTGGTGGTGAGCCGAGATAGCCACCCCGCGTCGGTGATGATGAAGCGCGCCATCATGGCCGGAATCCTTTCGGCGGGGGTGCGGGTCTTCAACCTTGAATCCACCCCCATGCCCGTGTTGCGCTATGCGGGCGGGGCGCTTGGCGCCCGCGGCGGCATCTTCACGGTGACCTCGGCCCGCGGCAACGGACAGATGGAAGTGCGCTTCATGGACGGCCGGGGCGTGGACATCGATGCCAACCTGGAGCGCAAGATCGAAAACCTGTACTTCCGCGAGGACTCGCGCAAGGTGTCGCCAGACGAAGTCGGCAGCCTGACCTACCCGGCCAAGGTCCTGGACATCTACGTCACCGGCTACCTGGGCGCCCTCGGCCCCATGGCCGCACACGCCGCCGCCCCGCGCGTGGTCGTCAACTACGGCGGCGGCAGCGCGGGCCAGGTGCTCCCTCAGGTGCTATCAGAATATGGCGTTCAGGCCATGTCGCTGGGCCTGGGGACGGCGCGCCCGGGGGCGCAGGCGGCCGAGGTGGAACTCGCCAAGGTCGTCCAGGCCCTGCATGCCGACTGCGGCATCTCTCTGGACCCCACCGGGAGCCGCATGACGGTGGTCGACGACCTGGGGCGCACGCTCAGCGACCAGGAGGCGCTGGTCCTGATGGCCGCGTTGGCCAGCCGCCACGGCGGGGCGCAAGAGATCGCCGTCCCCATCATGGCAACCGAGCGGGTGGAGGAGGTGTGCGCGCACCGGACACGGGTGCGGCGCACGCGGGCCGGCAGCCGCGCCCTGATGGAGGCCGCGGCGGCGGGCGGCCTGTCCCTGGCGGGGGACGCCGGCGGCGGGTTCTGCTTCCCGAGCTTCCATCCCGGGATCGACGGGCTGTTTGCGGCGGGCATGCTGCTACACTGGCTCGCCATGGAGAAGCGGCCCCTGTCGGAGGTGTGTGCCGAACTGCCCCGCCCGGCGGTCGTCACGGCGGCCATGCACTGCCCCTGGAACGTGAAGGGACAGTTGATGCGCCGCCTCGTCGAGGCGACCCTCGACGAACAGGTGACCCTTCTGGACGGCATCAAGATCCACCACGGCGACGCCTGGGTGGCCGTCCTGCCGGACGCCGAGCGGCCATCCGTCCACCTCTGGGCGGAACGCCGCGGCCCGGAAGGTCCGGACCTCCTTGAGCGGTACCGGACCCTCGTGGACGCGCTGATCGCCGAGGCCCTGCCGGCCGCAGGGCTGGATCTGGCGGACGCCGTCGACGAGGAGGACGCCTAACTGAACCGTTCCTCTCCTCATAGCCTTTTGTTTCCGACCGCTTGCGCGGCCAGTTTCCTGCTTGGAGATTCCTGCTTCGCAGGAGCCGGTTTCGCCGGGCAGTGCTCCCAGCCAGAGCCTTCTCCTCCACA
>JAJZWQ010000169.1 GCA_021846605.1 Bacillota bacterium | reverse complement strand
CAATCCTGACTATTGGCCCGCGTGACCCGCTTGCCCCGTTACCCACATCGTGAAGGCCGACGCACCAACTGCCTCGGCCCCACCAGGAACGAACTTCTGGCACGCTGTACTAGGCCGGGCGGGACGCCACGGACCAGGCACCTGATGGTGCCCGGTCTCCGGGACGCCGGATCCGGTACGCAGCCCGCGGCGCGCCGCGGCCGCGGGCCCGGCGGCGGCAGCCGGGTTCAACTGCGCCTGGGGGACCAACCGGTCACCCCAGGAATCGCAGCGGTGCCTTTGAGCCTGGATCTCCGCACGGCGCCAACAAGCGACTGGGCCGCAGTGCCTCCCGCGCCTGGAGCCTGACTGGGACCGAGCTGACCTGCGCCATCGCGTGCACGTCGTCGCCTGACCTGCCGACCCGCTGCGGCGGTCGCAGGCCCCCGCCCCTGCGCCTCCCCGCGGCGGCTGAGCGGCGGGGGGGCACAGCCGCGTTCCGCCGCGGGGGCTGGTCGCCTCAGACCCGTAGGGATTTACTTGGCCGGGGGACGTGAACTGCGGCCGGCCGCGGTGATGCGCCACCCAGTCGTTCACCGCATCGTAGGCCCGCTTGGCGATCCCCCGCGCCGTGCCTACGTCCAGATGCCGGCCGATCTCGCGGTGGCCGAGCTCTCCCACGAACGGAAAGAGGTCGTAGAGCCCAAAAGCGGTGTGCCTGCCGGTGCAGAGCCTGGCGATCGGTGGGAGCTTTGGCCTTGCATGCGCGTTAGTAGAGGCGGGACTCGCGCATTCGCCGCGCGCGCTGGACGCCTCGGCCAGCGCCGTGTTGTACAGGTGCAAGGCGGCGTGAAAGCGCTGATCCAAGACCTCGCGCTGGTGGGCGTCGAGGTTGAGCCGCCAGGTGTGAGTGAAGCTCGGTGTGGACTTGCGCTTGCCGCCCACCGGGCCACGGGACCACCCCCCCCCTCCATGGCAGAGGCTACCATGGCATGGCCGGGGGGAACGCCAGTCCCACTTTGGTTTCGACGCAGTACCAACTGGATACCACCAGGATGCCAGCGTCCGCCTGGCCCAGGCGTCCCTTGGGCCGCGCAGACGGTCGTTTGCCAGAAGCAGGCGAGCGGATGACGAGAGGGCCCTGCCTCCGGGCGGGCGCTCTGCCCAAGCCCGTTTGGCGTAGGGAGCCGTGAGGCACGAACTCCTAACCATAACCATGGGGTGGCGTTCACCCTTCGTCAACCCGCCTCATCTTGGATCGGCAACGACGCCTCACCGCGCCCAGGCGCCGTCGGGGGCCGGGGGGAGGATCGGGCCCCCGCACTCGCCCGCGAGTTCGCGCAGGGCGGAGAGCACCCCTCCGGCGACGGATGCGGCGATCTGTTCCTGCGCCTCCAGGGTGAGCCCCGCCAGGTGCGGCGACCGCAGTAGGTGGGGGGTGGCCTCCAGGGGATCGGGGGCCGGCGGCGGTTCGGGATCGCGCACGTCCAGGGCGGCGCCGGCCAGCCGGCCGGACCGGAGGGCGGCGTCCAGCGCCGCCTCGTCGACCAGGCCGCCGCGGGCCGTGTTGATCAGTACCGCCCACGGCCGGAACATGGCCAGGGTCCGGCCGTCGACCATGCGGTGGGTGTCCGGGGTGAGGCGGCAGTGGAGGCTCACGACGTCGCTGGCCGCCAGGAGGGCCGGGAGTTCCACAAGCGGGATGCCCAGCGCGGTGGCGCTGGCTGCGGTGCCCGGACCTCCGGCCGCCAGGACGCGCAGCCCCAGGGCGCGGGCCCGCTGGGCCACCGCCGCGCCGACGGCGCCGAGGCCGACCAGGCCCAAGGTCTTGCCGGCCAGCTCCCGGCCGAGGCGCTGGCCTCGCTGGCTCCAGTCCGGCCCGGGACCCGACCACCAGCTGGGGTCGAAGGTGCGTTGCAGGGCCAGCGCCAGCCCGATGGTGAATTCCGCGGCGGCGGTGGCGTTGAGCCCGCGGGCATGCACGAGCCGGATGGCGCGTCGGTCCAGCGCAACCTGATCCAGGTTGTCCAGGCCGGCGCCGAGTCGCCCCACGACACGCAGGTGGGGCGCGGCGTCCAGGAGGGCCGCGTCGACGCGCGTGCGGTTGCGCACAACCAGGGCGTCCGCCAGCGCCACCGCTTCGCGCAGACGCACGGGGCTTTGGGCCAGGTGCGGGTCATACTGGACCTGCGCCCCCTCCCGGAGGAGGTCCAGGCCCGAGGCGGGCATGAATTCGCTAACGACGACGCGCAAAGGGCTTCCCTCCGCCAGGAGCCTATGGCGCCGAGGGTCCGTTTGACCGGCGTGTAGGCCAGGGACTACGCTGGCCTCACTTCGCGCCCACCGGGGATCCCTGGGCTTCGGGCAAGACCCAGGGGCGCGCATAGGTGCGGGCCGGTGATCGACCGAGGTCTGAATGCAGCGCGCAATTTACAGCCGTCGCCGGGAGTTTTCCGAAGCGCCTCCGAATCAGAAGGCGCTATCGGGAGAACGGCCGGTGAAACCGATCCCCGGCCAGAAGGAATCCCCCCAAAGGCAACTGAGCGCCGCGGCCGCCGGGAACATGCAGAGAGGAACGGTGAAGACGGTGTTCGTACCCGACGAGGAGGCAGCCGGTGTGCTCGAACCGTGGCTTGGCGCCACCGCGCCTGTGGGCACGGTCGGGGTCTGGCCGGGTTGGCCGGAGACGGAGCCCGTCTTCGGGTTGCACCTCCCACACGGGGGCGGCGTCTGCCTGCGCGGTTTCCCCGAGGCGGTGGGGGAGAAGGTGGCCGGTCGCGCCGGAACACCGCACGCGGGATTGGTTCATCTCGACGCAGCCCAGGCGGAGGCTTTGGGCCTGCCCGCCGTGCCCGACGACGGCGCCGGCCCGCGCCTGGCCGAACTCGACGGTGTCGCGGTGGTGGTCTCCTCCGGGCGGGTGGCGCGGGCACTCCTCTGGGAGGCCGCATTTGCGCCCTGGTGGCGCGGCAAGGTTCCCCGTTCGGTCCGCGCGGCGGCCGCGGCCTGGACCCCCCAGCTTGCCGACCCGGAGGGAATGGCCCTGGCCACGGTGGAAGGACGCCTTTTGGCGGGCGTGGACCGCCTTGCGGAGCCGGAGGCCGAACGCACGGCGCGCACACTGGCGCTTTTGCGCCGTGAGCGGCGCGGGGAGTGGACTGCCGAGCGGGAGGAGGCCGAGCGGGGCCTCGAGTTGCTGACCGGGGTGACCTGCTACGTCGGCTGGCGCTGCGCGGGGGACGTCCCGGCGCTCGCCGATCACCTTGGGCAGCTCTCCGATCCCGCGCGGGCGCGCATCGTGGGCGCGCTGCTCTGCCATGTCCTGGACCGACTGGCCGGCACGGCGCCTCCGCCCACGGCCCGGGGCGCGCGCCGCCAGCCCCCCGCCGATTGGCGGGAGGAGCTGACGGCTGGCCGCGCAACCGACCTGGATACGCTGCTTGAGGCGTATGTGCGCTTTGAGGGCGGTTCGCGCGACGACTCCCTCCTCAGCGCGGCCTGCGACCGCTTCGGCTACGACGCCGTGCTCGCCGACGCGCGTCAGAGGGCCGAGCGCGCGGCGCAGGCCCGGGCCGCGCTGGTCGACCGCATCCTGCGCGGCCAGGGGACGCTCTTGACGTTCGCCACCGGAGCACTGGGGTCCGCGACCATCACGCCGGCCGAGCCACCCCAACCGGTCAACGGCGGCCTGACCCTGTACGCGGCCGGGGCCCGCTTCGAGTATCCCGACGGCACATTCCTGGACTCCACCGGTGTGCCCGCCGCCGAAGACCGGCACGGGGGCCTCGTGCACGTCCGGGTTGCCGCGCGCCTCCAGTTGGGTGGCGACGGCCAGATTCTGGCTCAGGACGCCGAGGTGGAGTTCAACGGCGGCCTGGATCTGCGGGTCGGTGCCGTGCGCGCCCGCGCTCGCCGCGGCTCCGTCCGCCCGATTGAGGGCGGCTGGCTGGTCCGGCTGGCCCCCGCCTGAGCGGTCCGGGTCAGGGCAGGCTGCCCGCGACGGCCGGGAGGTGCCCCGCGCGCAGCCGGGCTGCGAGCGCCTCCCGGCAGAGGGCGCGGTCATCCATCGGGATGTCCCGGCCGCAGACCCGCTGGACCTGTTCGTGCCCGCGGCCCGCGACCAGGACCAGGTCCCCAGGCTCTGCCTCAGCGATCGCCAGGGCGATCGCGGCCTGGCGGTCGGCGATCCAGCGGTGCGAGGCACCCTCGGCGGCCATCGCGGACAGCGCCAGGCGCGCCGTTTCCAGCGGCGGCTCGTCGTACGGATCGTCGGTTGTCACGTAGACCTCGTCGGCAAGCCGGGCGGCGACGGTGCCCATGCGCATCCGCTTTTCATCGTCGACATCGCCCCCCTTGCAGCCAAAGACGAGATGCAATCGCCCGCGACAGATGCGCCGAGCTGCGCGCAGGGCCTCACGCAAGCCGCTGGGGTTGTGGGCAAAGTCGACGATGACGGTCGGGCCGGTGCCCCCGTCCACCCGCTCGAAGCGGCCGGGGACGCCAGCCATGCGCGCCAGTCCGGCCCGGACGCTGGCCATGGAGATGCCGTTGCCCAGTGCCGCAGCCGCGGCGGCCAGCGCGTTCAGGGC
This sequence comes from Bacillota bacterium, assembly GCA_021846605.1. Next base: position 1,706 of record JAJZWQ010000169.1, on the reverse strand, counting down.
GTTGTGCCGCCCGGGCAGGGGCAGGGGGAGCTGGCCCTGGCCCCAGGCGCCAGCGATGTCCAGGACCTCCCGGCCGTTGGGCAGGCGCTGGTGATGCCCCTGCACGTCGGCATGGGCGGAGAAGCCATAGGTGATGACGTGCCGGTGCGGGACGCTTTCGGCGGCCACCCGCCGGCCGACCCCGCTGTCGGCGGGAACCACCGCCAGGGCCGGATAGGACTTCCCCTCTTGCCGGGGCGCGAATAGTCGCATTTTGGCCGAGAGGTAGGCCATCGGGTTGCCGTGGTAGTCCAGGTGGTCGCGCGTCAGGTTGGTGAAGATGGCGGTGTCCACGGCCAGGCCCGCCAGCCGATGCTGGCTCAGGGCGTGCGAACTGGCCTCGAGCACCACGCCGCGGCACCCGCTGTCTGCCACCTGGGCCAGTAGCCCATAGAGCTGCAGCGAGCCGGGCGTGGTCAGGGAGGCGTCCAGCGCCCGGCCGCCGACCTGATGCCCGGCCGTCCCCAGGCGCCCGATGGGCCGGCCGGCGGCCGCGAAGATCGCCTCCAGCATGAAGCAGGTCGTCGTTTTGCCGTTGGTGCCGGTGACCGCGAGCACCTGCAGCGCGCGATCGGGGGCACCGTGCCAGGCGCGCGCCACCAACGCCAGGGCCCGCCTGGCGTCGGGCACGACCAGTTGCGCGACCTGCGGGTCGGTCGGGACCCGCCGCTCGCTCAGGAGCGCGCGCGCGCCCATGGCGACGGCCTCATGGGCGAAGCGGTGCCCGTCGTGGTGCAACCCGGGCAAGCAGGCGAAGAGAAAGCCAGGGCGCACGTGCGCGCTGTGCTCGGCGAGGCCAGTGACCACCGTCTCGGTCGGGCCGTAGGGGATCGCCTCCGGGAGCGCCGCCGCCAGCTTTGCCAGGGTCTGGGTCTCGCCGGGACCCGGATCGTCTGTCCAAACCACCCGCCATCCCCCCGCCAGCGAACTGCCGGTTCGAAACTGACACCGGCGTCGCAGGATATGTGAGGTTCCGGCGCCAGGCGCATGTCTGCGGCGAAGACGTGGCCGCCAGAGATCGGGCGGAAGGCCGGGGGCGCTCCGGTACAAGCTACGGCGGGAGGGATCGGGGTGCGGATCGCCGTGGTGGGTGGAACGGGCCGGTTCGGCAGCGCAGTCGCGCGCGCCATCGCCGACGCCGGCCACCATACGATCATCGGTTCGCGTTCGGCGGCCCGGGCGTGCAACATGGCGGCGCTCCTGGGGGCGCAGACGCAATCGGGGGCGGCCGTGGAAGGCGCCCTGAATCACGACGCCGTCCGGGCGGCCGAGGTCGCCGTCCTGGCGGTTCCAGCCAGCGGCCACGCCAACATCCTGCGCGCCATCGCCCGGGACGGCCATGCCCGCGTGTTTGTCGATACCTGTGTCTGCCACCACCCCCGCAGGCCCGGGGTGTGGCAGGCGCCGCCGGAGGGATCGGCGGCCGAGCGGGCGCGGCGTCTTTTGCCCCGCTCGGCGGCCGTGGCGTCCGCCCTCCACTGCGTGCCGGCGGGGGCTTGGCGCTATCCCGAACGGACACCGGTTGGCCACGTCCCGTATTGAGAAGGGCCGAAAAGTCACACGGACCGATTCGGGGCAGATGCGGCGCGGGACGGGTTGGGCTGGGGTTACGGGTCAGGAGGGCGCTGAACGAAGTGGTCCGAGCGAGGAATGCCGTGGATCACGGG
>JAJZWQ010000011.1 GCA_021846605.1 Bacillota bacterium | reverse complement strand
GCCCGGTTCCTCGGTGATGATCGCGCTGGCCCGCTCCAGGAACGGCGCCAGTTCCTCCCCCGATTGGGCCAGCACCAGCACGTCGCCCGCATGGAAGTGGGCATGGGCATCCTCTGGACTCGTGACCACCGCCACCTGCCCGGTGACCGCCCCTCCGCCCAGACCGTTGCCGCGCAGCGCCACGTCGCCGACGGTCTGCACCCGCAGCATGTTGGTGGAGCCGTGCAGCGCGCCGCCGCTGCCCGCCGTCAGCACGATGAGGTCTCCCTGGTCGATCGCGCCCTGCGCCAGGGCCTGCCGCACGGCGCCGTCGATCGTCTCCTCAATCGTGCCGCCCCGCGCACAGGTCAGGGGCTCCACCCCCCACACCACGCTGAGCTGCTGGAAGACCCGCGCATCCGCCACCATGGCCAGGATCGGGTTGCGCGGCCGGTACTTGGCCACCGCGCGCGCGGTCATGCCCGTCTCGGTGACCGTGACGATGGCCGCGGCCCCCAGGGTCTGGCCAGCCAGGGCGGTGGCGTAGCTGATGGCATCGGTGACGTTGGCGCCGGTGCTGGCCGCGCGCTTGGCCAACAGTTCGCGGTAGGGCAGGGCCTGTTCGGTGCGCTCGGCGATGCGCGCCATCGTACGGACCGCCTCGAGCGCATACTTGCCAATCGCCGTCTCCGCCGACAGCATGATGGCGTCGGACCCATCGAAGATGGCGTTGGCGACGTCCGAGGCTTCGGCGCGCGTCGGCCGGCTGCACTGCACCATGGACTCCAGCATCTGCGTGGCCGTGATCACGGGCTTACCGGCGTCCAGGCACTTGCGGATCAGTTCCTTCTGGACCAGGGGAACCTCCTCGGCCGGAAGCTCCACCCCCAGGTCGCCGCGGGCCACCATCAGGCCGTCCGACGCCCGGAGGATCTCCTCGGCGCGGGCCACGCCCTGCTGGGATTCGATCTTGCTGATGATCTGCATCCGGCTGCCGCATTCCTCCAGCACCCGGCGCACCGTCCACACATCCTCGGCGCTGTTGACGAAGGAGGCGGCGACGAAGTCCGCGCCCATCGTCGCGGCCACCCGCAGGTCGCGCTCATCGTCGGGCTGGAGGGCGGGGATGCTCAGGGCGATACCCGGCAGGTTGACCTTCTTCCCGGAGAGCAGCACACCGCCCGCCTCGACGACGCAGCGGACCGCCTCTCCCTCGACGGCCTGGCAGCGCAGGACGATGTTGCCGTCGTCGAGCAGCACGACATGCCCCTGCTGCACATCGGCGTGCAGGCGGGCGTAACTGACGCCCACCCCGTCCGCGGTGCCTGGCCGCATGTCCGAGTAGAGGGTGAAGGGCTGGCCGGCCTCCAGGGTCACCCCGCCCTCCGGAAACGCCGCGATGCGGATCTCCGCCCCGCGGGTGTCCACCAGGACCCCCAGGGGCCGTGCGTGCCGTGCGCGCTGGGCCAGCACGGCACGCAGACGACGCTCGAAATCCTGCGGCCCGCCATGGGAAAGATTCAGGCGGGCGACATCCATGCCCGCCTGGCAGAGGGCCGCCAGCATGTCCGGAGATTCACTGGCCGGACCCACAGTCGCCACAATCTTGGTGCGCCGCACCCGAATGTCCCCCTCGTAATCGGCCGGCCGATCAGCGAGCGCGCCCGGCGCGCCATACGCGGAAGGGTCCGGGCGTCCGGTCCACACGCCCGTACGGGGCGGATGCAGACGCACGAAGCCAGCCCCAGGGCGGCTGCCCGCCGTGCCAGAGGCCCGGGCGCTGACACTGCCGATCGCTGAGTTTTTGTGACTTCGGGGCCGCCCGGCACGTTCCTTCACGCCTCCGCGCACCCCGTCAGCCCAGAAGGGTCTGCTTCTCGCTGGCCGTCTTCAGTTCGGCCCCCTGGCGGATGAGGTCCATCATCTTCTTCTTTCCCTTGATCGAGCCGATCAGGACGGCGCCGACCAGGCGGTCCCCGTTGAAGAACAGGCGGCGGTAGCTCCGGGCCTCCATGTCGCAGCGCGTCAGCGATTGGGCGTCGGGCAGCGTCTCGGGGGTCACCCCCAGCACCGAAATGATGGTGTCGAACAGGCCGCTCTGGTACGTGGGCACATCCACGTAGGGTTGTTCGCCGCCCAGCATGTTCACGGCGGTGACCCTGCCGTGCGCCAGCGCGTTGTCCCAGGTGCCCATGAGGTGGTGGTGGCCCGTGACCGTATCCTCGTACTCGGCGATATCTCCGGCGGCGAACACCCCGGGGACGTTGGTCCGCAACTCGCTGTCCGTGATGACGCCGTTGTCCAAGCGGATCCCGGTGCCCTCAAGGAAGTCCGTGTTGAGGGTCAATCCCAGCCCGGAGCCCACCAACTGGCAGTCGATGGTCTCCCCGGCGGACGTGACCACCCCGGTGGCCAGACCGTCCCGGACCACCACCCGCTCCACCGTCTGGCCGTGCAGCACCTCCACGCCGTGGTCGGTCGCGATGCGGTCGATCAGCGCGCCACCGTCCTCGTCCAGGATGCGGCGCAGCCAGCGCGGCCCCCGAATCAGCCACGCCACCTCCAGCCCACGCACCCGGAAGGCTTCGGCCAGTTCATAGGAAATGAACGAGCCCCCCACCGACACCGCGCGGCGGCTGCGCCCGATCTGCTCGCTGAGGGCCAGGGTGTCGTTGTAGTACTGGAAATTGAAGCAGTTGGGCGCGTCGGCGCCTGGCGCCGGCAGGCGGTTTGGCCGGCCGCCGCTGGCGATGAGCAGGGCATCCCAGGGGAGTTCCTGCGCCCGGTTGGTGACCACCGTGCGGCCCTCCACGTCCACGGCCGTCACGCGGGTCTCGGACAGGAAGCGGATGCCGGTTTCAGCATGCCACTCGCTGCTCTTGAGAAAGACCTTGCTCGGCGGAACCTCCTGCTTGAGCATCCGCGGCAGCGTCACCCGGTTATACAGCGGGTACGCCTCGTCCGTGATCAAGGTGACCGCGCACGACGGTTCCAGTTTGCGCAGCATTTCGGCGCAGGTACTGCCGGCGGCTCCGTTGCCCACGATCACAAACCTGCGCACGCCCGACTCAGCCAACCGCTGCTTCCCCCCTGTCCGGGCGCGGCATCCCGCGCTCGGAACGATCTCTCGACATCTTCCCCCGACCGCAGGCACCCGCCATGCGCGCGCCGAAATGGACCCGTGCCCTACTTCGCCCGCAGATGGGGATGCAGGAATGCGCACAGGGTTCCCGTCCCAGCGGCGCCTCACGGTGGCGGAAGCCAATCGGCGCCTGCCCGAAGTCCGTACCGCCCTGGAAGAGGCGCAGGAGCACCTGACCCAGGTGCGGGCCCTGGCACGCGAACTCAACCAGATCGAGGCGGTCGGACGCACGCCCTCCGGGGAGTTCGTCATGGCGGCGGATCACCGGGCCGACTCCGAGGCCCTCCACCACCACCGCCAAGCCTGTGAGGCCGTCTTCGCCCGCCTGGCGCAGATGGGCTGTATGGTGAAGGACCTGGACCTCGGCATCTGTGACTTTCCGGGCAGCATCGCCGGACGCCCCGTGCTCCTCTGCTGGCGCCAGGGAGAACCCGCGATCATGCACTACCACACGGAAGATGTCGGCTACGCCAGGCGCAAACCGATTCCGCCCGGTACACCCTGAACCGTCCGAACCTCTCCCTGTGTATACCACAGCACCCCTCGGACGAACACCTTCAGCGGTTGGCGATGCGGTTTCCGCCTAGCATAGCCGTCCTCCCTGCAATACCCGGCATACCCACCATATCTAGCGCCTTCGGCACCCCGTGGACACGTGACGCCCGTCGTGCGTCACGTCGGGTATTTCATGCCACGTGGTGCCCGCTCCGCGCGGGCATGGGGGACTCCCGTGAAAGTCGGCATCCATATCGGCCGCGCCCGCCGACCGCGTGGACGCGCGGCCCTCCGGCAGAGCCCGCCGCGGCGAGCACTTCGTGCGCCGCACGCAGCAGTGCCAACTTCCGCCTAAGTCGCATTCAAGCGGCCCGGCCGGAAGCGTGACCGTACCGGTCGCGCCGGTGTGCACCAACGGCAGTCCGGGCAACCGCCCGGTCAATTCCAGCGGCAGCGCGAGCCACGGCCGGGCGGGCACCGTCTGGAACACCCACGCGCCCAGCCTGGATCCCTCCAAGACCCTGCCCGACCTGAAGATCACACAGCCGCCCGCCGCCGACCTACCTCCCAGCGCCGTGCGCGTCTGCCCCTGGCCACGTGTCCGCCCAAGCAGGGGCGCTTGAGGGAGGCCAAGGGCCATCTGCGCCAAGAAAGATTGCTTCCATGTCGCGCTGGAAAGAAGGACCCCCCCCGTTGGCGTCTAACCATGCCACTCGCGTGTGGGCGCCCAGCGCCCCGTGGAGCGTCCGACACGGTTTAGCCTGAGAAGGGGGGTGGGGATCCGTCCGGGGCCGGTGCACATTCGTCGGAGGAGGGCTATCCATGCGGAGACCTGGTCTTATCGGTCTAATCGCATCTGTGGCCACCGCCGGGGCGGTCGTGGCGGCACCCGTATTCGCGTCCACGTCGTATGTTCAGGTACCCCTGAGTTCGGTCTTTAACGCCGTCGCCTTGCTCGACAACGGCAACACGGCGCCCTCGACCACGGCGTCCAACAGCGCCTGCCACACCACGGCTGGCGCGACGTTCGGCAACAACAATGCGCTGAGCGCCACCGGGTTGCCTGTCGGCCAAACCGCCAAGGACGCCAACGGCGTGCCGTACAGCATACCCCAGGCGGGGGTCAAGGACGCCGTGTGCGTCACCACGGCGGCAAGTACGCAGGACCCGGGGCCCACATCGGTCACCATCCCGGTACCGTCGGGCAACTACAGTGACGCGTACTTCGCTGCTTCCGTAGAAAACGGCCCCAGCCTGGTGGACATCACTCCGGTGTACGGCGGCACGGCTGGCACGACCATCACGGCGGTGTTCGACGACTGGTGCGGGCCAGTGCTGGTGAATGGTGCCCTGACGCCCGATACGGTGACCTTGTTCCCGAACGCTGATCCCCGCCTCAGTGACCTCAGCGGCATCTCCAAGGACAGTACGCCGCTCAAGTGCACGGTCTACAGCACCCACGTACCTGGCCTGGATAGCTCCAAGACCCTGACCGCCCTGAAGGTCAGCCTCGTGGCGGGCAACACCCCGCTCCCGACTGAGACCGGACTGCCGGCGGGCAAGTCGGAGAGTACCAACGGGGTGCTCAACATTGTGGCCCTGACCCTGGAGGGAACCACCGCCAGCACCGCGGTCACAGGCACGTCAGGTTCAACGACGTCGACAGTGCCCAAGACCGGTAGCGGCCCGCTTCCTGCCGTCCTGGGCGGCCTGCTTCTCCTGGCCGGGGCCCTTCTGGTTCGGCGACCCCGTGCCAGCCGCTCCTAACGGCGGGTCCATCAAGTCGTGACGCAAGACCGCGGAGTCAAAGGCGCGCGACGCCCGCGTGCCGGGGGCCCCAGGTTACGGAGTGGGGGCGCTGGCGAGCCCCCGCAGATTCTGGCGCGCGTAACGGATGACGAGGACCCGAGCCTGGGGTTGGTCTTTGAAAACGCGCCAGAAGGATTCGATCCGTTTGAGCTAGGCGACCTTGCCGAGGCGAAGGCGCTTGGGTCCCAAGGGATACCGGCGCTGGGCCTCACGCCAACCGGCTTCATGATGGAGGGGGGCCGCCCGGCCCCCCTCCCCAGCCCGGTCAGCGCGGGTGCCCCGCCGCCAGAAACGCCAGCAGGCTGGCGGTGTTCTGGGCGATCACCTCCACCCGCCGCCCGCGGAAAATCGCGTCGGCGGCCGCCCCGGCCGCCCCGCCCAGAACCCCGGCAAAGGCCAGCGCCGACGCCGGGTGGGCCGCCTGAAAGCGCCGCGCGGTCTCGGCGTCGTCGGGCGTATCCCCCACAAACAGCACGCGCCGTCCGGCCAGCAGCCGGACCAGGTGCTCAAGCCCGGCGGGATCCGGCTTGGGCGCGCCGCTGTCCGCCGTCCAGCGCACGGTCGCGGGCAGGATCTCCCCCAACCCCGCGGCACCCAGACCCAATTCCGCCTCCCCGGTGTTGCGCCCGGTGAGCACGCCCGCCCGCCCACGCCAGGCGGCCAGGGCCTGGGGGGAAACCAGCGGCGTCTCCTGGCGCCACAGTCCGGGGCCCGCCCCCTGGGCCTCGATCCCGAACATGGCCCGGGCGTCCGCCTCACCCGCATACCGTTCCATGCAGACCCGCGCGATCGCGTCGGGCGACCACGGCGACCCCTCCACGTCGCCACAGAGGCCCCGCGCCGCGTCCAGGCCGCCCCCGACCTCGCGGACCCGGGCCGCGAACGCCGCAGCGCCCGACGCGGCGCCCGGCCAGGACCCCTGCCGCCATCTCCAGGTCAGATACAGGCACAGCCCCTGGGCCACGTGCCAGTCGTTGTTGAAGCCGCCTGCGGCCTTCCACGCGGCCACGTCCGCCGGGCCCAGGCCGGCCGGCCCCGCCCCCAGGCAGACCCGGGCGTACCAATCGACCGCCGCCAGCACCGCGGCGGCGTAGCTGGCGTGCGTGTCGATCAGCACCCCGTCCACGTCGAACACCAGCAGGTCGGGTGCCCAGGCCGCCTCCCCTGTCCCGTCCAGCATCTCCACCCCGGCGGCAACGGGCCGATATCCGGGCACCGCGGCACCCCCTTTCTGGCCCTTCCCGGCAGGAGGGTCTAAAATACCTAGGGCGCGCGGATTTGCTTGTGCGTCGCCCGCCCGCATGCTAGCATAGGTCGGCGCAACAGGCAGGCCGACGGTCTGTCTACAGAGGAGCGGCATACGTGGAGGGGTTGCACCAAGATGATCTTCGTCATCACCGAGCCCTGCATCGGGACCAAGGACGCGTCGTGCGTCGAGGTCTGTCCCGTGAACTGCATCCACGAAGGTGACGACCAGTACTACATCGATCCCGACGAGTGCATCGGGTGCAGCGCCTGCGCAACGGTCTGCCCGGTGAACGCGATCTTCGACGAGGACGAGATGCCCGACGAGTGGAAGTCTTACCTGGAGAAGAACGCCGAGTTCTTCAAGAAATAGCAGCCCCGCAGCTCAAACATGGCAACGCCACGCCGGGTCCGACGGCGTGGCGTTTGTCTGTGTAGACACCCGGGCCCTCCGGGGGCCGCTCGCGACCTATGCCCCGTATTCCAGCGTGAAGTCCCCGGACGCCTTCTGCCCGCCGACCATGGCATACCCACCGCTCACCGTGGCCGAGTTGCTGCGGTACCACCCCACAAAGCCCCCACTCGATGTGGAGGGCTGCAGGCCGCCGCAGCCCGTCAGCGTGGTGAATCCGGGGCACGCCACCTGCGCCGTGCCGGTGGGCTTGTCCATCTCCAGCGTGTAGACGCCGACCGGGGCCTTGGTCGGCAGCTTCAGCGGTACCCAGGTGTTGTTGAGAACGTCGGGATACACCTCGCAGGCGACGACGGGGCCGCCCAGGCCCGCCCCCTGGCGCAGGGTGAGCGTATAGCCCGACCCCGTCGTGATCCACGTCGGGGATTCCACCGCCACCACCGTGAAGGGGCGCGCCGCCGTGAACACCTGGGCCAGGGATTGCCCATGCACCAGTTGGACCGGCGTGCCCCCCGCGGGAACGACCGCGGTGAGCGCCGCCGGCGCCACCCCCTCGGTCACGCTCTGGCACAAGACCGCCGCCGGCCCCTTACCATGCCCGGGGGCCGTGCCAGCACAGCCGGCCACCAGAAGCGTCCCGGCCAGGACAAGCATGTCGATCCGGCGCACCCGCACACCACCACTCCCGAACCCCATCGCCGGGGCACCCCCCGCCGCAGCGTTCGCCCACGGTCCGGCCGCTCCTGCCCACGCTCACTGGCCCAGATACTTCTGGGCGTTGGCCGTCTGCTGGGCCAGGGTATCGGCCACGACCAGGCGGCCCGATGGCGTCGTCAGGAAATACATGGCCTGACCCGAGGTCGGGTCGGCCACCGCCTGCAGGGCCGCCAGGCCGGGGTTGCAGATCGGGCCCGGCGGTAGCCCCCGGTGCACGTAGGTGTTATATGGGGAGTTGACGCCCAACTCGGCCACGGTCAGCGGTCCTCGCTGGGTGGCGCTACCCACGGCGTAGAGCACGGTGGGGTCGGCATCCAGGTGCCGACCGGCCTGTAGGCGCCGCAGGTAGATCCCGGCGACGATCCGCATGTCGGTGGGGGTGGACACCTCGCGCTGGACAATGCTCGCCAGGGTCACGGCCTGCGCGGTGTCCAGCCCCTGAGCCGCAGCCTGGGTCCGCAACTGCGCCGTCCAGGCCTGGTTGAAGCGGGCCAACATCGCCTGGGCCACCTGATCGGCGGTGACTCCCGGCGGGAAGGCGTAGGTCGCCGGGAAGAGGTACCCCTCCAGCGGGATCTGCACGCCAGCGGCCGGTTGGGGCAGTCCGGCGGCGCGCAGCAGGCCCGCGTCGGACAGGGCCTGCCCCATGCCGCTGGCGGCAGACAGACCCGCCGCCTGGACGGCGGCCGCGACCTCTTCGGCGTCCCACCCCTCGGGGATCATCACCTTGCGCACGATGACACGGCCCGCCGCCATGCGCTGCAAAATCTGGCGCGGGCTCATTGCGGGCCCAACCTGGTAGGTCCCGGCCTCCAGGAGCCGTCCGACGTGCTCCTGGCGGGCCAGGAGACGAAAGGCCAGTGGCGAGCGGATCACCTGCTGCTGGCGCAGCGTGGCGGCGATGGCGTCCACGTCCATCCCCGGACGCACCACCACCATGATCTCGCGGGGCGACCCGGGCGCCAGCGGCGCCACCGCGCGCGCGGCGCGGTAAGCCCCCAACCCGAGCGCAGCCAAAACCACGAGAACGGCCGCTGCCACCACAACCCGCCGACGGCCGGCGCGCCTTCCTGCAGCGGCGTCCCCATCCCCCATCACGCCCGACTCCCGTGGACCGCCTTCCGCGGCGCCAGCCCCGCGCGACGGCCATCCGGGTCCGTCCGGCTAGCGCTCGTCCCCGTCGTCGGGGTCGCCGTCCTCCTCCTCCTCCTCGTCCTCGTCCTCGAGATCCTCCTCATCGTCCTCGTCCTCGACGTCCTCATCCTCATCCTCGTCATCGTCCTCGTCCCACTCCAGGGCGTCCTCATCCTCGAGGATCTCGTCCCACTTGAGGGCGACCTTTTCCCACTCCTCGTCGTCCTCGATGTCGACGAGCTGATCGTTGCCATCCTCGTCCTTCTCGACGCGAAGGACGATCGCCTCCTCGTCATCCTCGTCCTCGGTCGAGGCGAGCACGGCATACTCCTTGCCGTCGAGTTCGAACACATCGACCAGTTCGAACTCGTGCTCCTCCCCGTTCTCGTCGGTCAGCACCACCAGATCGCCTTCGTCCCGCTCCACCCTGGGGTCACCTCGCTCTGGGCCGGCTGGCCCGGGCTACTACCGCGACTCGGAACCCGGGCACCACCGTCAGGGAGTCTGCCCGTTCCCCGCCTGCTCCCGCACATCGCCCGCGGAACCCACGTTCCGCCGCATGTCAAGGAAGCCCTGCAGGAGTACGGCGGCCGCCACCTGGTCGATCACGCGACGACGACGCCGCCGGGACACGTCCGCCGCAATCAGCGCGCGTTCCGCGACCCGCGTCGTCAGGCGCTCGTCCCAATACTCCACCGGAGTGGGGCACGCCGCCCGAAGGGCAGACACAAATCCCTGCACCTTTTCCGCCTGGATACCGACTTCCCCCCTGAGGGTCTGCGGCAGTCCGGCAACGATCAGGCCGACCTCCCGCTCCCGGACCAGTGTGGCCACCGCCCGCAGATCCTGTCCAAGGCTTGCCCGGCGGATGACGCCCACCCCCTGGGCCAGCACCCCGGACGGATCGCTGACCGCGACCCCGATGGTCCGGTCACCGATATCCAGTCCCATTACGCGCACGAGGGTATCACCATCGCTCGCGGGGTGTCAACGAATGGAGGGGCCGGTCCATTGGGTCCGACGCCGCGTCCAGAGCAGCGCCAACGCCAAAGCCACGACGAAGACGAGCGCGGCGACCCCGAACGCGCTGTGAATCCCATATGCATCCCCCCAGAACCCGCCGGCCAGAGGCCCGATCAGGTTCCCCACCTGCTGGGACGAGGTCAGAAGCCCGTACGACCGTCCGCGAAACTCCTCGGGGACGGTGGTGGCCGCCAGCGTGCCCAGCCCCGTGTTCGCCCCGGCATAGGCGGCCCCGGTCGCCAGGCGAATGGCGCCGAATCCCCAGAGCGAGCCGGCCACCAGTTGCAGCGCGTTGCCGACGGCCGCACCGGCCAGGCCGAAGAGCACCACGGGCCCGTATCCCCGGCGCTCCCCGCGCCTGCCCCACCAGGGGGAGCAGATCAACGCCGAGATCCCCAACAGCGAGAATAGCAGTCCTGAGAGGAACGGGACCGCGGTCACCCCGGGAAACTGGCCGACGTAGATCGTGATCAGCGGTTCGATGAGCGTGGTCCCCAGTTGCACCAGCATCGACAGGCCCAGCACCTGGCGCAATCCGGAGTATTGCCAGACCTGGGCGAGCCCTGGCAGCAGGTCCAGGCGCATTCCGCGTCGTGGGGGGGCGGGCTCCCGCACCAGCATCCAGACCAGGATGGTGGCCACCACCTGGGCCGCCCCCGCCAGGTAGAACGTCCAGTGGATACCCCAGAGTTGGACCAGCGCCCCACCGATCAGCGGGCCGGTGATGGCCCCGGCCGCCTGGGAACTCTGCAGGGCCCCCATCTGCCGCCCCAGCCGCTCGGCGGGCACCGTCGCCGCCACCAGCGAGAAGGCCGCTGGCAGGAACCCCGAAAACGCGCCGTTGATCAGCCGCCAGAAGAGCACCATCCCGGGACTGCCCACATTGGCCAAGCCGATCATCACCACGGTGATGGTGATGCCGGACCGCAGGCAGTTCACCTTGCGACCGGCCGCATCCGCCCAGGCGCCCCAGATGGGAGAGGCGATAATGGCCGTCAGGAAGGCCGCGGCGAACGCCATGCCGGTCCAGGCCGCCACATGGTCCTGCGGCACCCCCAGCCGACGCATCAGGATCGGCAGGAAGGGCAGCACCAGGGACCAGGAGGCGGCGGTCAGGTAGCAGCCGACCCAGAGCACGGCAAGATTGCGCCGCTCCTGGGCGAGGGTCAGGGGACCGGCGGCAGCTGGCGGGGGCGGGGCCCCCGCGGCTGCCGGTCCCGGGCGCGGGCGCGGGGCCAGGTTGCTGCGAGGGGCACCCACGCTCGCCCTCGCCGCCCTTCCTACAGCCCGGCCTGGCGCCGGAGGGCCGCCAGGCCGGCCGCCAAGCCGACCGGAGCCTTGTCCATATCCGGCAGACCCGCGTGCGCCAAGTCGGGTCGGCCCCCGCCGCGCCCGCCGGCGGCGCTCGCCGCCGCCGCGATCACCCGGCCGGCGTGGAGCCCGCGGTCGGCCAGGTCGCGCGAGAGGGCGCACAAAAGCACCCCGTGGTCCCCGCCGCCGCCGGCGAGCACTGCCGCGCCACTGCCCAGCCGCTCGCGCAGGTCGTCGGCCAGCGCGCGCAGTTCCTCGACGCCAGCCTCTGGCAGGACGCCCGTGGCCACGCGGAACCGCCCCTCCGCCGCGGGAACCTCGACCGCCTGGGCGGCCAGACGCTCACCGTACGCCAGCGTGCGCGCGCGGGTGAGCTCGGACAGTTCCCGTTCGCGCCGCTGCAACCGGGCGACCATCTCCTGGGCGCGGCCGACCAGCTCCTCCGGGCGGGCCCGCAGGGCCTCGGCGGTCGCCCGCACCTGGGCGTCGGCCGTGGCCACGGCTTCCAGAACCCCCCGGCCCGTGACCGCCTCCACCCGGCGCACCCCCGAGCCGATCCCGCCCTCGCCCACGATGTGGAACAGCCCGACCTCCGCGGTGCTCCGCACGTGCGTGCCGCCGCACAACTCCAGCGACCAGACCCCCATGCGCACCACGCGCACGCGCTCCCCGTACTTCTCCCCGAACAGGGCCATCGCGCCCATCTGCCTGGCCGCGTCTAGGTCGGTGACGAACCACTCCACCGAGGTCGGCGCCAGGATCTGGGCGTTCACCAGCCGCTCGACCTGCGCCAGCTCCTCGGCCGACGGCGCCCGCTCACTGGTGAAGTCGAAGCGCAGGCGGTCGGGGGCCACCAGCGACCCCGCCTGGTGCACGGCGTCCCCCAGTACCTCGCGCAGGGCGCGGTGCAGCAGGTGCGTCGCACTGTGGTTCCGCTCCACATCCAGGCGGCGGGCACCGTCCACCGCCGCGCGCACCCGCATGCCGACATCCAGCGCGCCGCCCTCCACGCGCCCTGCGTGCACGAACACCCCCCGGCCCGCCCGGCGCGTATCGCGCACCTCCACGCGCAGGCCGCCTTCGCCGGTGAGCGCGCCCCGGTCGCCGACCTGCCCGCCTCCCTCCCCGTAGAAGGGGGTCCGGTCCAGGACCGCCAGGACCTCCTCCCCGGGCTCGGCGCGCTCGACCCGGGCCCCACGGACGAAGAGGGCCAGCACCTCGGCGTCGGCCGCCGCGGCGGCGTACCCCTCAAAGGTGGTGGCCGGCATGTCGTCCAGGGACAGCCCCGCCTGCGCGGAGACGCGGCCACGCCGGTCCTGGCGCGCCCGCTGGCGCTGGGCGGCCAACGCCTCCTCGAAGCCGGCCGTGTCCACGCGCACTCCGTGCTCCTCGGCCGCGTCCAGGGTGAGGTCCAGCGGAAAGCCATAGGTATCGTGCAGGCGGAAGGCCGTCTCGCCGGGCAGGATGTCGCCGCCTGCCGCGCGGGCGTCGGAGAGGGCGCGCTCCAGCAACTGCAGCCCGCCTTCCAGGGTCTCGGCGAACCGCTCTTCCTCGGCCCGGATCACGCCGTCGATCAAGGCGGCGCGCCCCTCCAACTCCGGGTAGGCGCCCGCCATGGCGGCGGCCACGGCCGGGCGCAGCTTCCACAGAAACGGACCGTCCAGGCCCAGACGCCGTCCGAAGCGCACCGCCCGGCGCAGGATGCGCCGCAGGACATACCCCCGCATCTCGTTGCTAGGCAGCACACCGTCGGCCACCAGAAAGCAGCAGGCACGGGCGTGGTCGGCGATGACGCGGAAGGGGAAGCCCGCCTCGCCGGGCGCATACGCCCTGCCCGACAGTTCCTCCACCGCGCGGATCACCGGCTGGAAGAGATCGGTGGCGAAGTTGGAGTCGGCGCCCTGCAGGATCGAGGCCACGCGCTCCAGCCCCATGCCGGTGTCGATCGAGGGCCGGGGCAGCGGGGCCAACCGCCCGGACGCATCCCGCTCGAACTGCATGAACACCAGGTTCCAGATCTCCAGCCAGCGGTCGCAGTCGCACTGGCCCACGCCGCACACCGGCGCCTGGCAACGGTGGTCCAGACCCCGGTCATACAGCAGTTCGCTGCACGGCCCGCACGGCCCGGTCTCGCCCATGGCCCAGAAGTTGTCCTTCTCCCCCAGGCGCACGATACGCTCGGCCGGAAGTCCGGCGATCTCCCCCCAGAGGCGCGCCGCCTCGTCATCCTCGCGGTAGACGGTCACCCACAGGCGGTGGGGATCCATGCTCAGCGGCCCGGTCACCAGTTCCCAGGCGAAGCGGATGGCGTCGGGCTTGAAGTAGTCCCCGAAGCTGAAGTTCCCCAGCATCTCGAAGAAAGTGTGGTGGCGCGGCGTGCGGCCCACGTTGTCCAGGTCGTTGTGTTTGCCGCCGGCGCGCACGCACTTCTGCACGCTGGTGGCCCGGGGAAAGGGCAGGCGGCTCTGCCCCGTGAACACGTCCTTGAACTGGTTCATGCCAGCATTGCTGAAGAGCAACGTGGAGTCGTTCTCCGGCACCAGGGGGCTCGATGGGACCAGCGTGTGCCCACGTTGCTCGAAGAACTCCAGAAAGGCCCGGCGGATGTCGGCAGAACTCCGGCCGCCCAAGACGCATACCTCCGTCTGTCCGGGTGGCCACCCGCCTCCGCTGTGGCGTCCAGGGCCATCCCGCGGCCCGCAGGGGCTGACCTGAAACGTTACGTAAGACTACGCGGGGACCGGGACGCCGTCAAGGCGGCGAAGGCGTGGCGGACGAGGACGCGCAGGATGGCGGCCGACGGCACCGCGAGTAGCACGCCGGGGATTCCGAACAGGCGCTCCCCCAGCAGGAGGGCGCCGATGACCACCAGGGGGTGCAGGCCGACGGCGCCCCCGACCACCCGCGGGGCCAGCAGGGTCCCCTCCAACTCCTGGATAACCAGGAAGGCCGCCGCCGTCAACAGCACCAGGCGTAGACCGCCCGCCGAGGCCATGGCGACGGCGGGCACGGCCCCCATGTATGGACCGAAGTAGGGGATGAGTTCGGCCATGCCGGCGAAGATCCCGAGGAGGAAGGCGAAGTGCACGCCCAGGAGCAGCAGCGCCACGGTGGCCAGCCCGGCGACCGCGGCCGCCACCATCAACTCCCCTCGGATCCAGCCCGCCAGGACGGCGTCCAGGTCGTGCAGCAGGTGGCCCACCGGGGCGCGTGCCTGCTGGGGCAGGAGGCGCGCGAAGCCGGCACGGATCCGGTCCAGGTCCACGAGCAGGTAGTAGGTGAGGACCGGCGCCAGCACCAGGGCGAAGAGGAACCCCGCCACGCGGTGCACCCCGCGCAGGGCATGGGCGACCGCGGCCTGCACACCCCGGTCGCCCGCCTGCACGGCACCATCCACGGCCGTGCGTAGCGGGGTGGGGAGCGGCAGGTTGCGGTACCCCGCCCGCAGGTGGGTGACGGCGCCCTCCGCCGCGGCCTGCCAGGCGGGAAGCGACTGCCCCAGCCGTTGTAGTTCGCGCGCGACGTCGGGCAGCACCAGCGCGGCCGCCCCACCGACGACCAGGGCCAGCAGGGCGTAACTGCCCAGGATGGCCAGGCCCCGGCGCACGTGCCAGCGGCGGTGGGCCAACTCCACGACAGGAGACACCAGGTAGGCGAGGACCACGGAGAGGGCGGACACGGTCCACAGGCCCCGGGCCAGCCACAGCGCCGCCACCGCGCCCGCCGCCAGCAGGGGCAGCAGCCAGACCCAATAGGACCGCCGGCGCGCGGCCATCGCGCCCGGCCAGACGGGGGCCAACTCCCCCGCCTCCTCCTCCCGGACATCCTGTGTCCCGTCATCGCCCACAGGATGCCTCCCCACTCCGGCCTGCGGGGTTCAGCCGGTCTTCCGGGTCGGCGGCTGGCCGGCCAGCGGCACGCCCTCGGCGGACAACTCGTTCAGGATCCCCTCGGTATCGGGGACGAACAGGCGCCACTGGCCCGGCTCACCGTGGAACTCCACGCAGCAGGTCCAGCAGTAGTATTCCCGGTTGCCGACGCGGCCGGTGTCCAACCGGCCGCACAGCGGGCACTCCACCCCTCACCCCTCCCACCTCAGCCGGGCGTGGTCAACAGGAGATCCGGCACACCGTCGCCACCGTCCCGGCTCCGAACAACGCGCTCCAGGGGAAGGAAGCGGCGCCCCTCGGCGACGTCCGCCACCACCCCGCAGGACACCATGTATCCGCTGACGCCCCCGCCGGCGGCCTCGAAGCAGACGTCGTCCACCGTGCCCAGGTCCTGCCCGTCGCGGGTCAGCACGCGCATGCCGATGACCGGCGCATGGGCGCGCCGCAGACGGGAAAGCCGTCGACCGTCGGCGGCGTTGAGCACCAAGGGTTGGCGCAACATGACGGCCGCCCGGCCGATCGCGGCCACCTCCTCGAAGGGGAGAAGGCGGCGACGCCACCAGGATCCTCCCTCCAGCATGAGGCCGATCACCCGGTCGCCCCGCGCGGAAAAGATGAGGTCGTGTACGCGCCCGACCAGGTGGCCGTCGCTCTGGGCAACCGCGGGCAGGCCGATGACATCGCCACGGCGCAGCGTCGGAACCACTCCCCGCCAGAGTGTTCCGACCGCCCCGGGGCATTATGCGCGGCGCCGCCTCAACCGAGGGCCATGGCGAAGATGTGCAACTCGGAGTTGTTCGGCAGGGTGACCGCAACGACGCGCTTACCCGCCTGCAGCGGGATCGACGTGAAATACACCTGCACCGAATGTCCGGCCTTGCCGGCGACGCTGCGGTGCAGGTCGGAGAGCGTCGCCACGACCTGGTCCCCGGGCGCGGACGGACCGAACCAGTCGCCGAAGGTGATGCTGAAGGACTGGGTGGTCCCGTCGCTATACAGCACGGTGCCGGTCCCCGGCTGCGTACCATACACAGCGGCCCCCAGGAAGCCCAGCGTGCTGCCCTGGCCGGAGAACGCGACGACCTGCCCCAGGGTGCTGATGTTGTCGGGGGCGCCGGGGGCCGGCGCCGGCCAGGTGAAGTGCATCCCGCCCACGGTCACGCTGGCCCCGGGGCCCAGGCCGGCGCCCTGCAGCAGGCTGGCCGCGTAGCTGTTGCCCGAACCGTCGAAGTTCCCCTTCGCCGCAGTGGCCGACGTCGTGATGCCGACGTTGTTGAAGGCCGACGCCAACGTGGCGTATGGCAGGGTGGTCGTGGCCGAGTTCTCCGTCTGCTGGGGGCCGGCCGGGGTCTGGTACCCCGCCGTCACGTTGAACTGGTAGCTCCCGCGGGCCGCATTGGCCGGGAATCGCACGACCCAGGTGGCGGTCAGCGACCCGCCGGGCGCCAGTTGGGCCACGACGGGGCAGGCACCGCCGACCGGGCCCTGCCGCCCACCGCACACCGGCCGGAAGGACAGCGCGAAGGCGGCGCCCGCCGCGGGCTCCGCCATGCCGCCGGTGCCCACGCGCAGGTGCACCGCGACCTTGCCATCGGTGACGCCGCTGCCATTGGTGAACGTGGCGGTGACCCGCTGGCTGATCGGCGCGACCACGCTCTGGGGCGCGGACACCTGGATGCTCTGCGGCCCCGTGCTGCGCACCACCTGGAAGCTGCCCCGCAGGGGGAGGTCGGCCGTCGCCGACGCGTCCCCGACATAGACCTGATACGTCCCGGGCGCCACGACAAAGCCGTTGGCCGGCGTGTTCCAGTAGGCCAGGTCCCGCGCGGACAGCGTGAAGGTCACCTGCTGGGACTGGCCGGGCTGGAGCACCACCCGCTGAAAGCCCTTCAGTTGCCGCGGGGGCTCGCCGGTGCTGGCGGGGTCCCCCAGGTAGAGCTGCGCCACCTCGGCGCCGACGCGTTGGCCCGTGTTCGTCACCGTGGCGGCCACGTGCTCCAGACAGCACTCGGCCGCGCCACTGATCGACGCGGGCCGGTCGGCGCCGACGGGGCCGGCCAGGGCCACCTGTGGCTGCTCCACCTTCAGGCCGCTGAAGGAGAATGTCGTGTACGAGAGGCCAAAGCCGAACGGGAAGAGCGGCTGGAGATGGTGGACCTCATACCAGCGGTAGCCGACGTCCAGGCCCTCGCTGTACAGCACCTGGCCGTTGACGCCCGGGAACTGCGCCGGGGTGTCCGTGGGGGACTGCGACAGGCTCACCGGGAAGGTGAGCGGCAGTTTGCCGCCGGGATTGACGTCGCCGAACAGCACGGCCGCGATCGCCTTGCCGTCCTCCTGCCCCGCGTACCAGGCCTCCAGCAGTCCCTTGACCTGCGAGAGCCAGGGCATGGTCACCGGCGCCCCCGTGTTGAGCACCACGATCGTGTTGGCGTTGGCCTGGGCCACCGCCTCGATCAGGGCATTCTGATCGTTGGGCAGCGTCAGCGACGTGCGGTCCTTCCCCTCGGTCTCCACGTCGTTGACGAAGACGATCGCCACCTGGGCCGCCTTGGCCGCCTGCACTGCCGCGGCCAGCGCCGCGGGGTCGGTGGGGGTACCCACCGAGTAGGTGACGGTGACCGCACTCCCGGCCCGCGTCGCGATCCCCTGGTAGGGGGTGATCACGTAGGGCGCGACCACATGCGCGCTGCCGCCGCCCGAGGTGAAGGGCTGGGATCCGCCATCGGGGCCGATCACCGCGATCGAGCGCACCTTGGAGGACAGCGGCAGGATCCCGCCCGCGTTCTGGAGCAGCACCGTGCCGTCCTCTTCCACCTGCAGGGCCACGGCGGCGTGCGCCGCGTTGGTGACCACCGCCTGCAGGTTCAGGACGGGGGGCTTGTTGAACAGGTTGAAGCGGAACATCTCGCCCAGGATGCGGCTGACCGCGGTGTTCACCGTGCTCAGGCTGACCTCGCCCGCCTGGACAGCCGCGGCCAGTTGCCCGTTCTGGAAGTAGTCGCTCCCCTTCTCCTGGTCCAGCCCGGCGTTGACCGAGGCCACCACGGAATGGTTGGCGCCGCCGTCCGAGCGCACGAAGCCGGTGAATCCCCAGCGGCCGTCGAGCACATCGGTGAGCAGGTAGGGGTTCTGGCAGGAGTACGCTCCGTTCACGGTGCTGTAAGCGCACATGACCGATCCGGCCTGCCCGGTGCGGATCGCCGCCTCGAAGGCCGGCATGTAGATCTCGTGGAGCACACGCGTGGAAACGATGACATCGTCCGCTGGCGTGTTCCGGTATGTCTCCTGGTTGTAGGCGTCGAAGTGCTTGACGTCCACGATCACGTGCTGGCTCTGGATACCCTGGATGTCGGCCACGTCCAACTGGGCGGTCAGGTAGGGATCCTCGCCCAGGGTCTCAAAGGCGCGCCCCCAGAGCACATTGCGCATGATGTTGACCGTGGGCGCAAGCGCGAAGTCGATCCCCTTGGCCCGTTCCTCCGACCCGATCACGGTGCCATAGGCGTTGAGCAGGGCGGGGTCCCACGTCGAGGCCGCCGCCTCGGGCGCCGGCAACTGCGTGACGCCGGTGGCGCCGGCGCCGACACCCGCCGAATCGTCCTGCTCGGTGAGCGGCGGGATGCACAGGGCCGACTGGGCGGGCACGTACCCCTCGTAGCCGGCGTACGGCCCGGTCTTGGTCGTATTGAACGCCGTCATCTCGGCGATCTTCTCGTTGAGCGTCATCGCCGCCATCAGCATCTGCACGCGTTTGGAAACGGGGTACTGGGTGTTGAGCCAGGGGCACGGCCCCTGCGCGCCAGACACCGAGGACGTGCCGTGACCGCCAGAATGCGCCGCGCACCCGACCAACAGAAGCCCACAGCCAGTCAGGGCCAGTGCAACGGTGCGCAGCCACACCTGCCTGACAGGAGGTCACTCCTTCGCCGACGCTCAAGCGAGCGGATACGCCCGTGGAGATACCACACTCCCCCGGCGCGCTCCTGCTCGTGGGGGACCGCGCCGGTCCGCCGCCTACCCGCTGGGGTCAGGACTCGGGCGCGGGGGTGAACACGACCTTGAGCGCATGGCTGGCGCGATGGAAGAAGGCCGCGGACAGCGCTTCCCGATAGCCTTCGAGGGGGAAGCGGTGGGTGACCAGTTCCCCCAGCCGGACGTCCGGACGCCCGGCGAGCAAGCGCATGCCGTAGGCGATGGTGTGCATGCCCTGCGCCTGGGGTTCGGACCCGTAGCCGCAAAAGCCGCGCACATCCAGTTCGTGGGCCCAGACCGGCGTGAGGTCCAGGCGCGGCAGCACCCCGCTGCACCCCAGCAACTGCACCTGGCCCCCGGCCTGGGCCAGCCGCAGGGCGGCGGCCATGGATGCGGCCGAACCCACCGCGTCGAAGACGTGGTCAAAGCCCCCGGTCCAGCCCTGGGTCCCCCACAGCCCGGCGTGCGCGGAACCCCATCCGGCGTCAGCGGCCAGGCGCTCCGCCGCCGCGACATCGGGCACGACGTGCGGCGCGCCCAGCGCCCGCGCCCGGTCCGCCTGCCAGGGGTGGCGGGCCACGGCCACGACCTCGGCCGGTGTCTCCAAAAGGCGCAGCGCGGCGAGCACGCACAGCCCGATCGTGCCCGCTCCGATGATCAGCACCCGGTCGCCGGTGGCCGGCCGGGCCGCAAGCACGCCGTGCAGCGCCACCGCCAGCGGTTCGGCCAGTACGGCGCTGTCGTCGTCCAGCCCGTCGGGGACGGGGTGCATCTGGCCCGGATGGGCCACCATCGCCTCCGCCCAACCGCCGGAGACGTCCCGGCAGTACCCGGTGAGCATGCCCGGAGCGAGATCGCCCTGCGCGAAACGGTGGCACAGCGCGCCATGGCCCGCGCTGCAGGCGGGGCACAGGGGTAGGCCGCGCGCGGCGCAGCCCAGAAACGGGTCGAGCACGACCCGCCGTCCAGCCAACTCCCCCTCCTCGACGACGGCCAAGACCTCATGGCCAAGAACCGCGGGGAAGGAGACGAACGGCGACAATTGGGGGCCGGTCCGGCCCCGGAGCGTGGCCACATCGGTGCCGCAGATGCCCGTCTGGCGCACACGCAGCCGGACCCACCCCGCCGCGGGCGGGGCCGGCACGGGCCGGTCGCGCAGGCGCACCCCGCTGAACCCCACGGCCAACGAAGACCAGCGGCCGCCCAAGTGTCGGGCGGCCAGCCAGCGCGCGGCGTCGAGCCGGTACTCCAGGGCGCGCACGCCCGTCCCCCCTGGGGGCTACTGCATGGGAATCTGGCGGAGCAGGTGCGGCGTGACCCGCGCAAAGATCTCGTCCAGGTCCTCCCCGGTGATCGTCAGGCCGTGGTTGCGCAGCCCGACCACCGCGTGCACGGGGTCCGGAGCCGCCTGGAGGCGGTCGCGCACCGCCCGGGCCAGTTCCACGGTGCCGCAGGGAAAGTTCACGTCGGTGCTCGGAACACCGTCCATCCAGGCATGCACGTGCAGCACGGCGTGCACCCCCGGGAACTCCCCGTAGATCATCCAGTGTTCGATCGCGTCCACAGAGACGCGCCGCGGGCGCACACCCTCTGGGACGCTGACCACCATGCGGTTCTCGGCCTCATCGTACCCGCGGACGAGCAGGATCTCCTCGCCGACCCGCTCCAGCCGCGACTTGTCGACGCCGCTGGCGCTCATCCAGAAGCCGGCCCCCGGCTCCCGTACGCTGACGTTCCCGTAGCTGAGCCCGCCGAGCTGGAACATGCGCCGCAGGTGGGCGTAGTCGCGGGGGTCGAGCAGCCGCTCGATGGGGAAGGGCGCCGGCAGCAGATCCATCTCCTTCAGCCGGCGCGACGCCTCGGCGATCGCCAGGGTCCGCTCGTTGCCGAAGCGCATCTCGGCCGGCAGATCCGCGACGAACTCGTTGTCGATGACCAGGTGCGACCCCGCCAGGGGCTGCACGCGCTCCAGCACCGCGGAGAAGTAGTCCGCGTCCCCCCCCTCCATCGTATAGCAACCGCGCTCCAGGGTGACGAAGTACGTCGCGGCCGGTGGGCCGTCGCCGCTGGCCGGCGGCACGATATACACCAGCAGGTTGCTCAGCGAACGGATGAGTAGCGGATACAGCGCCTCCAACGCGCCGCCCTCTGGATCAGGTCCAACGGTCACGCCGACGACGAAGGTCGCCTGGGAGCGCCTGCGGTACGGCCGCAGGTTCCCCTCTGGAAACATATTCCAGACCACCTGCGTGGCCGGTATCGCAAACGCGCTGGTTTCCAGTTTGGCCCGCAGGCCATGCTCGAACCAGCGCAACACCGGTGCGGTGCTTTCGTCTTCGGCAACCGCCAGCACCCACCCCACGATCCCATCCCCTTCCGTCGCGCCCCGCAGCGGCGCCGCGCGCGCGTGCAAACCACAGCGTGCGGCCTGGGCCCGCCGTCGGACACCGGCCAGATGGGCGCTTGGCGGCGACCGTCCGGCGCACAGCGCGGGGGCCGAATGGCCGTGCGCCCGCCGTGACGCCACTCGGCCACCAAAGCGTGCCCGGCCGGCCGTGGGCAGTCGCCAAAGGGGGTGCTCTACTGCATGGGGCTCCGGGGTTCCGGCGTTTGCAGGGATGAAAGGGGTGCGGGGCGTGCGCTTGATCGTGGCCACGAACTGGGAGGACGCGCTGTTGCCTGCGTTGGCGCGCCTGCCCGTGCATGCGGTGTTCGGAAAGCTCCAAAACGACCTGGTGGGCGGAGGCAGGCCCTCCGCAGTGCTGCCAGCGGTCGACTGGGACCAGATGCGGCGGCACATCGCGCTGGCCCACGCCCTCCATCTGCGGTTCCTCTACCTGTGGAACGTGGGCACGGTGGGCGACGCCGAGTACCGCGCCGAGTTCGTGGCCCGGATGCGGGCGCAGCTGGAGGCCCTGGTGGAGGCGGGGATCGACGGCCTGGTCGTGGGGCTGCCCTGGATGATCCCGCTGGCCAAGGAGGTCTCCCCCGACCTGGAGGTCTCCATCTCGTCCTTCGTCCACGTCGACTCCCCGCGCGAGGCCCGGCAGTTCGAAGCCATGGGCGCCGACACCATCATCCTGCACCAGACCATCAACCGGGACTTCGCCCTGCTGCGCGAGATCCGCGCAGCAATCTCCTGCGACCTGGAACTGATCGCCAACAATAGCTGTGTCTACCAGTGCCCGTACGTCTGCGCGCACCAGACCTCCCCGGCCTTCCACTCGCGCACGGGGGACCGCCCGGTGCTGGAGTACGAGCTGTTCTGGTGCGCGGGGCGCTACGCGCAGGACGGTGCGGAGATCATCCGTTCGCGCTGGATTCGGCCCGAAGACCTGGCGAAATACGAGGACATGGGCTTCGACCGCTTCAAGCTGGCCGGCCGCGGTCGCGATACGGCGTGGCTTTTGCGCGCCGCTGGGGCGTACGCCGCGCGCTCCCACCCCGGGGACCTCACGGACATCATCAGCATGTCGCAGCACGCGCCGCTGGCGCTGGCCCGGCGCCGTGCCGCCGAGCCGGCCAATCCCCATGCCGCGCGCTGGGCGGATCTGGCGCGGGAGTTGGAACAGGCCGGGCACCTGGCGGTGGACAACACCGCCATCCCTACGGACTTCCTGGACTTCTTCTTTAAACACGATTGCGGCACGCTGTCCTGCCGCAGTTGCCGCTACTGTTGGCAGGTGGCCCAGCGCGCGGTGCGCGGGGCCACCGCCTGGCGGACCGATGCCGCACCGACCATGCCCCGCGCCGAGATGTTCGCCGACCTGCTTCTCCCGGCGGCGCCCACGCAGGGGGCGGCGTCCCCGGCCGGAGACTGATCGGCGCCGCCGCGCCGCGTCAGACCATGGCCCCGGGCAGGGGGACGCCCGGGGCCTCCACCGCGCGAGTGGGGGCCACCCCCGTGGCCGCCAAGGCCGCGAGTACCGCGTCCAGATCCCGTCGCCGCACCACCAGGGCGAGCCCGCACGGGCTGGCCCCGGCGGGCGCGGGCCCCATGGTGCACCAGTAGCCGCGCGCTTCCAGCCCCGCCCAGGCGCGGGCCAGCGCCGTCGGTCCGGAGAAGACCAGACGGGCTTCAGGCTCGGGCAAGCGCGGCGCCCCCCACGCCGGCGGACTGCGGGTGTCCGGCCAGCCAGGTCAGCGCGCTGAGTGCGGCCGCGATGTCCGAACTGGTGGTGAACGCTCCGGTCGAAATGCGCAGTGTACCGGTGGGCGCGGTACCCAGCGCCCGGTGGGCCAGGGGGGCGCAGTGCAACCCGGAGCGCACGGCGATGTCGAAGGAGCGGTCCAGAACGGCGGCAGCCTCCCCCGGGTCCCATCCGTCCACCAGGCAGGAGACCACACCCACGCCCATGCGCGGGTCGGGGGCCGTGAACGTGCGGATCCCGGCGACGCCCCGCAGGCCCTCGGTCAGCGCCGCCAGATGGTCCACCTCCCGACGGCGGATCTCGCGCAGGTCCTGCCCCAACAGGTAGTCGGCGGCGGCGCCCAGGCCCAGGATCCCAGGCGTGTTGAGCGTGCCGGCCTCGTACCGCTCCGGGGCCGCCTCCGGGGGGGCCTCGCGCTCGGAGTCGAAGCCAGCCCCGCCCTGCAGCAGCGGGTCCAGTTCCAAGCCCGGCCGCAGATACAGCACCCCGACGCCCTGGGGACCCAGGAGACCCTTGTGTCCCGCGGCCACCCAGAGGTCGGCGCCCAGGGCGTCCAGCCGCAGGGGCAGATGGCCGGCCACCTGCGCTCCGTCCACCAGGAGGCGCACGCCGCGGGCCCGCGCCACCTCGGCGACCTCGGCCACGGGGGCGAGCGCGCCAGTCACGTTCGAGGCGGCGCTGATGGCGATCAGGGCGGTGTCCGGGCGCAACGCGGCCTGCACGTCTTCCGCGCGTAGCGGCCGCGCCGCATCGCCCGGCAGCACCGTCACCGTCCCCCCGGTGCGCCGCCGCCACGCCCACAGCGGGCGGAGCACCGCGTTGTGTTCCCACGTGCCGCAGACGACATGCGCCGGGCCCGACGGCAGGCTGCCCCAGATGGCCTGGTTGAGGGCGGCGGTCGCCCCGGAGGCGAACACCAGGCGCGCGGGGTCCGAGACACCCAAAAGCCGTGCCAGAGAGGCGCGCGCCGCGTACACCGCCAGCGTGGCGGCCACGGCCGACCGGTGTCCGCCGTGGCCCGGGTTACCGTTGCATTCCTCCAGGCTGCGCGCCATGGCGGCGCCCACCCCCGGGGCCTTGGGATTGGCCGTCGCCGCATTGTCCAGGTAAATCACCCTGCGCACCGCCCTTCTGTCCGACATCCGCGTGGCGACCGGCCAAGCGGCCGCTGTCCACTCCGGCCGGCCGCGCCGATCTTCCGCGATCCGGCCGTGGAACCGGCTCCCGCGGGGAAGCGCGGAACGACGCGCGCGCGCCGTTCCAGGGGTTCGCTAGCCGTGGACAAATCTCCTGCTCCCGCGCGGAATACCGGAATTACCGTATCCCCTCTCCTCGTGGCGGCCATCGGCCATCCGGGCACGCTTGTGCCGTCCGTCCGGCGCGGGGTGGGCTCCCGTCTGGCCCCGGCCGGGGCGGGCACCAAGGAGGACGGTACGGAGCGGTGCGTGGATGCGCGGGTGCGGCGTGTGGCCGGGGCGGTGGCCGTGTGGCGCAGAGGGGACGTTCGGTGTTCTCTCACGGATGGCGCGCTGTGGCGCGGCGCCTTGGGGATGCCCGCCCACCCCTCCCGGGACGCGCGCCTCGGACGGGCCGGTACGCAGACCTCAGGCGTTGCGCACCTGGACGGGCTCCTGGAACCACCCATCCAGGGCCCGCGCCCAGGCCCGCAACCGCTCTGCGGGGTGGGGCGGGACGTTCGTCCAGGCCGGGTCCAGCAGTGGCCCACCCGGAACGAACTGCTGCAGCGCGTACCGCCGCGCGCCGCGGAGGTCCGCCGCGATGGCGCGCACGTCGGGGTCCTCCACCAGGCCGGGGACGGCCGTGGTCCGGAACTCGTAGTCGGGGGCCGCAGCCCGGATGAGCTCCGCCGAGCGCCGGAAGGGAGATGCGTCGGGCGCGCCGAGTTCCCCGTACCGCTCCCAGGCGGTCTTGACGTCCATGGCCACATAGGCGCACAGACCGCGCGCCAGGACCGTCTCCAGCACCCGCGGCCGGGCGCCGTTGGTGTCCAGCTTCACGGTGAAGCCGCGCGCGACCAACTCCTCCAGGAACGGGACCAAGTCCCGGTGGAGGGTGGCCTCGCCCCCGCTGACGCAGACATGGCGGACCAGGCGCGCACGTCGCTGCAGGGAGGCGAGCACCGCTTCGGCGTCGGGGCCGGCGGCCGGGGGTCCGGCCACCAGCCCCGGGTTGTGGCAGTAACCGCAGCGCAGGTTGCAACCGGCCACGAAGAGGGTGGTCGCCAGGTGCCCCGGGTAGTCCACCAGTGAGACCGGCACCACCCCCGCGAAGGTCACTCCGGTCGCGCCCCCACCGGCAGCGCGTACTCCAGGCGGTCGGCGAACTCCTGGCGCTTGCCGCGGTTCCAGCCCTGCACGGGCCGGTAGTACCCGACCACACGGCTCCAGATCTCGCTCGGCCCACCGCAGTGCGGGCACTCCCCCTGCTCGCCGTCCAGGTAGCCGTGGGTCGGGCAGACCGAGAAGGTGGGCGTGAGCGTGAGGTAGGGCACCCGGTAGCGGCTGAGCACGGTGGAGATCAGGTCCGCCACCGTCCGGCCGTCGCCGACGCGCTCCCCGAGGAACAGGTGAACCACCGTGCCGCCGGTATAGGTCGCCTGCAGGGCCTCCTGATGTTCCAGCACGGTGAAGAGGTCCGACGTGTGGCCCACCGGGAGGTGCGTGCTGTTGGTGTAGTACGTCTCGGTGGCCGGGTCCCCGGCCTGGGCGATGTCGGGGTAGCGCACGCGGTCCAGGGCGGCCAGCCGGTAGGCCGCGCCCTCGGCGGGGGTGGCCTCCAGGTTGAAGAGCTGCCCGTGCGCCTCCTGGTACTCGGCCAGGACGCCGCGCATCCGTGTCAGCACCCGCTGGGCGAAGTCGCGGCCGCGAGGGCTGGCGATGTCCTCGCCCAAGAGGTTCAGCGCGGCCTCGTTCGCGCCGACCAGGCCGATGGTGTCGAAGTGGTTGTCCCAGTAGCCGCCGCCGCGGTCGCACACGCCCTGGAGGTAGGCGCGGGCGTACGGATACAGCCCCTGGCGGGTGAAGGCCTCCACGGTCTGGCGCTTGATGACCAGGCTATCCCGGGCCAGGTCCATCAGATCCCGCAGGCGCGTGAAGAACTCGTCCTCGTTCGCGCTGAGGTAGCCCAGGCGCGGCAGGTTGATCGTGACCACGCCCAGGGAGCCTGTGAGCGGGTTCGCCCCGAACAGTCCCCCGCCCCGCCGCCGGATCTCGCGCGTGTCCAGCCGCAGGCGGCAGCACATGCTGCGGACGTCGTCGGGGTGCATGTCGCTGCTGACGAAGTTGGCGAAGTACGGGGTGCCGTACTTCGCGGTCACGTCGCAGATCGCCCGGCCCACCTCCGACGCCCACGGGAAGTCCGGGGTGACGTTGTAGGTGGGGATGGGGAAGGTGAAGCCCCGCCCGGCCCCGTCCCCGGCGGCGAAGACATCGCACAGCGCCAGGTTGAACATGTCCATCTCTGCCTGAAACTCGCCGTAGGTCTGGTTCTGCGGCTCGCCCCCGATGATCACCGCGGCGTCGCGGTAGATCTTCGGGCAACGCACATCCAGGGTGATGTTGGTGAACGGCGCCTGGAAGCCCACGCGCGTCGGCACGTTGAGGTTGAAGACGAACTCCTGCAGCGCCTGCCGCACCGCACGGTAATCCAGACCGTCCTGGCGGATGAAGGGCGCGAGCAGCGTGTCCAGGCTGGAGACGGCCTGGGCACCGGCCGCCTCGCCCTGCAGCGTGTACAGCAGGTTGACCAACTGGCCCAGGGCGGACCGGAAGTGGCGCGGGGGGCGGGCCGTGGCGCGTCCGGCGATCGGCACGACGCCGCGGCGCAAAAAGTCCTCCAGGTCCCATCCCACGCAGTAGGGGGCGAGCATACCGGCGTCATGGATGTGCACGTCCCCGGACAGGTGCGCCCGGGCGATGTGCGGCGGGTAGATGCGCCCCAGCCAGTAGTCCTGGGAGATGGCCGAGGTCACGTAGTTGTGCAGGCCCTGGAGGCTGAACCCCATGTTGGAGTTCTCCTGCACCCGCCAGTCGCGCCGCGACAGATACTCCTCGACCAGGTTGCGCTGGGCGGCGTGCGCGGCGCGGTAGACGATGTACCGCCGGGCGACCTGGTGCTCGCCGGCGTCCATCAGCGCCTCCTCCACCTCGTTCTGGATCTCCTCGATGGTGGCGCTGGGGCGGCCGGCTAGGCGCATCACCGCCAGGGTGGTGATGCGCTCGGCGCGCAACAGGGCATCCGCCGGTAGTGTCGCCGGCTCGGGACAGTCCACCTCGGCGCGGAAGGCGCGGATCACGGCGGCGCGGATGCGTGCGGGATCCCACGGCACGGTGCGCCCGTCGCGTTTAATGACCTGGGGCCCGTCCATCTCTCGGGACAGGGGGACCACCTCCTCGCGACCCGCAGTATATAGTGGATTCTCAGCATGGAGAGGTACTAGATATAGGTCTGGCCCGTTCGGACCGCCGTGGGCCCGGTCGGGCGGGGCCGGCGGCCGACCGGCCTGTCGCCGGGCCCCGCGGCAGGGACGCCACCCCGCTGCGGACCTGGGCCCGCCGCGCTGCCGCCTGCCGGTTCCCAGGCTCCGCCTGTGCGGACCCACCGCCCGGCGAACTGGTGGCTGCGTTCCCGCCACCCAGATAGACACGGACAGGAGGTCAACCACCCCACGGCTAAAGCGGGGGGCTTGCAGCTACAGCATCGTGCTGCGAGCGGCCGGTTGACGGCGGCCGCCAGTCCCACGTATAGCGAGGCTGGCAAGGTGGTTGGGAAGTGAACGAAGCGGTGTACTGCGCGATGGTCTCACGCAGTATCGCCACGCCCGCCGCCAGCGCCTTCACGCGCAGCCGAAGAGTCAGGTCAACGCTCATACAGCCGATAGACTGTTCCCACAAGGGAGGGGACGCGCGGCCCAGCCCACGGCTAAAGCCGGGGCTATCAGACGGCCGCGCGGAGACTTGATGACGCGGCACGGCCGTTCAGCGGGAAGTCACGCCAGAGTGCGGGGAAAAGGAATCGGGTATCCTGCGGCCGATGGTGGAGCGGGCCGACGGGCGCGGCCAAGGGCGCGTGTGTCGACCTCCAGCGTATTCGGTGCGATCGACCGGGCACGCGGCCACGCATGCGGACAGTGCGTGGCCGCGTGCCCGGAACACGCGAGCAACTGGTGTCCGCGGCGCGCTGACCATCGCGCCGGTGGCGCCGGACGCCGACGGCAGGGCCCCCGCCCGGATTGCTCAGGTTGTCAGGCATCGGTTCTGGGGTGCGTCTCGGGCTCGTCGTCCGGGGCAAACGCGCTGGCGCCCGGGATCCGGGCCCGCACGCGCGTGCCGCCACCGGGGGCGCCGTCCACCGAGAGCGTTCCGCTCAGCACCGCCGAGCGCCGGCGCATGTTGTCCAGGCCGTTATGCCCCTTGCCGGCGCTCCGTCCATCCCAGCCGCGGCCGTCGTCGACCACCTCCAGGGTCAGCCCGTCTCCGTATTCCAGCGAGACGATGAGGTGGTGCCCGCCAGAGTGGGCAACCGCGTTGCCCATGGCCTCTCGGGCGATATGCCAGAGTTCCCACTGCGCGCTGCGGGCAACTCGCCGCGGTGTGCCGTTCACGCGCAACTCTGTACGGAACGCCGGCGCCACCTGTAGGGACGCCAGCAGGTGATCCAGTAGCACCCGGAGGTCGTCCTCCTCCGACTGCTCGGCCCGCAGGTCGAAGATGTAGTGGCGGATATCGGCCATGATGACGCCCAGGCGGTCGACCACGCCCTCCAACTGCCGCTGCACATCGTCCCCAGGCGCCAGGCCTCCGGCCGCGGCCTCCAACTGCAGGCGCATGCCGAACAGGGACTGGATCACGCCGTCGTGCAGGTCCATGGCGATCCGCTCGCGCTCGGCGACGATGGACAGGCGCTGAAGGCGGCGGTGGAGCCGGGCGTACTGGATGGCCACGGCCGCCTGGGCGGCGAACCGCTCCAGCGCCCGGGTGTCCTCGGCCGTGAACGGCGCCCCGCCCTCCTTATCGGCGACATAGAGGTTGCCGATCACGTCGCCCAACATCCACACGGGCACGGCCAAGAGGGTGCGCATCTTGGGATGGTGCGGGGGAAAGCCGATCGCCGCCGGATGGCTGGCGATGTCGCCGACGACCAGGGGGGCGCCGTGCGCGCTGACCAAGCCCAACAGGCCGTGCCCGGTGGGCGGCGCTCCCAGGCGGGCCCGCGTCTCGCCGTCCAGGCCCGAGGCATAAAAGGCGTCCACCCGGCCGCGCGGGCCCAGCACGGCCAAGGCCCCGTACCGCGCGCCGGTGACGTCCCGGCTCCGCTCCACGATCTTCTGCGCCACCACGTCCATGTCCAGTTCGGTCCCCAGGTCGATGTCCGCGGCGGCCAGCGCTTCGAGTTGGTGGCGCTGCGCGCGCTCGTCGGCGTAGGCGCGGCTGAGCCGCCGTTCGGCGCGTTCCAGCAGGCGCCAGATGCCCGCCGAAAAGCCGACGACGCCCACGACCAAGAGCGCGGCCGTGACGAGCGCGGACCCAGAGCGGGGCAGGACGCGGTCCAGCACCGCGTACTGGATGGCGACCGGTAGGGCCACCAGGGCGAGCGAAAAGGCGATGGCGCCCACCTTCAACCGGCCCAGGGAAGACCCCCGGGCGGGCGAGGACTCGGACCGGTCCTGGGGTGGGCTCGCCGCGGCCAAGTGCCTCCCCTCCCGTTCACATGCGGCTCAGGCGACCCCAGCGTACCGTCCGCCCCGGCGGCGGCCAGCGTCCCAAGGGACCATTTGCCCGGTCCAACCGGCCCCACGGCGCGTACCCCGGACAGACGGGGGAGGGCGCGCGCCCACTTTCGGTGGTAGCCGGCGGAATTGACACCGAGCCTCCCCTGGCGGGAGGGCCGAGGCGACCACAGGCCTTCCTCCGCGGGGCGTGCCGGGTAGCGCGCTGACCTGCACCTGCGCTAGATTGGACGCGTGCGACTGCAGGTGGCGGCGTGGGCTCTGGTCCTGGCGATCATCTCGCTGACGTCCGTGCCGGCATTGGCCGCCACGGGGACGCCCAGCTTCGATCTGACCACGCCGCAACTGCAGGCCGGCTCCTTGCCGGCGTCCGGATCCAGCCTGCTGTTCGCCCGCTTCTCGCGTGGTGAGGAAATGCAGCGCTATGCCCTGGTGCTCCCAGCGGGGGGCCGGGTGGACCTCAGCGTGCTGCAGCCCTGGGGACGCACGCCGGTCACCGTCGTGGTCCTTTCGAAGACGGGGATCGAGTTCGCGCTGCCGGTGTCGCCCAGACCGACACGCCTGTGGCTGGGCCCGCTCGCCTTGGCGCGCGTGAGCCACTTTACCCTTGATTCGCTGTCCGGGGGGCTGTTCGCGGTGATGGTGCAGAAGACGGGACACCGCCACTGGCAGCCATACGCCCTCGGGGTCAACTGGCAGGGCGGCTCGGCCCTGGGCGCCTGGAACTGGCGGTCGGCCCTGGGCGCCCCCTGGCGGTTCCTGCGCGGGCTGGTCTGGTGGTGGACCTGATGCGGCCGACGGGGAGGCGCTGAAGCTGGGCGGGGTCGTGCAGACGCTGCTGCTGTTGGCCGCCACCGCCGCCGTCTATGCGCTGTGCTGGTTGGCGGCACGCCTTCTCGGCCGCTGGCGGCCGCTGGGCGGTCCCTTCACCCAGGCCCTGCTCCCCTGGCTGTTTTTCCAGGGATACCTGGTGGCGGGCCTGGCCACCGGCGGGGGGCTGGCGGGTCCCTCGCGGGGGCTGGCGGCGATCACGACGGCCGCCCTCCTGGTGTCCGCCGCGATCGCCCTGGCCAGTGCCCGGCGCTCGGGAGCCCGCACCTGGGGCACCATGGTCGCATGGGCGGCGCCCTGGGCCCTGGCCTGGTTCCTGGCCACCCGGCCGCCGGCTGGCTGAGCGCTCATCACATCTCCGCGCGGCCGTCTGATACCCCCGGCTTCAGCCGTGGGCTGGGCCGCGTGTTCCCTCCCTTGTGGTAAAATGGAGACGCACCTTGACAACAGAACGTATGGCGTTGCGCCGAGGAATCCGTCGGCGCGTAAAACGTTCGCGGAACATACGGGAGATCGGCGTTGTCCAAAGGCACCGGCTTGTCGGAAACAGTTTCGGACATAAGCGTCACATCCCTGGCCAGCCCCGCTATACGTGGGACTGGCGGGCCGCATCGTCAGACGGCCTATCGCAGCACGATCCGGTAGCTGCAAGTCCCCGGCTTCAGCTGTGGGGTTCTGACTCAGCGTGCCGCAGGTCCTCCTCGACCTGTTCGCGGGTCAGGGTGATCTCCGGGGAATCCGGCTGGGCTTCCCCGTCACCGTCGGCGGGCAGCGGGTCGTCCGGGCCGAGCGTGCGCCCCTCGGCACGCCGGGCGTGCCAGAGGGACGCGATCGCCGTGGTCCGGCTGGCCATGCGCCGCCCGGCGACCACCGCCAGTTCGCGCAGCGCCCCGGGCCCCGCCGTCGCCGCGCC
>JAJZWQ010000168.1 GCA_021846605.1 Bacillota bacterium | reverse complement strand
CGGACCGTAGGGCGTCCGGATGTGGCCGACTGGACTGCGCTTGGCATCCAATAGGCCTGCGTCACGCCCCGCGAGGCCGCCAAATGGTGGGGCACGAGAACGCCTGACGGCGCATGTCGTATGCTCCAGACGATCTCGGAAGGGTCGAATGCTCACCTGGCGAACGCGGTGCTCACACCGTGGCGGTGACGCCCCGCCCCCGACCTGGGCCAGGCGAACGGGATACGGGCGCGGGCATAAGGAGACGGGACGGTTATGGCCGAGGCGGAGGACGCGGGCGCGCCCTTGCAAACCGAAGCCGGAGCCGCCCGCCTGGACGGTCCCGCCACCCCCGACGGTCTGTCGCTCGCCATGGTGGAAGTTCGCTTTCTCCCGCTGGGGGCGTCGGCGCGGGTCCCGGCGGGGACCGTCGCCCTGGAGGCGGCGACGGAAGCGGCCATCGCCCTGGAGGCCCCATGCGGCGGGCGCAAGTTGTGCGGCAAGTGCCGCGTGGCGTTCGTGGGGGACCCGCCAGCCCCGACGGCGGTGGAGCGGGAGTTGATCGGCTCCGGAGACTTGGCGGCCGGAGTGCGGCTGGCGTGCCGCGCGCGACTTGGAACGGATGCCACATTGCGGCTGCTGCCGCCGGCGCGGGTGGACTGGTGGAAGATGGCGGCGACCGATCTGGCCGGGGTTGAACCGGACCCCTGCGTCCATACGGTGCACTGCCAACTCCCGGCGGAAACGCTGCACTCCCCTACCGCGATCACGACCCGCTTGCGCCATGAGATCGGGGCGTTGAGCCTCCCTCTGGCGGTGCTGCGCAGCTTATCCGCAGGCGGTGGCGCGACGGCGGACGGCGAAGCGCTGGCGGTGGTGGTGATCGGCGAGGACGTTGTGGACGTTCGACCTTGCGCCAGCGGAGCCGTGGCCGCGCCACCCTTGTACGGGATGGCCGTGGATATCGGCACGACGACGATCGTCGGCTACCTGATGGACCTCCGCAGTGGCCGGCAACTCGCGGCGGCGTCGGCAATGAACCCCCAGGCGTCCTTTGGCGCCGACATCATCTCGCGCCTGCACGCGATCCTGGATGATCGGCACAACCTGACACGGCTGCGTGATCTGGTGGTGGGTGCCGTCGCCCGCATCATCGTGCGGGCGTGTCGCGAGGCGAAGTGCCAGCCGGAGGCGGTGTATGAGGTGACTGTCGCCGCCAACACCTGCATGCACCACCTCTTCCTGGGACTGGATGCCTCATCGCTGGCCGTCTCTCCCTTTGCCCCGGTGGTAACCGAGGCGTTGGACCTGCCCGCAGCCGAGGTCGGCCTGCCGATCCACCCACGCGGCCGCGTCTATGTGCTGCCCAATGTGGCGGGCTTCGTCGGGGCTGATGCCATCGCCGGTCTGCTGGCCAGCGGTCTCGCGCATGACGACCGCTGGCGGTTGTTCCTGGACATCGGCACCAACGCGGAGATCGTTCTGGGGCGGAGGGGACGATTGCTGGCCTGTTCCGCGGCCGCGGGTCCGGCCTTCGAGGGCGGCAACATTTCGTGCGGCACCGTGGCCCGAGACGGAGCCGTAAGCCGCGTGCGCTGGGAAGACGGCCAACTGCGCGTTGAGACGGTCGGAGGCTCGGCAGCAACGGGAGTCTGCGGTTCGGGTCTGATTGACGCCGTGTGCACGTTGGCGGATTTGGGCGTCGTCCTGCCCAGCGGGCTGTTGCCGCCTCCGGAGCGGTGGTCCGCTGCGGCACGCGCCGGGGTGCGTTGGGCCGGACCGCCCGGTGGCGTGGTGCTGGCTGAGGCCGACGGCCGCGTGGTGCTCACCCAGGGGGATGTCCGCCAACTGCAGCTTGCCAAGGGGGCCGTGCGGGCCGCCTGTGAGATCCTGCTGCAGACCGCCGGCATTCAAGCGACGGACTTGGGCGAGGTGCTCCTGGCGGGTGCCTTCGGCAACTACCTGGATCCGGGCAGTGCACTGAAACTCGGGTTGTTGCCGGCCGTGCCCCCACAGGCGGTGCGCAGCGTCGGCAACGCCTCCGGCACCGGCGCCAAGCTGGCCCTGCTGGTGCGTTCCGCCCGCGAGGAGGCCACCGTCTTGCGCGATGCGGTGGAGTATGTGGAGCTGTCCATCCATCCTGGATTCCAAGCCGTCTTCATGGAAGCCTTGGCGTTCGGGGAGTGAATCCGCAGTATGCCGCTTCCCCCACAGGGGAAGGGCCCTCCGAGCCGGTTACGCGCATACAGGAAGGGGTGACAGGCAAATGGGCGAAGGGGCCGGGCCGGCCCGTTACCGCGAGACCGCCTACGCCCGCTGGCAGGACGCGGTTCCGGGCCGAGCGTTGCTGCCGGTGCGCTGCGGGTACGACTTGCTCGTGGGCGGCGGGCAGGTCTTCCCCGAAATCAACTTCACCTTGCCCCCGATGGCTGTGAACGCGGCCACCCTCCCGGAGGCCCTGGCCCAGTTCCGCCAGATGGCGGAGGGCTGCCTTGAGCGTGCGGCCGCCCTGCGCGTGCCGGGCGTGGTGCTGGAACTGGAGCACGTCTTCGAGTTCACGGCGCAACCCGCCTGGGGCGAAGCCCTCACGGCCGAGGTGCGCGCGGTGCTCGACCGCTTCCATGACCAGCAGGGCATCCCGTGCGCCCTGCGGGTGACGGTGGCCGACATCCGGGATCGGGTGCGGCCGCCGCTCCGGCGCGCGGGTTCTGAACTTGAGGCCATGCTGGAGAGCTTCCGGCGCTGCGCCGCCGCCGGGGCGGACATCCTGTCCATCGAATCCACGGGCGGCAAGGAGCTCTCCGATCCGGCCATCATGGCCTGCGATCTGCCGGCGGTCCTGCTGGCCGTCGGCGTGCTCGGGAGCCGGGACGTGGCCTTCCTCTGGCGGCAGATCACGGCCATCGCCCGGGCCGACGGGGCCGTGCCGGGGGGAGACACCGACTGCGCCCACGCCAACACCGCCATGCGCCTAGCGGACATGGGCTACGTGCCCGAGGTCTTCGCCGCGCTGGTGCGGGCCGTGGCCGCCGCCCGCTCCCTGGTCGCCTTCGAGTGCGGCGCCTGCGGCCCGAGCAAGGACTGCGGCTACGAGGGGGTGGTCACCAAGCTGGTGACCGGCACCCCCATCTCCATGGAGGGCAAGACCAGCGCCTGCGCTCACTCCAGCCCGATGGGCAACGTGGCCGCCGCCCTGGCCGACCTCTGGAGCAACGAGTCGGTGCAGAACATGCGCCTGCTGGGTGGGCAGGCGCCTGTGGTCATGGCCGAGATGCTCGCCTATGACTGCCGCCTGCTCAACGTGGCCACCGAGGCAGGCCACGGAGCGTTGCTCCGGGACCTGCTCACCCGCTCGGACGCCTTCCTGAGTCCTCAGGCCTTCGTCCTGGCCCCGGAGGTGGCCTTCGACATCGCCCGGGCCATCGTCTCCGCGCCCCAGGACGGCGATCCCGACTACGCGCGCTCGCGCCGGGCGGTGGAGGTGGCGGCGGAACGCCTGGCCGCCGCGGCGGAAAACGGACAGTTGTCCCTGTCTGAGCGCGAGGCGCGCTGGCTGGACCGTTTCCGCCGCGCGCTGGACGCGCTGCCAGCCTCGCTGGAGGAACTCTGGTCGTCGGTGGCGGCAGAGTACCCCGCTACCTTCCTGCCGGAGGAGTATCCCGCCGGGGACTGAGGAGCCGGAAGACAACAAGTCAGGACAGATTGTGGGGACGGATGACATAGTTCCACTCGCCGTGGAAGGGGCAGCGTTCAATGTGGACCGCCTGCAGGTCCGCATCGGAGACCTGCACCCCAGTCTCCTGGAGTGAGGAAACCCGGGTAGTCGGTCGCCCCCTATAGAGGGATGCACGTTGGGCACCGCAGCAGACGACGAAGAAGCCGCCGTAGAATCGCTGGCGCGGGTGTTGTGGGACGAAGATGGCCCGCACGATTCTTGGCGCGACGATGACGGACCCCAGTGGGAGCAGAACACGCGCATCGACCGGGACCGCTATCGGCGCTTGGCCCGCGTCGCGGTGGAGGCCATCGGCGCTCGGGAGGCCGCGTTGGCTGCAGCGCTGCAAGCCCTGCTGGACTGGCAGAATGGTCCACCGCTGGCAAGGTGGGAGGAGTCCTGGAATTATGCGACAAAAGTCGTGAGCGGCTACACTTGACCCCGCCTGCCCCCGCCCGTCCGACGCGGTTCGGTAAACAGGTACACATGGGGGCGGGAGGCGCTTCCATGTTACCCCTCAGGTCCGGCCCGGAAGGGCACGAACCCGAGCCGTAGCGCGGGCGAGTCCGGCGGCAGAGTGAAATCCCCCTCCGCCGGGCCGGCAAAGCGCGGATCCGCCACCTGTGACCCCTCGTCCATGCCCAGCGCCCGCCACGCCTCCCACGTGCGGCCCCCGCCGCAGTCGGCGGGTCTGCCGGAGGCGTCCCAGTACAGGTTGCGGCGGAAGTGCGCGGCTGGCTCCCGCCAGGCGCCGTGCAGCAGCGGCCCGCGGTCCCAGAGGACGATGTTGCCCTCGAAGGTGAACGACACGTGGTCCTCGATGCGCGAGCGCTGGATCTGCCCCTCGGCCGCGAAGGCGAAGATGTTGTTCCTGATCGTGTTCTCGCGCCCGTAGTGCTGGTGGAAGCCGCCCGTCTTGGTGCGGTATACCAGATTGTCCTGCACCAGGATCCCCGTGCTGCCCTCGTCGAGGTAGATGCCCCAGCCCCCGTAGCCGTCCGAACGGATGTCGTGGATGAGGTTGCCGCGTAGGACCGTGCCCGGCGAGACGCCCAGGGTGTAGATGCCGCCCATATCGTTCAGCATGCCCTGGCCGATGTTGTGGATGTGGTTGCGCTCGATGCGATTGCCGCGGGCGGCGCTTTCGCCGTAACCCCAGACCCAGCCGACGGAGACCCCGGTGTAGTACAGGTCGGAGATGGCGTTGTCCGCCACGACGTTGTCGCCGCTGTTGAGGATGAGAACGCCGACGCTGGCGTGGAAGGTGCGGCCGCACCCCGTGATCTCGTTGCGGGTGATGCGCGTGCCGCTGCTGCCGGCGGCGACCTTGACGCCCCCGGCGCCGAGATCGGCGAGGCGGTTGCCGTGAATCGCCGTGTCCCGGCAGCCCGGCCCCACAGCGACGGCGTACGTGCCGCAGCGGGCGATCGTGCAATCGCGCAGCGCGCAGCCGTGCGCGTGCTCCAGATACACGGCCGCGGGCACGTCGGCGGCGGCCTGGGGAGCGCACCCGCGGCCCCCCGCCGGGAGCCGCCACTCGGCGTGGGCGAAGGTGAGCCCCTGGAGCAGGACGCCGGAGACGGGCCGCACGTGCGCGTCGTCGTCGTCGCCGGCCTGCGGCGCGGGGGCCCCTGCGTGGACGCCGGCTTCCCCCGGCAGGCCCTCCAGACGGATCAACTGCGACAGTACGGGGGCGATGACCTCCGCTCGCTGCGGGTCCTCGCCGGGCAAAGGCAGGTAGTAGAGGGTGTGGGTAGGGTGATCCAGGTACCACTCGCCGGGCTCCGTCAGCGCCTCGAAGACGTTGTCCAGGTAGTAGCGTGCACCCCCCTGCCGGAAGTTGTCGGTGAGGCGGAAAATGCTGGAGCGGCTGAAACGGACCAGGCCGTCGGCCGCGTCGACGGCGGCGACCGGCAGGTGCGAATCGACCCAGAAGTGCAGCACCACCGCCTCGATGTCGGCGAGATTGCGCCAGTCGGCGCAGATATCGCCCGGGGCGAAGCCGAACCGGTCCTGGCCCTCCTGCCACGGGGTCTCGGCCGTGACCCCGGGCATGGCGGCGATGCGGTGGAAGCCGGCCTTGGGGAGCCGCGGCCGGAAACGGCGCTCGCCGTTCACAAAGAGTTCGTGGAACGTCCAGCCCTCCGGCACCGCGGTGGCCCAGGCGGCGCGGCCGTGGACCGTCGCGTCGCGCCAGCCCGAGATCTGGCGGCCGCCGCTGCAGACCGGGCGCTCCCCGGGGTGGGCGGCCAGGGTGGTGCCGGAATCCTCGGGCCCCAGGCGCAGCGGCTCCTCCAGGAAGTGGGTGCCGGAGCGCAGGCGGATCTCGACTGGGTCGTGCGGGCGGGGGAGGGCGCGCGCCGCCCCCAGCGCGCGTGCCGGCGTACGGAAGGGACCGTCGCCGTGGTCGGCCCGCGGGTCGGGGCGCGTGCCGCTCCAGGCGTCGTCACCGGCGGGGGAGA
Source organism: Bacillota bacterium (assembly GCA_021846605.1). The sequence goes on along the minus strand of JAJZWQ010000168.1, from coordinate 185 downwards.
CGTAGAATCTCAACGCAGGCCACCGCCCCGAGGGAGGAGTGGCGGCGACTTCTCCCTCCCTCCCGGCGCACCTGCCGCCGTCCAATGGGCCGTTGCAAGATCCGTAGTCAAATCTTGCATCCACCCGTTTCCGGGTAGAGGCGCCGGTCTGACCCGAGGCGCAGTGCCTCCGTGCCGGCTTCCCG
>JAJZWQ010000010.1 GCA_021846605.1 Bacillota bacterium | reverse complement strand
GGGCCGGCCGAGGCGGCGGCGCTCGGCGACATCGCTCCCGTCCCAGAGCCCGGCGATGGTCGGGAGGTCGTGGGTCGTGACCGCGGCCACCGCCTGGCGCGCCCTGGCCGCGGCGCGGGTGGCCGCCCCGCACGCGGAGGACGCGGCGGCCCGGGTGCGCCTGCGGCGGATGCTCGGCTCGTGAGCGTTGCGCAACGGGGGGGCTCGCCTTGGACAAGTGGGGGCTGGCGCTCAGCGGCGGGGGGATTCTGGGGGCCGCGCACCTCGGCGTGGTGGCCGCGCTGGAGGACATGGGCCTGCGGCCGCCGGTGCTGGCCGGGACATCGGCGGGCGGCCTGGTCGCGGGGATCCTGGCCCTGGGCGTGCCCGTCGCGGACGTGACCGCCGTCGCCACGCGGGTGGCCGCCCACCCCTTCCGCTACCTCCGTCCGACGGTGGTGGGCCTGATCGACGAACTGTTGGCACACGGGCCGGCGGCAACGGGGCTCCTGGATCCGGCCGCCTTCCTCGGGGCCCTGCTGTCCCTGGCGCCTGGGGCCGCCACCACCGCCGACTGGGACCGGCCGACGGCCATCACCTCGGTCGACCTGGTGTCGCTGCGCCCCGTAGGCTTCCCATCCGAACCGGTCGAGCCGCCGGCGGACGGAAACTGGGAGGTGATCCTGGGGGCGCCGCTGCGGTTGGCGCTGGGGGCCACCATGGCCGAGCCCGCCCTCTACACGACCGCGGCCGACGCCGCCCACGTCTTCGTCGACGGGGGCCTGGCAGACACCCTCCCCGAGGACTGGGCGGTCGCGATGGGCGCCGAGCGCGTCATCGCCGTCCAGGTGTCCCCGGCCCGGCCGGCGTCCGGAACCCGCATGGGCCTGACCACCGTGATCGAGCGGTCCATCGCCTTCGTCACCCATGACGCCGACCACCTGCGCCGCCCGACCCGCCCCGTGCTCCGGATCCAGCCGCACACGGAGGGCGTGCCCCTGTTCGGCTTCTCGCACTTCGGGCAGTTGGTGGTGGCCGGTGCGGCGGCCGTGCGCGCGCGGCAGGCCGAGATCCGCCGGTTCCTGGACGGCGCCGCCTGACATCTCCCAGGAACCGGGTGCATGTGGTCGAATCTGGTCGCATGTGGTCGTCGCGCGTGCCGTGGGAACGGCTGCGGGGCTCCTGGGTCTGGGTGCTGCCGCTGTTGGCCGTCGCCTGGTACGTGGCGACCTTCGTTCTGCACGCCTGGGCCTTGGTGCGCTTCCCCTTCCAGGCCGAGTACGGTGAGGGCCCCCTGCTGAACGAGGCCCTCCGCTTGGCGTCCGGCCACACCATCTACCACAACAATGCCTCTCCGCCATACATCGTCAGCAACTACCCGCCGGTCTACGTGGGGGCGCTGGCGCTCTTCCACCTGCTGGGCGCCCAGGGCTTCTGGGCGGGGCGCGCGCTGTCCGGAGCCAGCGTGTTGGCCGCGGGGGCCCTGGCCGGCCTGACGGTGCGCGAAGTCCTGGGCGGGGGCGAGCCCGCGGTCGGGGGCGGGGGGCGCTGGCTCAGCGCCGCCCTAGCCCTCGGTCTGATCTGCGCCCAGTACTTCATCTGGCAGTGGGGCCCGATGGAGCGCGTCGACTCCCTGGCCCTGGCCTGGAGCATGGCCGGGCTGTATGCCGTGGCACGGTGTCCGGAGCGCGCCGAGCGCGCCTGGCCCTGGTTCCTGCTCGCCGCTCTGACGCGCCAATCCGAGATCGAGGGCCTGGTCGCCGCCCTGTGGTTCCTGTGGGCCCGGGACCGGGCCCGCGCCAAGGGCCTGGCGGCGCGCTTCGCCGCGGCGCTGCTGTTGGTGGTGGCCGCCCTGGATGTGGCCACGCGCGGGCAGTTCCTCGTGCAGATCCTGCTGGACAACATCAACCGCTGGACCGTGGGGCTGGCGGCGACCAATCTGGCCGCCTGGGTCTTCATCGCGGGCGGCCTGCCGCTCATGCTCTTCGCCGTGTGGGGATGGCGCCTGACGCGGTCCCGCCCGGCCGGGCGGCTCCTGACCGGCTACGCGGCGGCGGCCTGGATCATCGTCCTGACGGTCGGCAAGATCGGCTCCAGCATCAACTATTTCTTCCCCAGCATCGCCGCGGCGGCCATGCTGGCCGCGCTGGTGCCGCACGCGCCCGGGCGGCGCCAGGTCGCGGCCATGCTCCTGTGCGCTTTCCTCATCGGCGTGCCCCCGCTGAGCAACGTCCCCGGTTCCGTGGGGGACATGGCGCGCGAGTTGACCGCCTTTCACGACATGCAGACGCCGATGTTCAATGAGCTGGGGTGGCGCGCGCCGCTGGACGGGGCCGATCCCGGGGACGCGGCGTTGGTGAGGCTGTTGGCGCGCACGCCGGGCCCCGTCCTCTTCAGCGATGTGGGAGACCTGCTGCAGTCCGGCCACATGGTCTTCTACCAGGCGTTCGAGATGACGCAGGTGGCCGCCAACGGGCACTGGAACCCCGCCCCCCTGGTGAGCGACGCGCAGGCCGGGGCCTTCCCGCTGGTGATCTTCAACTTCCCCCTCTCCCAGCCGTCGCTCTGGGACACCCAGCGCTGGCCCCCGACGCTGCTGCGGGTCCTGGCGACCCACTACCACCTGGCGGGGCGGATCGGCCGCCGCTGGCTCTACCGGCCGACGAGCGCCGGGGGCACATCCGGGTAATGTCGGCGGCAGGGGAGCGGCGACCGCCCACGCCGGTGCCCCCCCGTCCCCCAGCGCGGCCTACTCGAGGAGCAGGCCGCGCCCCCGGCACGCCTCGCCCACCACCGCCGCCTCGACGCCAGCCGCCGCGCATGTGGTCGCCAAACGGTGCAGCGCGGCGCCCGGCACCACCAACAGCAGGCCTCCGGCGGTTTCGGGCGCGAAGAGCAGTTCCCGGACAAGGGGCTCGACGGCCGCACCCACCTCGGTGTGTGGGGCGAAGGAGGCGCGGTTGAGCCGGGCGGCCTCGGGAAGGTCCCCGGCGCCGGTGTGGTGCAGGGCACCGGGCAGCAGGGGGACCCGGTCGGACCGGATCCGGATCTGCACCCCCGATGCGCGAGACACCTCCAGCGCGTGCCCGATGAGCCCGCGGCCCGCCACCTGGACCCCGCAGCGCACCCCGGCCGCCATCGCCGCCTCGGACGCCGCCGCGCTGCTGGCCAGCATCGACCCGACCGCCGCCGCCATGGCCTCGGGGAGCGCCGACCCCCGGCGGGCCGCGGCGATGATCGCGCTGACGCCCACGGGTTTGGTCAGGACGAGGCGGTCGCCCGGCCGCGCCCCGCTCCGGCGGATCAGGCGCTCGGGGTCGACCGTGCCCAGGACCGCCAGGCCGAAGTGGAGTTCACCGCCGACGATGTGGCCGCCGGCCACGACCGCCCCGGCGGCGCCGGTCTGCTCGGCCGCGCCCCGCAGGATCTGGACGGTCACCTCGGCGGGCATGTCTTCGGGAATGGTCGCCAGGTTCAGCGCCATCAGCGGGCGCCCGCCCCGGGCAAACACCCCGCCCAGCGCGGCGTTGGCCGCGATCGCCCCGTAGGTGCGCGCGTCGTCGACGGGGGGCGGGCAGTTGGAGACGGCGAGCACCAGGGCGGAGCCGTTCCACGCATACACCGCCGCCCCGTCCGCGTCGTCCAGCCCGTCCAGAAGGTGCGCCCGCAGTTCGTCCGGAAAGAGAGCGGGGAGCCCCGAGAGCATGCGCGCCAAGTCCCCCGGTACCTGGCCGCCGTCGACGGCGACGCTCGTCAGCCGACCGTAGTCCCGTGCCTGCGCCATGCCCCGCCTCCCGGCCCGGAAACCTTGGCCCCCTGTGCGGCAACGCGTATTCTATAGCGGAACGCGCGCCGGGCATAGGCCGGCCGAACAGGAGGAACGCCGCTTTGGGTTCGATTGTGCGCAGGACCCCGCTCCCCGGGCCCCGTTCACAGGAGGTTCTGCGCCGGAAGGAGTCCGCGGTTTCCGATGCGCTGAGTGTGTATGTGCCGGCGGTGATCGCCGCGGCGGAGGGCGCACTGCTGCACGACCTGGACGGCAACACCTTCATCGACATGAGCGGCGGCATCGGCTGCCTCAACGTGGGCCACGCGGCCCCCACGGTGCGCCGCGCGATGCACGAGCAGATCGACGCGTACGCCCATACCGATTTCAGCGTCGTCCCCTACGAGCCGTATGTGGCGCTCGCCGAACGCCTGGTGCAGTTGGCGCCGGGGGCTGGCCCCCACAAGGCGGCCTTTTTCAACTCGGGGGCCGAGGGCGTGGAGAACGCCGTCAAGATGGCGCGCAGTTTCACCGGGCGCCCCGCACTGGTCGTCTTCTCCGGTGCCTTCCACGGGCGCACGCTGCTCACCATGACCATGACCGCCAAGCCCCACCCCTACAAGGCGGGCTTCGGGCCCCTGGCCCCTGAGGTCTACCGCGCCCCCTACGCCTACTGCTACCGCTGCCCACTGGGCCTGCGCCATCCCGAGTGCGGGGTGGCCTGCGCCGACGCCGTCGAGGACATGCTGCACACCCAGGTGGCCGCCGAGAGCGTGGCGGCCATGGTCATCGAGCCCGTCCAGGGCGAGGGCGGCTTCGTGGTCCCCCCCGCCGAGTACCTGCGGCGCCTGGAGGAGATCTGCCGGCGCGAGGGCATCGTCTTCGTGGCCGACGAGGTCCAGACCGGGTACGGCCGCACCGGGCGCTTCTTCGCCTGCGAACACTCGGGGGTCACCCCGGACCTGCTGGTGGTCGCCAAGTCCATGGCGGCCGGCATGCCGCTGTCCGGGGTGGTGGGCCGCGCCGACATCGTCGACGCCCCGCCGGACTCGGGAATCGGCGGTACCTACGTCGGCAACCCCGTCGCCTGCGCCGCCGGGCTGGCCGTCCTCGACGACATCGCCCAGGGGGGCCTGCTGACGGCCGCCGAGGAGGTCGGACGCCGCCTGCGCACGCGCTTTCTGTCCTGGGCCGAACGCTTTCCGGTGGTGGGCGACGTCCGGGGCGTCGGCGCCATGATGGCGATCGAACTGGTCGAGGACCGCAAGACCAAGCGGCCGGCGGCGGACCTGACGGGACGCGTGCTGCGGCGCGCGGTGGAGAACGGCGCCATCTTCCTGCGAGCCGGGGTGTACGGCAACGTCATCCGCGTGCTGGCGCCCCTGGTGACCACGGCGGATCAGGTGGAGGAGGCGCTGGACACCTTGGAGGCCGCGCTGGTGGTCGAAACCGCGCGCTGAACCCCCGCCGTGGGCGGCGGGCCGCCGGTCCGGATTCCGCCCAGGCCCCCCCGGGCGGAACGGCCGGCGGATGGCCCGCGGCGAACCCCCGGCCCCGTCGGTCCGCGGGCGCGCGGGGGTCAGGGCTCCTGGCGGACGCGGACCGTCGCCACGGCGTGCTTGAAGATCAGGATCTGGCCCTCGGCGGCTTCCAGGATCAGGCTGAAGGTATCGAACTGGAGGAGCCGTCCCGTGAGCACGGTGCCGTCCAGGCAGCGCAACTCCAGCACCGCGCCGGCATGCCGGACCCCGTTCAACCATCCGTCCTGGTAGCCGCTACGCGTGTCCCGGCGGGCAGACGCCTCCGGTGCGGCTGGCGCCTCGTGCACCACCGCTGCATTGCGGCCGTTGCGCGCCATGGGGGGCACCGCCGCCGGCTCGGGCTCCGGCTGCTCCGGGCGCCAGCGGCCCAGGGCTTCGGGGGGCAACGCGGCCAGCCGCTGCCGCGGCGTCGCGGTCCGCGCCCTGCCGTTGGCCGGTTGCATGGGCACGAATTCGATGAACATCGGCTCACTCAGGTCGTTGTCTCCCCCTGCCAATGCCAATCCCTCCAAATATCGACCGTTTCTGCGTCCGGAGGGGCGCTCCTGCCGCCGGGCGCCTGCGCGCGCGTGTAGAATGGGGCGCGCGAGGTGGCCGAGATGGACGATATTCCAGCGGTCTGGCTGGACTGCGATACCGGCCTCGACGACGCGCTGGCCCTGCTCTACCTGACCGCCGCGCCCTGCACCCTCCTGGGCGTCTCGACGGTGGCGGGCAACTGTGCGCTGGAGCGGGCGACGGCCAACACCCTGGGCGTGCTGGAGGCGGCCGGCGCGGCGGAAGTGCCCGTCCATCCCGGGGCCGCCGGCCCGCTGGTGGGCCAGGCGGAAGACGCGCGACACGTGCACGGGGACGACGGGATCGGGGGATGCGGCGGCCTGCTGCCCGCTCCGTCGCGCGGAACATCGGCCCCGCCCGCCGCCGCGGCCATGGCGGCGGCCCTGCGGGCCCGGCCTGGGGCGGTGACGCTGGTGGCCAGCGGCCCACTCACCAACCTGGCGCTGCTGGTTCGCGCAGATCCCGAGGCCGCCGGCTTGGCCCGCCGTGTGGTCGTGATGGGCGGGACGGTGCTGGAACCGGGGAACGTGGCACCCACGGTGGAGTTCAACATCGGCGCCGACCCCGAGGCGGCCGGCCTGGTGTTGGGCGCCGGCTGGCCGGTCACGCTGGTGGGCCTGGACGTGACCCGCCGGGTCCTGGCCACGGCGGACGACGCCGCCGACCTGGAGCGGGCGGACACACCACCCGCCCGGCTGGCGGCGGCCCTGATCTCCGCCTACACCCAGGCCTACATCCGCCTCGGCTTCCCACCGGCGGCCCCCCTGCACGACCCGCTGGCAGCCGCCATCGCGCTGGACCCGGGACTGGCGGAGACGGCCGACGTGCCCGTCGCCATCGAGACACAAGGCACCTTCACCCGGGGGATGGTCGTGGCGGACCTGCGTGTGCGCACGCGGCCGGCGCTCCTGGGCGATCGGCGCGTGGTGCGCGTCTGCCTGGGGGTTGACGCCGCGCGCGCCCGCCAGGAGTTGCTGGCGCGGTGGGCGAGGCGGTCCGGCAGGCCTGGGGCCCCACAGCGGTGAATGCGCATATCCATGCGATATACGACCGGTTCCCGTTCCCGCGGACCCGCGGATCCGGGGTGCCCCGCGCGGCGCACCGCCCGGCCCTGGCCGCGCCCGCTGGCCGCCGCCCTCTTCGCCGCCGTGCTGGCGGCGGGCTGCGGGCGTCACCGCGCGCAGATTCCCGCCGACACCACCGACATCGCCGTCCAACTGAGCGCCGCCGGCCGCTTCACGTCGGTGGTCTGGAAGAACGTCCCCGGCCGCGTCAGCGATTGGATCGCCACCCACCCAGGGGCGCCGGCCACCGGCGCCGTGCTCCAGAGCGGGTACACCTGGCTGGTGCTGTCTTCGGGCCACCAGCCGCGCCAGGTGGACCTCCTGCCGCTACACGCCACGGTGAACGCCACCGCGCGTAACGCGCTGATCGATGTGGACCTGGGGGTCCCCGCTCAACACCACGCCTGGGCGTCAGTGGTCGCCGTGCGCCTCCCCGCTGGGATCACCGCCGGAAGCTTCGTGCTCCAGACCAGCCTGCTGAGCGGCGCGATCCCGCTCGGCAAGGTACCCACCCTGTCCTGCACCCCGGCCGCGACGGCATCCGCGACGGTGCAGGCCTGCCTGGGACCGCTGGGCCTCAAGGGCGCCACCCTGGCGCGCGGCACCAGGGGAGGCGTGGTGGCCACGCTGGGCGGTCAGGACTTCCTGGTAGGGGGCGCGGCCAGCGGGGGCAAGTGGGTCCCTAGAACCGTCACCTGGCAGGGGGCGGCGTCCTGACCGAAATCGCGGCGCAAGCCCCCGCCTTTAGGCCCCTCTAGGCCCCTCTAGGCCTCACCGTTCCCACATCCCGAATCCCCAGCGGTGCGGCGCCGTCCATACACCAGAGGCAGGGTCCGAGGCGCCCCGGCACATGCCATCTGTGGTGGTTCAGGGACTTGTGGGGTAAGGGTAGGCCTTTAGGCGTGGGGTGAGCCGTTCCCGTCCCGACGTTTCAGGAGTTCCCGGTGCGGGGTGAGCGCGCAACGCGGTCCACTGCCCCCGAGCGCCCTGGAAAGGCCGCGGTGCGCATGCCCAGAACCCCTCGGCTTTACGTGGGGAGGTTCAGCTCACCGCTCACCCGGCGGCCGCCGGGGGGTGCAGGGTGGCCAGCACGCTCCACGACGCCCCGCGGTCGACCGTCTGCAGCAGGGTCCATGGGGCGCCCGCCGGCCCAGGGGGCGCCACCACGGCCCACCCCCGTCGGCCACCGCTGAGGAAGTCCAACACCCGCACCCCCGTCAGGGCGGCGCCGCGATAGACGAGTTGCCAGTGCAGTCCCCCATCGAACGTGTAGGCCAGGCGCGTGCCCGACACGGCCCAGGCCGCCTGCCCGCCCACCGCGTCGATCAGGTCCAGGTGCATCGGCGGGGTGGACGCCCAGGCCCCCCCGCCCGCCCTGCTGTACAGCACGGTGGAGAACGGCCCGGCCGTCCCCGGGGCCGGCGCCACGGCGAGCAGGGCGGCTCCCCCCGCCGCGGTCCCCCAGGCCGTCACCGCGGGAGCGCTACCGGCATCCACCCCGAGCGCGCCCGCCCGGCTCCAGGTCCCGCCTCCGTCCCGCGTGGTGTAGAGGGTCAGGGAGCGGCCGGGGCCGGAAACGGCCGCCCACCCGTCCAGAGGTCCGCTGAAGCGCACCTGGTCAGCGCCGGCGGGCAGGGTCCCGGCCACCGGCGTCCAGAGCGCGCCGCCGTCGGTGGTGCGGTAGAGGACCTCCCGTCCAGCAGCCCCCGCCCGCACCAGTAGAAAGCCGTCGGCGGCGCTGACGAAGTCCAGGCGGGGGACGGGAGCGGTGCCGGCCACCGCCACCTCCGTGCGGTACCAGCGCCACCCGCCGTTGGACGTGCGCAGGATGGTGACGCGGCCCCCACCCGCCGGGACGGCGGCCGCCACCACCCCGCCGGGGCCGGTCACGGCCAGCGCGGAGAGCGCGCAGCCCCCGGGACTGGACCGCAGCCAGTGCGCGCCACCGTCGGTGGTGTGCAAGAGCTGCCCTCCGGCCAGCGCCCAGCCCTGCTGCGGGGAGACCATGTCCAGGACGGAGAAGGCCGGGGCGCGCGGGTGGTAGGCCGTCCATAGGCGGCCCAACAGGGGCATAGGGGCGCGGACGCAGGCGGACCCGCTGGCCGGCGCCGGCGAGCCGGTGGCGCACGCGGTCCAGATGAAGCACCGCAGATGCCCGGTCACGGCGACGAGCGGCCCCCACGCCGGCCGCCAAGCCGCGCGCCAGGCGCGCAGGGGCCAGGGCGCTCGCCGGGGCGCCACCTCCACCAGGGATCGCCGCCCCCAGGTGGCCCCCCCGTCCTGCGTCACATAGAGCGCCCCGGAGACCGTGATCACCCACCCCGTGGCGGGGGAGGAGAAGGCGGCCGCCCCGACGGGGCCCGGTGCGGGCAGCGGGGTCCAACTGCGGCCGGCGTCGGCCGTGCCCAGCCACGTCCCGTCCGGCTGCAGCAGCACGCCGCTGAGCGCATCGCGGAAGGCGAAGGCCGCGTCCCGCCGGCCCGGCACCGGCGCGCCCGCCTGCCAGGTGCTCCCCCCGTCGCTCGTGCGGTAGAAGACCCACACCGTGGGCGCGCCGAAGACGGAGAAGCGGACGGGCAGGATGCCGGCCCCGCCCCCGAAAAACTGCGGGGGGTAGGGTTTGACACGCGGGGTGCCGGCGTGGGGGTAGGGATAGGCGGGCGGGGCGGCAACGCCGCTCGCGGCGCTCCAGATCGCGCCCCCGTCGGCCGTGTGCGCCAGCCACATCGACGCCGGCGGGGAATAGGTGCCCGCCGAGCCCTCCGTGGCCCATCCCGAACTCGGTGTCTGGATGTCCACGCCCTCCACGCTCCCCGCCAGCGGCAGCGTTCCCGCGGGGTAGGTGGCGTGGCTCGTCAGGCTGGTCGGCGCCCACTTCCGACCGCCGTCGGTCGTGCCGTACAGGACCCCCACCGGCGCCGCCCCGCGGGGATTCCCCACCCCCACGCTGGTCATGAGGACCCACCCGTCACTGGGGTTGAGGAAGTCGATGCGGGAGACGCAGAGCGGGGCCCTCCCCGTGGTGGCCAGGACGGCCACCTGGACCGGGCTCCAGTCGCGCCCGCCATCGGCGGTGTGGAGCAGTTGCGCGGTGGACGAGCACTGGCCCCCAGCCGCCACCCAGGCCTGCGTACCGCTCACGAAGTCGGCCACATTCACCTGGAGGGTCGGGGGCACGGGGCGCCGCTGCGGCGACGGCGGCGTGACGTTGCACCACTGCCGCCCACCGTCCGTGGTGCGCAGAACCAATCCGGAGGAGAACACCCACGCCGCCCGCCCGCCGGGGATCAGGTGCAGCGTGGCCCCGGCGGGCGCCACGACGCCATGGGCCCCGCCGGAAACGGCGCAGGCCGCAGTGCGCAGGGTGACCGGCCTCCCAGCCAGGCGGACGCACCCGGACAGGAACCACCCCAGCACGGCACAGATGGCCAGCGGCCCCAGGCCCCGTACTCCCATCGCCCACACCCCTGGGCCCCGCGGCGGGCCCTCGCCCGCCCGGGGCGGTCAGCGCGGCGCCCGCCACAGCGCCACGGGGGTCTCCGTGGCGCGGGCGGGGTTCAGCGGCAGGGTCACCAGAGATCTGCGGCCGGCCGCGGCGTGATCGCCCAGCAGCATCTCCAGCGCCGCGCGCCCGTCCTCCCCCGTCTGACGCGGCGGCCGCCCCGCGCGCACGGCGTCGACGAAGTCCGCCAACTCGTGCGGGTAGCCCTGCTGGCGCCCCTCCTCGGCCAGGGCGAGGGACCAGCCCCTGCCGGCGGGGGCCTTTTCCATGGCGCCCGGCGGGCGATGCGTCAGGACCCGTCCGGGGAGGTCTCCATCCCGTCCGCACCCAGAACGGCGCCCTGACAGACGACGCCCTTCTCCATGCGGATGTCGCCCCCTGCCGCGCCCCCGGCGCCGGGGGCGCGGCAGGTGCCGCCACCGGCAGGATGGCGTGGCCAACGTGTGGAAGCGCGCGGCCACGGGAGATGGTGGCGCGCGCACGCGGCGGCATGGGCGGGCAGCCGCGGACGGCCGGCGGGAGGGGACGGCACCGGCCGGGGAGGCGCGCATCCCCCGGTGACGGGCAACACATGCTCTACCTGATCCGCCACGGTGAGGCCGAGGGAAACGCCGAGGGGCGCGTCATGGGCCAGTTGGACCTGCCCCTGACCACCCGGGGCAGGGAGGAGGCGGAGGCGCTGGGGGCGTGGTGCACGGCCCAGGGCATCTCGTTCACTGCGGTGTTCACCAGTGACCTCGCCCGCGCCCGGGACACGGCCGCCATCCTCGCCACCGCGACCCGTTCCCCGACGCCGCTGGTCCGCACCGACCTGCGCGAGGTGGGACGGGGCCAGTTGGAGGGCATGACCTACGCCGAGGCCGCGGCGCTGCGCTCGGCGGCCCTCGGTCTGGAGCCGGAGGCCAGCGTAACGTCCCGGATCGCGCGCGTGGCCCGCGAACTCCGGAGGGCGGCCCTGCACGGGCCCGTCGCCGCCGTCGGGCACGGGGGATCGCTGGCCCGGCTGCTGCGCTTCTACCTGGGTTTGCGTCCCGAGCCGGGCCACGGAGAGTTCGGCTTCTCCCTGGCGAACACCGGGGTCAGCATCCTGGACTTCCAGCCGCCGCGGCCCAACGTGCACGCCATCAACGCCCTGCCCCACCTGCCCGGCTGGCGGCCCCGCGCGCGGCGCTGATCCGTGGACTTGCCGCGGCCCCGTGCGGCACAATCCACCTGATGGGGAGGGGGATCACGGTGAGTGTGCGCGAGTCCGAGGAGAAGGGCGAGCGCTTCTACAAGACTGCCTACCGCGGGCAGGCGCTGCCCGAGTGGGTGCAGGTGCGGCAGCAGTTGCCGCGCCCGGACTGGCCGCCGGACGCCGCCGCGGAACGCGCCTACTGGTTGGCCTGGGAGACGGCCGTCGCCCAACTGCGGCGCCCGGCCGCCGACGGCCGGTTGGTCAGCAACTATGTGGACCCCTGCCTGGGGGGCACGCTGCGCCTGGCCGACACGGCCTGGACGACGATGTTCACCACGCTGGCCCACGGGCTGGTGCCGTCCGCGGAGGCCCTGGACAACTTCTATCGCTGCCAGCACCCCGATGGGGAGATCTGCCAGGAGATCGGCGCGGGCGGGGAGGACCATCCGGCGTGGGTCAACCGCGAGGGACTGCCCCTGTTCACGCGACGCTCGGGGCAGGCGGTGCCTCTGGACCGTCCGGCGCCCGTCCCCGCCCTCACCCTGGACGGCCTGAACCACCCGCTGGCGGCCTGGGCAGAACTCTGCCACTTCCGGCAGGCGGCCGACGCCGAACGCCTGTTGGAGGTCTGGGAACCGCTGTTGGCGCAGTACGCGGCGATGCAGACCCACCTACGGCACGCTACCGGGCTGTATGTGACCAACTGGGCCAGCCTGGAAAACTCCCCGCGCAACGCCGGGCTGCTGTGCGGCGTGGACATCTCCGCCGAGATGGTCCTGACCGCCCGCTCTCTGGTGGAACTGGCCGGGGCGGTGGCCCGCGAGTTCGACCGTCAGGGGGAACCCCGCCCCGGACTTGCCGTCCGCCGACGGGCGGCTGAACTCGCCGCCGACGCCGACGCGCTGTCCGCACGTATCCGCCAGTCCATGTGGGACGAGGAGAGCGGGTTCTTCTACGACCTGCGCGCCGATGGGAGCCGCCACCCGGTGCCGACCATCGCCGCCTTCTGGACGCTGGTCGCCGGCGTGGCCACCCCCGAGCAGGCGGCGCGCCTGGCCGACTGGCTCGAGGACCCGCGCGGCTTTTGCGCCCCCGCCGGTCCCACCACCCTGGCCGTCGGGGCCGAGGGCTTCGACCCCAAGGGGGGCTACTACCGGGGCGCGGTCTGGCCGGCCCTGGTGCTCATGGTCACGCGGGGCCTGCGCCGCTATGGGTTCCACGACCTCGCCCACACGTTGGCCTGCCGGCACCTGGAAGCCGTCGGGCGCGTTGCCGACGCCACCGGCGCCATCTGGGAGAACTACGCCCCGGACGGCACCACCCCGGGGCGTCCGGCCCGCCCGGGCTTCGTCGGGCAGAGCGGCACGCTGATCACGCTCTTCCTGGAGTCCATCCTGGGGCTGGAGGCCAACGCCCCGATGCGCCGGCTGGACTGGCGCATCCACCCCCTGTCATACCTGGCCTGCCAACAGTACCGCGTGGGGGGCACGCGCGTCCGTGTGCTGGCGCCCCACCGGGCCGAGTTCGCGCACCCGCTCCATGTATCCGTGGAGAGCGACCAGCCCTTGCAGATCGTGGTGCACTACCGGGACCGGAGCCGGAGCGAACGCATCGCGGGACCCCGGGATCTGGTCCTCTGAGGACCGCACCCCGGCTCATCGAGGCCGCTTTCCCCGCCGCCGACCTCGGGGCCCAGGCGCGCAGGGAGAAGTCCCTGCGCCATGGACACCCCGCCACGCTGCACACCTGGTGGTCCCGCAAACCCCTGGGGGTCAGCCGCGCCACCGTGCTGGCCGCGCTCTGGCCGGACCCGGCCGGCCCGGACTGCCCCCCGGCCTTCCGCCAGGCCCTGGCCGAGGCCCTGGGGGGAGAACCCGCGGACGGCGAGGACCTCCGGCGGCGCGCCTGCGCCTTCCTGGCGGACTTCGCGCGCTGGGAGCACTCCGCCTCCGCGCACCACCTGGGGGTCGCCCGGCGCCTGGTGGCCGCGGCCGATCAGGCCGAAGGGGGCACCGGAACCCCGCTGGTGGTCGATCCCTTCGCCGGGGGCGGCTCCATCCCGCTGGAGGCCCTGCGCGTCGGGGCCGGTGTCGTCGCCGCCGACCTCAACCCCGTGGCCACCCTGCTCTGCCGCACCCTGCTCGAGGAGATCCCGGCCGCCGGGCCGGGGCTGGGCGACCGGGTGCGGGCGGCCGGCGCCGATCTGCTCTTCCGCGCCGCCGAGCGCCTGGGTCCGCTGTATCCGGCGGCGGGCCCGGGAGACCGCCCCCTGGCCTACCTCTGGTGCCGTACGGCCCGCTGCGGCGGCTGTGGGGTCGAGATCCCCCTGCTGAGCAAACGGATCCTGGAGGCCACGCCGCGCCAACGCGTCGGATTGCGCCTGGAGGCCGGGCCGGAGGGCGTGGCCGTCCGACTGGCGGCGCTGGACGACCTGGACGCCCCCGGGGGCACGCTGCGCCAGGGCTCCGCCACCTGCCCGCTGTGCGGGGCGGTCACGCCGGGTCGCGAGGTGCGCCGCCAACTGGCGGCCCGCTACGGCGGGACCGCCGATGCCCGCCTTTTGGCCGTGGTCACCCGGACACCCCAGGGCCGCCGCTACCGGCTCCCCGAGGCCGCGGACCTGGAGGGCGCGCGCCGCGCCGCCGATGCCCTGGACGCCCTGCGCGCCGCCAACCCGGCGGCCGTTCCCGGCGAGCCGCTGCCGGCGGCCGGGACCCTGGGGTTCTCGGTGCGCGGGTACGGCCTGGAATCGTGGGGGGACCTCTTCTCGCCCCGCCAGGCCGTCGCGCTGGCCACGCTGTGCGCACTGGTGCGCGACACCGGGCCGGCCCTGGAGGGCGCCGGCCTGCCCGCGGCAACGGCCCGGGCCGTGGCCACCTGCCTGGCCCTGGCCGCCGACCGCCAGGCGGACTACCTGAGCTCGCTCTGCCGCTGGCACACGACCCGCGCCCTGGTCAACAACACCTTCGGGCGGCAGGCCATCTCCATGGTCTGGGACTTCGCCGAGTGCCAGCCCCTGGCCGGCGGCCCCGGATCCTTCGCGGGTGCGGTCTCCTGGGTGGCCAAGGTCTGCGACGGCTTGGAGCGGGCCCACCTGCGGCCGGGCCGCGCCATCGGCTCCCCCGCCGCCAGCCTCCCCCTGGCCGACGGCTGCGCGGCGGCGGTGGTCACCGACCCCCCGCACTGGGACGCCGTCCCCTATGCCGACATCTCCGAGTTCTTCTACGTCTGGCTGCGCCGGTCGGCTCCGGACCTTCACCCCGACCTGCTGCGCCGGGACGCGGTGCCCCGGGACGAGGAGTGCGTCAACAGCCGCACCGGCGGCCGCGACGACGCGCACTACGAGCGCACGCTGACCGCCTCGCTGGCCGAGGCCCGGCGCGTTCTGGCCCCCGGGTCCGTAGCCGTGGTCATCTTCGCCCAGCGCGCGCTCCGCGGCTGGACCGCCCTGGGGCGGGCGCTGGCGGCCTCGGGATGGCAGGTGACGGCCTCCTGGACGGTCGCGACCGAGATGGGAGCGCGTCTGCGGGCCAAGGATTCGGCCGTGCTGGCCGCCACCGTCCACCTGGTCCTGCGGCCGGGAACCCCCCTGAGCCCCGGCAGCGCCGCCGAGGTGCGTGAGCGGATCGCGGCGGGGGTGGAGGCGCGGCTGCCCCTTCTGGAGGACGCCGGCCTGGCGGGCCTGGACGCCCTGGCCAGCGCGTACGGCGTGGCTCTGGAGGTGTATGGGGGGTACGCGGGGGTCCCCGGTTGGGGTGTGGAAGACGCGCTGGCCACGGCGGCCGCCGTCTGCGCCGCCGCGACCGCGGACCGCCTGTTGGCGGCCGCGCCCGACCCCGCCGCCGCCCTGGCGGCCCGCTGGGCCCGGGCCGCCGGCGCCGACCCCCTTCCCGAAGAAGAGGCGCGGCTCCTGGCCGGGGCCGCTGGCGCCGACCTGGACGCGATCCTGAGGGCCGGCATCCCCTGGCGCCGGCTGGAGGGGGGGCGGGTCGGTCTCGTGCCGGCCCTGGAGCACGCGGCCGCGCTCGGCGGGCGGCCGGCGGGTTCCGCCCTCGGCCGCCTGCACCAGGCGATGGGCGTCCTCAGCCGGGAGGGGAGCGCCGGACTGGGACGCTTCCTGCGGACCATCCCCGCCGCCGATCCCCTCTGGCCGCTCGGCCAGTCGCTCTTCGGCCTGGGCGCGGGCTCTCCCGAGGATCTACGCCTCCTGGCCGCCGTGCTCGCCCGGCGCGGCCCCCGGGGCAGCTTCTGAGGGGACGGGCGCCCAGCGGATCAGGTCTCCCGGACAGGTGGGGCCGGCGGCGCCGGCCGGCAGTTCGATCACGGCCCGCACCCCGCGGAGCAGGGGGCCCAACCGTCCGGGGCGGAGGGCCGTCGCCACGGCCAGACAGCGCCCCTCGGCGTCCACATGCAGCGCGTCAATGGAAAACCGCATGCCGAACGTGTGGATGCTGCCGCAGGGGGCGAGCACCAGCCCCTCCCCCGTCGCCAGCTTGCGGCGGCCCATCAGGCCGCGTCCCCGTTCCCAGAAGCCGCGGGCCACCACGGCGCGGCCCGCGAGCACGACCCCGCGGTCCACGTTCTCGATCTGCACCGCGGCCATGGGCGCCGCCCTCCCCCTGTCCGGGTGTCACAGTCCGCGCAGGAGGTCCAGGCCCCCGGTGTCGGGCGAGGGAGGCAGCGGGGCCCCGGTGCGGTAGGTGAAGCGGACGCCGGCGGCACCGAAGGCCGCGTCCGCGTACAGGTTCATCTCCCGCCGCGGCACCGGGCCCGGATAGATGTGGTGGGGCCACGCCGCCTCCACCCGCAACACCGTCTGGGGCGGGCGGCCCCAGGCGCACAGGCCCCGCACCCACGGGCCGCCGGCGCCGTCCACGTGGGCCTCGACGAGGAAGAGGACGTCGCTCCCCGGCACCTGGGTGATCGGCACCGCCGGGGGCGCCACCCCCGCCCCGCCGAGCAGCACGCGCGGGAGGGAGGGGAGCGGGACCTCACCGAGGGCCTCACCGTCTGGCCCCGTGACCTGCAGGGCGCCCTGCACCAGCGTGCGAGGACGCACGCGCAGCACCCAGCCCAGGTACCCGGCGATGACCACCCCCAGCGCCACGGCCAAGACGCCGCCCGCCAGGGCCGCGCGGTACATGCCCAGCCAGAACCACCAGCCCCGGCCCACCGTCCAGCGCCAGGTGAGGCGGGGGGTCAGCAGCACCGCGCCCGGCGGGGCCTGCAGGCGCAGGGCCACCGAGACCGACCCGGCCGCCCCGCGGGCCACTGTAAAGGGAAGGGAGACGATGCTTGTCCCCGGGGGGATGTTCAGTGTGGAGGGGACCCGCCAGCCGGGGGGCAGCGTCGTGGGGTCCACGCGCACCGTCACCGCGGAGGCGGCGCCGTTGTATGCCGCCAGGCGCACCAGCGCGGTCTCGCCGCGGTGCACCACCGACGGCGGGTCGGCCAGGGACAGTTTCAGGGCCGCGGGTAGGGAGAAGACCGCCTGCGGAGGGAAAACGCCAGAAGGGTCTGCGGCGGTGGAGGATGCGGTCGAAGGAGCGGCGACGGCGGTCTGCGGCGCGGCAGAGGTGGACGCCCACACGGCAGGCGAGAGCACTGCACCCCACAGCGCCAGGGCCACGAGGCCTCCCGCCAACCGACCGAGCCCTCGCCCCCACTGGTGGGGCATCCCGCGCACCCCCGCCTTCTTCAGCAGATTGTCGCATAAAGTTGTCGCTGGCACAAGGAACCAGGAAGGGAACGTCGAAGCCCACCAGTTACAACCGAAAGGGCAAACCCGCCGAGAGGCGGGGGCGCAAAGCCACAGATCCGAGGGGTAGCCCGTACAGGGGATCCCGACGATGGCTGGGCTGCCGAAGGTGTACAGGCGATGCAGGGGTTCGACCTCCGCCCGTGGCCTAACGGCCACGGGCTTTCCGGTTTTGGGCACGCATCCGCGACGGGGGGTGGGAGGCGGCGCAGGGAGGCACGCGCGACTCGGATGAGCCGGAAGCTCGAAGGAGGCCGGAAGCGATGAGTATGCCGCTGTTGCAGGCGTACCTATGGTTCACCAGCATGGTGGGACGCGCTCGGGAAGACAAGGGCCAGGGACTGACCGAGTACGCGCTGATCCTCGCCCTGATCGCGGTGGCGGTGATCGCCGCCATCGTCTTTCTGGGTGGGACGATCTCCCACATCTTCAGTCATGTCGGCAACTGTCTCAACAACGCGGCCGCGTCGACGAGCTGCTCGTAGCGGCGGGGGGGAGGGCGGACAGACCCTGGTCGAGTTCGCCCTCCTCCTACCGCTCCTGCTGCTGATCCTGTTCGGGACGGTGGAGTTCGGGCTGGTCTTCGTCTCGTACCTGGAGGTTGTCGAAACCGCCCACGACGCGGCGCGTGTCGCATCGCTGGGCGGTTCGGCGTCGCAGGCGGAAGCGGCCGGGGTGGCGGCGGCCCAGGCGGCCGGGCTGCGGGCCAGCGATCTGACGGTGTCGTTGAGCGGCACCAGCGCCAGCGGGGGCGGCTGGGTTCCGGACACCTCGGTGACGGCGAGCGTCCAGTACGCGATCCCGATCGCGATCCCCATCCTGTGGCCCTTCTTGGGACATGCCCTAAACCTGCGGTCCGCGGTCACGATGATAGAGGAAGGCGGGTGAGGCCGGTGGGCACAAGACGGGGGGAAGGCGGACAGGCGACGGGACTGGTGGCCCTGGCCCTCGTCGTCCTGCTGGGAGCTATCGCGCTCAGCGTGGACGTGGGCCGCAGCATGCTGACCCAGTTTCGGATGCAGGCCGCCACGGACGCGGCGGCGCTGGCCGGCGCGCAGGCCCTGTCCACCAACCCCACCGGCGCGGCGGGGGTCGCCCAGGCCTACGCCGCGGCCAACGGGGTGGCCAATGCGGTGGTCAGCGTGTCGGACAGCGCCGGCCAGGTCACGGTGCGCGCGGCGGCGGATGTTCCCACCCTGTTCGCGCGCGTGCTGGGCGTCTTCGACATCCCGGTGGCCGTCGTCTCCCACGCCTTGGCGCCCAGCTATCCCACGTGCTGGGGCGGAACATGCAACCCGAACTACACCGTCGCCGGGGGCTCGGGGGATTCCGATGGGTCGCAGGACTCCGATGGATCCGGCGGCTCCACCGGCAATCCGACGCAGGCGACGACCACCAGCGGGGGCCAACCGTCGGCGTGCCCCCAGATCCTGGTGAACGGCCAGTACACCTGCGTCTCGGCGGGCAGCGACCAGTTCGGCCTGGCCCCCCTGTACATCTCCGAGTCGGTGGTAGCGTCGGCGTTCGGCCCCGGTGGCTGCGCGTCGACGGCCACCGGATGCCCGAAGTACGAACTCAAGAGCGGGAGCGCGTCCAGCGACAGGCTGAGCAATCGGGGGGCGCTCGCCCTGGGTGGCACCGGGGCGAGCGTGTATGAGCAGAATCTGGCCAGCGGCGCCGCGACGGGGCTGTCCGTGGGGGACTCCGTCCAGCTGCTCACGAAGCCCGGCGTCATGGAAGGCCCGACGGACAAGGGCCTGGCAGGGCTCTGCGCGGCGGACAACAACGCGCCGTACGCCGTGATCACCGTGGCCCACGCCCCCGGGGAGGGCCGCACCGACATCACGGTGCAGGGGTTCGCGGTGGTCCGCGTGGACTGCGGGACCACCGGGCCCTTCAGCGCGCCCACGTCGGATGGGTCGGTCTGGGGCCAGTTGGTGGCGGCCCTGCTGCCGTCGATCACCGGGCCCCACACGGTGTCCAGCGCCCAGAATTTTGGCTTCAGCGGCCAACCGTCGTTGACCCTGTCGTGAGGGGAAGGGGTGCGGGGTGAACGCGGCAGAGCGCCTGAACCAACGGCTGGCCCTGGGGGCGCTTGGCCTGGCGGCCGTCGCCGCCATCGGGGTCCATGCCTACCTGGGGCAGATCTCGCGGCGTGCCCTGCAGCCGCGGACGGCGCCGGTCCTGGTGGCCGCCGGCACCCTCCCCGCGCATACGCGACTGACGGCCAACATGCTGCGGATCGCACAATTCACCCCCGGGACCTTGCCCAGCGGGGCCCTGACCACCCTGTCCCAGGCGGTGGGCAGCATCACGGTGGCCCCGATCTTCGCCGGGCAACCCCTGGTGCAGTCCGACCTGTCGGGAAGCCACACGCCGGCCTCGCTCGGCTACGCGGTGGCACCGGGCCAGCGCGCGTACACGGTGGCCGTGGGACCCACCAGCGGGGTCGGCGAGATGATTCAGCCCGGTGACCACGTGGACGTGCTGGCCACCTTCACCGCGAGCACCTCCGCCACCGTGGACACCATCGAAGAGGACGTCCTGGTGCTGGCGGTCGGCCAGCGCTTCACCGGACAGGGGGGGCCCATCCCCACGAGCTACACCGATGTCACGCTCCAACTCTCACCGGCCCAGGTGCAGTTGGTCCAGTTTGCGGTCAGCCGCGGCCAGATCTCCCTCTCGCTGCGCAATGTGACCGACCAGACGACGGTCACGCTGCCGCCGGAGACGGGAAGTGGTCTGGCTGGAAGCTAACGAGCCCGGACGGGCCACCGAACGCGTGCACCTGCGGCTGGCCTCGGATGACACCGCCTGGTGCGCGGAGCGCGCGCGCCAGTTGGCGCCCGTCACCGACATCTACATCTCGGGCATCTGCCCCATCGCCGAGTTGGCCCCGGCGGCCTCCCCCGCGGTGGTGCTCGTCGACGCGGGGACAGACCTGGCGGCCACCCTGGAGGCCGTGGCCCCCCACACCCGCCAGGACGCGGCCTCCGTCTTCGTGCTCGTCCTGCGGTCCGGCCAGCCGGCCGAGGTCTACCCGCAGGCCGCGCTGGCTGGCGTGCGCCTGGTGCTGGGCAGTTCCCCGGACCTGCCCCAGCTCACCGAGTCCATCTATGGAGCCGCCGCCCACCTGGGCCCCGGGCATGCCGGCGCCCCGTTGAGTGAGGCCACCCAGCACGTCCACGCCGTCTTCGGGACCAAGGGCGGGGTCGGCCGCACCACGGTCGCGGTCAACCTGGCCGTCGCCCTGGCGGAGCGCGGGCTGCGCACGGCACTGCTGGACCTGCATCTGGACTGGGGCAACGTGGGCACCCACCTGCGGGTCCAGGCGCCCCGGCCCTATCGGGACCTGTTGGCGGAGACCCGCCACCTGGACCCAGACCTGCTCCTGAGCTTCATGTCGCGCCACGGCCCCAGCCTCTGGGTGCTACCGGCGCCGGCCAAGCCGGAGGTCGCCGAGTTCGTCCACGCCGAGCATGTGCGGGCGGTGCTGGCCGTC
The DNA here is from genome assembly GCA_021846605.1 of Bacillota bacterium. The sequence goes on along the minus strand of JAJZWQ010000010.1, from coordinate 11,275 downwards.
GCCCGGGAGGGCTTCGAGGCCGTCGTGCTGGACACGCCGGCCGGCTTTCCGGAAACCCTGCTGCCGGCGCTGGAAGACAGCGACCACCTCCTCATGCTGACCACGCCCGACGTCCCCACCCTGCGCAACACCCGGGCCGCCCTGGCGGTGCTGGACCTGCTGCAGCTGGGTCGAGGCAAGGCACACCTGGTGCTCAACCGCGCCAACCGCGGGGTGGGCGTCCGGCGGAGCGACGTGGAGGCCACGCTGGGCCTGCCCGTCTGGTTCGAGCTCCCCGCCGACGACGCGGCCGTGCTGCGCGCGGCCAACGAGGGGGTCCCGGTGGTGGAGGCGGCCGGGTCGCGGCTGGGCAGCGCCATCCAGGCCCTCGGGCGGCAGTTGGTCCCCGAGGAGAGGCCGGCAACGTCCAGCCGCGAACGGCGCTCCCTGCCCGACATCCGAGCGCGCCTGACAAGGGGGTAGGGGAATGTCTCTTCTGAGCCGGTTGGTCGACCAAACGGCGCCCGTGGCGTCCACCCCCCTCGCGCACCCCTCGAACCCTCCCGCCCCCGCCGGGACCGCGGCCCCGGCGAGGTCCCCCGCCCAGCCGGCGGCGGAGGCCCGTCCGCGCCCGGTGCGCTGGGACCTGATCCTGCAACTCATCCGCCAACTCGCCTCCGAACCGGAGGGCGAGGGCACACAGGACCTGGAGAACCGCGTCCGCCGCATCCTGGACAGCCGGCTGGCGGAGTCCGGGCTGGCCCTGGCCCGCGCCGAGCGGGACGAGGTCGTGCGGCAGACGGTCGCCGAGGTGCAGGGGCTGGGGCCGCTGCAGCCCCTCCTCGAGGACGACGGGATCTCGGAGATCATGGTCAACGGGCCGAGCAGCGTCTACGTCGAACGCAACGGCCGGCTGGCCCGCGCCGAGGTGGCCTTCCGCGATCACGCGCACCTGATGCAGACCATCCAGAAGATCGTCGCCCCCCTGGGCCGGCGCATCGACGAGAGTTCCCCCATGGTGGACGCACGGCTGCCCGACGGCAGCCGCGTCAACGCCATCATTCCGCCCCTGGCGGTCAGGGGGGCCGCCCTGACCATCCGCAAGTTCAGCTCGCGCCCCATGGCGATGGACGACCTCATCGCCCAGGGAACCCTGGTGCCCGAAATGGCGCTGCTGCTGCGCGCCGCCGTGGCCGGCCGCCTCAACATCCTGGTCTCGGGCGGTACCGGCTCGGGCAAGACCACGACCCTCAACGCGCTGTCCTCCTTCATCGGCGAGGGGGAACGCGTGGTCACCATCGAGGACGCCGCCGAGTTGCGCCTGCAGCAGCCCCACGTGGTCACCCTGGAGAGCCGGCCGGCCAACGGCGAGGGCAACGGCTACGTGGGCATCCGGGAACTGGTCATTAACGCCCTGCGCATGCGTCCCGACCGCATCGTCGTCGGCGAGGTGCGCGGCGGCGAGGCCCTGGACATGTTGCAGGCCATGAACACCGGCCATGACGGCTCGCTGACCACCGCCCACGCCAACTCCCCCCGCGACGCGCTCACCCGGGTGGAGACCATGGTGCTGATGGCTGGCGCCGAACTCCCCTCCCGCGCCATCCGCGAGCAACTGGCATCGGCCATCGACGTGATCGTCCACCAGTCGCGCCTGCGCGACGGGAGTCGCCGGATCACCCACATCACGGAGGTGGTCGGGATGGAGGGCGACGCGATCACGCTCCAGGACATCTTCGTCTTCGAGCAGATGGGGCTGGAGGAACACCAGCGCGTGCGCGGGCGCTTCCATTCCACCGGTGTGGTGCCCACCTTCCTGCCGGTCCTGGAGGCGCGAGGCCAGCGCCTGCCCGGCGACCTCTTCTGGCCCGCCAAGGAGGACGGCTCCGCGTCAGGACCCCACGGCTAAAGCCGGGGGCCTGCAGCTACCGGATCGTGCCGCGATAGGCCGCCGGACTGCGGCCTCCCACGTATAGCGAGGCTGGCAAGGGAGGTGGCGCTGGTGTCCGAAACTGTTACCGGCAAGCCGGTGCCTTTGGACAACGCCGATCTCCCGCCTGTTCTGCGAACGTTTTACTCGCCGACGGATTCCTCGGCGCAAGGCCATACGTTCGATTTTCAAGGTGCGTCTCCGTTTTGCCACAAGGGAGGGAACGCGCGGCCCAGCCCACGGCTAAAGCCGAGGGTATCAGACAGCCGTGCGGAGATTTGATGAACCTGCTGCTGACGATCGCGGCGGGAGCGGGATGCTTCTGCCTGGGGCTGTTGGTGCTGCGCCTCCTCTCCTCGCGGCGCCTGCGGCTGCTGGCGGCCCTTTCCGCCCTGCAGCGCGCCGACGCCCCTCCCGAGGCCGAGCCCGCGGCGGCCCGGCCCCGCCGGGGGGGCGGTGTGCGGGCCCTGGGCAAGCGCGCTGGCCGCTTCTTCCTGCGCGGCCCGGCACAGTCCTGGGCGGAACGGTCCCTACGGGGCTCCGGACTGCCCCTGCGCCCAGAGGAATTCCTCGCCCTCACCGCCGGTGGCCTGGTGGCCGGCTGGTTGGTGGGGACCCTCCTGCCGATCACGGCCGTGGTCCGCATCCTGTTGATCGTGATCGGCCCGCTCATCCCCTCCCTCCTGGTGCGGCGCGCACGCACCAAGCGGATCACGGCCATCTCGTCCCAGATGGGCGATGTGCTCAACACCCTGGGCAACGGGCTGCGCGCCGGCCACAGCCTGATGCAGGCGCTGGACGCCGCCAGCACCCAGATCGCGGCACCGCTGGGCGAGGAGGTGGGACGGCTGCTGCGGGAGACCTCCAGCGGCATCCCGATGGATGAGGCGCTGAGCCGCATGATCGCGCGGTCGGCCAACCCCGACCTGGAGCTGATGGTGACGGCGATCCGGGTCCAGCGCGAGGTGGGGGGCAACCTGGCCGAGGTGCTGGACCGCATCTCCGGCACGATCCGCGCCCGTGTCGCGGTCAAGAACCACCTGCAGGTGGTGACCGCCCAAAGCCGGATGTCTGCGTGGGTCGTGGGTCTGCTGCCGGTCGGGGTGTTCGCCTTGACCACCGTCGTCGCGCCGCAGGTCTCCGAGACCCTGGTGCGCCAACCACTGGGGCGGGTCCTGGCGGTCGTGGCCGTCATCCTGGAGCTCATCGGTGTCGCGGCCATCCGGCGCATCGTGGCGATCAAGTACTAGGGAAGGAGGGGTGCGCGTGGCCTGGCTGGTGGCCGCGGCGATCGCCCTGGCGGTGTGGGCCGGCGCGCGCGCGGCGGGCGGGACCCTGGCGCAGAGCCGGCTCCGCATCCTCGAGGGCCTGAACGAGGGCAGCGCCCTCCCATCGGACATCGTCGCCGCAGAGCCTCTCAACGCCCCGTTCGCCGACCGCGTCCTGCGTCCCGCCCTGGGGACCGTGGGCCGCACCACCGGGCGCCTCCTCCCGGCCCGCCTGCTCTCCGAGACCTCGGCGCGCCTGCAGCGCGCCGGGATGCCGCCCACGCGCGCGGCGGACTGGATGGGGGCGTCGGTGCTGGCGGCGGTGGGCATGGGGGCCTACGTGATGCTCCTGATGCACCGGCTGCAGGTCGCGCCCCTGATCGCCCTTTTGGCGGCCGTCCTCGGTTGGAGCCTGCCCGGGACCTACCTGCGCGGCCGCGCGCGCCGTCGCGCGGCCGCTGTCCGCGACGACCTCCCCAGCGCGATGGACCTGCTCACTGTCTGCGTGGAGGCCGGTCTGGGCTTCGACCAGGCGCTGACGCGGGTGGTGGAGCGCTTCCCCGGCCCGGTGGGGGACGAGATGGGCCGCGTCCTGCGCGACCAGCGCATGGGCACCCCGCGTCGCCAGGCCATGCTGGCCGTGTTGGACCGGGTCGAGCTTCCGGAACTGGCGGCCTTCATCCACGCCGTGCTGCAGAGCGAGGAGTTGGGCGTGCGCGTCGGCACCACGCTCCGCGTGCAGTCCGAGTCGCTCCGCGATCAGCGCCGGCAGCGGGCCGAGGAGCAGGCATCCAAGGCGCCGATCAAGATGGCCTTCCCCATGATCTTCTGCATCCTTCCCGCCCTGTTCGCCGTCGTGCTGGGGCCTGCACTGCTGTTGGCCCTGGGTGCGGTGCAGGGGCACCATCTGTGATCCGGCGCCGACGGCTCGACCTCCCGCAGGCCATCGTGCTGGCGGCCACCGGCCTGCTGGCCCTGCTCGCCGTTCACACCACGCCTGACGACGCCTTCTGGCAGATCACCTATGGGAACAGCATCCTCCAGCGGCTGACCCTGCCGGCGCGCGATGTGTATTCGTGGACGGTCGCGGGCCGGCCGCTGATCGTCACCGAGTGGCTGTATGACGCAGTGCTGGCCGGTGCCGTCCACCTGGGCGGCTGGGCAGTCTGGCTCTTGACCTTCGGGCTTCTGACCGCCACCGTCGGCACCGCCTTCACCCTGTTCTCCGCGCAGAGCCGCAGTCGCGCCAAGGGAGCCCTCCTGGCCCTGGTCCTGCTGTTGGTGGTCGCCCCCTTCTCCTCACCGCTGCCCGCGCTGGCGTCGTTTGCGCTGTGGTCGGCGGCATGGGCGCTGCTGGAGCGCGCCCGGCTTCGGGGACCGCGCATCCTCTGGCTGCTGCCAGTGCTGGCGGCCCTCTGGGCGAACGTGCACGGGACGTTCCTGCTGGCCCCCGGGCTGGCGCTGGCGGACACCCTGATCACCCGGCTGCCCCGGCTGCCCGGACGGGTGCGCCGCCCCTGGCACCGCGGCACGCGCCGGGCCCTGCCCCTGGTCACAGTGGTGACGGCGGCCGCCACCCTGGCCACCCCGTACGGTCCCCGGCTCTTCGACCGCGTCTTCTCCCTGGGAACCAGTTCGTTCCACCTGGCGCACATCGCCGAGTTCCAGAGCCCGGACTTCCACACCCTCTACGCCGGCCTCATCGTCCTCCCGTTCGCCCTGTTCGCCTTGGCCGCCCCGCTGGTCGTCGGACGGCCGCTGCCCGCCCGGCCCCTGGGGCTATCCCTGCTCTTTCTGGCCGGACTGCTCTGGGCCATACGGCTGGCGCCATACGCGGCGCTGCCGCTGGGCCTGTTGGCGGCGACGGCAGTGGCCGGCCGCCGCGCCCCGGCCCTGCGGGTGCCCTGGCCGGTGATCGGGCTGGCCCTGGTCATCCCGGTGATCGTCGGCATCCGGCGCCCGCCGCCCGCCTGGCCGATCACCACGGGCTGGCCGGTCGGGGGGGCCGGCTATGTCGCGGCGCACCTGAAGGGCAGGGGGTTCAACACCTATGCCGAGGGCAGCTACCTGCTCTGGCGCTGGCGGGGGGATCCCCGCGTCTACATCGACAGCCGCGGCGACCTCTACATGGGTAGCGGCGTCCTCAGTCGCTACGTGGCCCTGACGACCATCCAGATCAACCCGGGCGCGACGCTCGCCGCCGAGGGCGTGCAGTGGGCCCTCCTCCCCCGCGGGCGCTCCATCGGGCGGGTGCTGCAGTGGGAGGGGTGGCGGGCCGTGTATCACGGGACCAACAGCATCGTCCTGGTGGCACCTCAGTCCAGCGCGCTCGCCAGCGCCAGCATCGGGTCGGTCGCCGTCGAGCCGAGCGCGGGCGTCCATTGAGTCGCGGCGGGCAGCAGTTGCTGCACGTCCGTGCCAAAGGCGATGACGTGGACCGTGGGGCTGAACAGGGCCGGGCCCACGCCCTGCTCCCCCGCCGGCCAGAGTAGGGCCAGCGCCTTTTCGTAGAGCGTGGCCCCGGCCTGCTTCGCCCAGCTGGGCTGCTGCTCAGGACCGAAGATAAAGGTGCCTGACCACCAGGTCTTCTGCCCGCCGGACTCCACCAGCACGGACTGCACCGCGGGGCTGGCCGAGGTCGTCCAATAGACGTAGGGATCCTGTGTGGGCGCTGCGGACAGGAAGCGGATGGACCCCAGCCGGTACAACTCCTGGCCGTTGGAAAGCGCGATCGCCGCCAGCGGCTCCCCGCCCACGGTCATGGCGCCCACCGTCCGGGCCCGCAGCAGCAGCGCCCGCTCCAGGAGGAGCACCGCCTGCGCTCGCGTGAGCGTCTGGAGGGGGGCCAGCACGCCCTCCCCCTCACCGCGGAGCAGCCCGTCTGCCACGGCGGTCGTGAGCACCGCCAGCTCCGGCGCCGAGAGCCCGCCCAGGTCCACGAAGGGCATGGGCGCCTTCGACGGCCGCAACCGCAGGGCCGCAACCACCAGCTGGACGGTCTGCAGGCGGGTCAGGGACTGGGCGGGGGCCACCCCCGCCGGAAGCAGGTGGAACGCCGCGGCGTAGCCCATCGCGGCCTGGGCATAGGCGGCGGTGCCGCGGGGCGCGGAGGTGGAGGACCCCGCCCAGCCCAACACCCGGCCCAGGAACACAACCATCTCCTGCAACTGGACGGGCGCGTTGGGAGAGAAGGTCCCCGGCGCGGTCCCCTGCACGACGCCCCCACCGGCCAGCACCGCGGCCGCCCCTGCGGCCCAAGTGGTGGACCTCATGTCGGAGAAGGGCCACAGGGTTCCCGTCTGCGGCTGACCCAGCGGATCGCCAGCGCCCGCGCCCTGCGCCACGGCGTCGGCCCAGGTATAGGTGACGGGCACGGGCGGCCCGTCGTATCCCACATAGAGCTGCGCCGAAGATCCCATGCCGCTGGGCCCGCCGGGGAGCGCGGCGCCGCCGAAGAGCCCGGTCACCCCCCAGTTCCCCAGCACGATCTGCCGGTGGGCCCAGCACCCGGGAGCCGTCAGGCTGGTGCAGTCCTCGTTGGGGGTGTTGGCCAGCGTACCCCCCCACCCGTCCAGATACATATACCCATACATCGCCACCGCCGGCTGCTGGTCACCGGCCCAGTTGGCGCCGAAGGCATACCCCTCCAGGGAGGAGGGCAGCTGTGGGTCCTGATCCGCCGCCGCCCCGGCGGCCGCCGCGGTGTCCAACTGCGGCGAGATCGCCACCATGGGGGGCAGGCCGCGGGCGATGCGTTCCAGGTTGGCCAGGACAAACTGTTGTTCGGTGGACGTCAGGTCGCCGAAATTGGAGGGAAGACGCAGGGGCTGCAACCCTTCGGCGACGCGGGCATTGTCGATGGCCACCAGGGCCGCGGCCTCGCGCTGCGGGGTATTGAACGTCCACCCCGTGGTGGGGTTGTAACCACAGTAGCCCTGGATCACCTGTCCGTTGAGGGCGGAGCACTCCGCGTCAAAGTTGGGGTTGGGGGGCAGGTTTTGGGCCGGCATCACCTGGGCGCTGTTCGTCGCCGCGAATGCCGGAGCCGCGGATGCGCACAGCAACACCAGGGTGGCGGCGAGGGCCCCCATGCGTCGCACCGGCAGATCACCTCAGTCTCTCGATTCGACCCTGCGTCACCCGCTGCGGGGGTTCGGCCGCGCAGCCGATGCGGTGCGCTAGATCATGGAAGGCCAATCGGAAAACGAGAGCGTCTCGGAACACTGGGGGCTTTTGGTGATTCCTCGACGTTTCCCTGCCGTAAACCGCGCAACCGGTCAGAATTGCCGGAACCTCTTGGCTGAGTTCCGCCGACCCGGCCCACCGCGCCGCCAGGAGTACACGTGTAGACCATAGGAGGCTACCGGCCTTCTCCGAGGATGTCAAGGACTTGCGGGAGTCGTGGCGCGTGGGATCGCCGCAGGGCCGGACCCCCAGGGGACCGGCCCTGCGGCCTCCCTCAGCCCTGGCGCGGGGGAAGCGGTTCAAGCGGCGGCCGGTGACCGAAGATGGGCGGGGCCGCGCCCACCGGTGCCGCCCAGCGCACCCCGTTGACCAACACCTGCTGCACCACTGGCTGGTGGTAGATGGGGAAGGTCTCGTGGCCGGGGCGGAAATAGAAGATGCGGCCGCGGCCGCGTAAAAAGCAGCAGCCGCTGCGGAAGACCTCCCCCCCCTGGAACCAGGAGACGAAGACCAGGTTGTCCGGGGTGGGGATATCGAAGCGCTCCCCATACATCTCGACGTGCTCGAGTTCGAAGGACTCCGGCAGGCCAGCCGCGATCGGATGACCGGGCTCGACCACCCAGAGGCGCTCCTTCTCGCCGGCCTCGCGCCACTTGAGGTCGCAACTGGTGCCCATCAGGCGCTTGAAGATCTTGGAATGGTGCCCGCTGTGCAGCACGACCAGCCCCATGCCGTCGCGCAGAACCCGCTGCTGGACGCGGTCCACCACGTCGTCGCCGACCTCCTGATGGGCCATGTGCCCCCACCAGGTGAGCACGTCGGTTTCCGCCAGCACCTCGGCCGTCAGGCCGTGCTCCGGCTCGTCGAGAGTGGCCACGCGCACCTCGCAGCCCGCCGCCCGCAACGCCGCCGCGATCGGGGCGTGCATTCCCTCGGGGTAGACGTCGGCCACCTTGGGGTTGTGGCGCTCATGCCGATACTCGTTCCACACCGTCACGCGCACGGCCATTGGATCCGCCTCCCATCATCAGTCCCCCGGCGCGGGTCCAGCACGGGGGATCCCCTCTGCGCGGGGGTGCGCACATGAGGGCCCCCTGTCCCACCGACGAGCATAGCCCAACCCGGTGTGCCGCGAAAACCGAACCGGGGCGGGAGATTCAGCCCGGCGGGGGCGGGAGCAGCCCCCGCGCCCGGAAGTCGTCCAGGAGCTGCCCCAGACTGATCCCGTGCTCGCGGGCGATGTGGGAGGCGAACCACGAGGCCCCGCTGGGGACGCCGGGCGCCACCCGGTAGGTGGGGCGGTGGATGCCGGCCTCCGGCGCCGCCGCCACCGTCAGGCTGGCGACGGTCCCCTGCCCCGGGACGGCGGCGTTGATGGTGGGGGCGCGGGCCGCCAGTTCGTGGAGGTGCGTGGCGTAGACCACACGGGCCCCCAGGGCCCGAAACCCGCCCAGCACGTCCTGCGCCAACGCAACCCCTTCCGCCGCGCTGGTGCCGGCCAGGGCCTCGTTCAGCAGGACCAGGCTGGCGGGGGTGCAGCGGGCGAAGATCTCGGCCAGTTGGGCCGCCTCCTCATCCAACCGCCCGCGGCCGGTCTGCCCCAGTTCCGGCCCGGAAAAGTGCGTCAGCACCTGGTCGGCCAAAGACAGGCGACAGGCGGCGGCTGGAACCGGAAGGCCGCACTGGCCGAGGACCTGGACGGCGCCGACCGTGCGCAGGTAGGTGGTCTTGCCGCCCCGGTTGGGCCCGGTCAGGACCCAGACACTTCCGGCCGGGCCGAACTCGACGGCGTTGGGCACCAGGTGCCCAGGGGGCAACTGCTCGGCCAACACCGGATGGTACGCGTCCCGTGCCGTCCACTCCGCCCCCACCTCGGCCACGCAGACGGGCAGCCCCCTGGCGCGCCACTGCCGGGCCAGCGCGGTCGCGCCTAGGAACAGGACCAACTCCCCCTCCAGGTGCGCCAACTCCTGAGCCTCCACCAGGCGAAATCCGTGCAGGGCCCGCTCCACCGGGGCCGCCACCGTCTCCAGCAGCGCCCGCACCTCGCGGGCCAGTGGCCCGTCCCCCTGCCAGTCGACCGGTTCGCGCTGGCGCAGGCGCGCCACGCCCCGCTCCCCCTTCGCCTCCCCCAGGAGACGGGCCAGCGCCGTCTCCCCGACGGCGGCCGGCGTGCGTTCGAAACCGATGATGGCGGCGGCCTCGGGCTCCATCGCCGGGGACACGTTCACCGCGATCAGGATGCTGCGCACCTCGTCCAGGGTCTGGCGCCAGTGCGGCAGGGCAGCCATCAGGGCCACCGTCTCCGGCCGTTCCAGACGCGCGGTCACCTCGGCGGCCAGGGCCCGCAGGGCCCGCGCGCGCACCCCCCCGCCGCCCAGGGCCCGGCTCAGCGCGCGCAGGGCGTCGACGTACGACTCCAACTCCACGACGCGCGTGCCGAGGCGGGCGGCCCGCGGCGTATCGCGCGGAAACGCCTGGGGCCGGTGCGCAAAGAGGACGCGCAGCGCGGATGCGGCCTCGCGCAGCCCGTCCCACAACGCGGGGAGGTCGAGCAGGTCGCGGCTCACCCCGGCCCGCCACTGGACGGCAGCCGGATCCAGGGGCAACCGGCCGAGCGCGGAACGCACCGCAAAGCGCCGGTCCGGGCGGTCCTGGGCGATGCGGTCGGCCAGTCTGTCCAGTTCCAGGTCGGTCATGGCCGCGTCCCCCACCTGCCCCAGACCGCCGGGACCCGGTTCCCCGTCTGGCCACAGAAGGCTGTGCACGGGCGCCCCCTCCCCCGCCGCCCACTTCGCCGCCCGGGGGCAAAGTGCTGCCAGAGCGGATGGCGGCGCAGGATGGCGTCATTGTCGTGGGGGCCTTCGGGCACAAGGCCCGCCAAGCGGGGTACGCCCTGCGCGCCACTCGCCGCGCCGGCCCTTGTGGCGCACCAGCTGCGGGCAAGCTGGCCTCAGGCCGTCACCGGCCTCACCCGACGGGGAACAGACATACGCCACGGAGTGGCGCCGTTGCGGCAACCGCCTGCGCGCCAACGGGGTCGTTGAGAATGCCGCGGTCCGGGATGGCACCGCGCGGCGGCGGAGATAGCGGGCCGTATCCCTACCGTTCCTCTCTTCATAGCCTTTTGTATCCAACCGCTTGCGCGGTCAGTTTCCTGCTTGGAGATTCCTGCTGCGCTACGGCCGGTTTCACCAGGCCGTTCTCCTGGCCAGAGCCTTCCGCTCCACAGGCGTTGTGCGTCTCCGGGGAACTCCCGGCGACAAGCGACGCGAGATTCCGCGCCGCGTTCCGGTCCCGGTCGATCTCGACCCCACATCCCTCGCAACGGAAGACCCGTTCGCCAAGTGAGATCTCGGCCTTGGTGTGACCACAGGCCGAACAGGTCTTGGTCGACGGATAGAAGCGGGAGGCGACGACCAACCGCGACCCATACCACTGGTTCCGCCGCGTGCGGCCCAGGCACACCCGCGTCGAGGCGGCGCTTGCACACAACGAGCCCCCAGTTGAAGGCGTACCGGGCCGTGCCCGCCGCCTTGGCCAGGAGCCGGTTGCTGACGAGTATGTGTGAGCGGTTGTATGGGCGCCGTTCGGCCCGGCACCGGGCAGAGAAGGCGCTGAAGGCGGCCAGCGAGGAGGTGGAAGAAGCGTGTGGTTTCCTTGGTGCGTACGCCGCCACTGCGGGGCAGGGATACCGACCAAGGGTGGACCCCGGTGCTGCCCGTGAACCGGAAGGAATCCCGGTGCCCGGCATGTACGACCCCGACGAGCCTGACCACGGTCCTGGACGGAACGGGGCTCCCCGGCGGGGGCCTCCCGCCCGCTGGTCCACCACAGACTTTCTCCGCACCGCTGAGGAGAGGAGATGGCCGGCCGACGTCTGACAGCCCCGCCCCCGGGGTTTGGTTGTACG
>JAJZWQ010000167.1 GCA_021846605.1 Bacillota bacterium | reverse complement strand
CAGCTGGTCGGCTTTGACAGCCCGCGCACCACCGCCTGGGCCGCGCAGAACCCGCAGACCCAACTCTGGGTCATGGTCCAGGCGAACTCCCTGAGCTTCCTGGCCAGTTCCAGTCAGCAGGTCGCGCTGATCTCGCAGGTCGTGGCGATGGTCCGGCGCGCGGGCTATGTGGGCGTCAACTTTGACGTCGAGGGCATCCCGGTTTCCGAGGGGCCGGCGTATACCGCGTTCATCACCGAGGCCGCGGCGCAACTGCACGCCATCGGCGCCAAGATTTCCGTGGCGGTGCCCGCCGAGACCGGCAGCTACGCCTCGGCGTTCAACTATGCCGCGCTGGGACAGGTGTGCGACCAGGTGGTCATGATGGCCTACGACTACCATTATCCGGGGCATGCCGCGGGGCCGATCGCGCCCATCAGCTGGGACCAGGCGGCGATCACCTACGCCAAAAGTCAGATGCCGGCCGCCAAGGTCATCCTGGGCGTGCCGCAGTACGGGTACATCTGGAATACCCGGACCGACGGCGCCCTGGGGTACTGGGAGTCCGGAATGTATAACGAGGCCGCGGCAAACGGGGCCAGCATCCAGTGGGTGGGCGGCGGCACCGACGAGGCCACCTTCAGCTACACGGTCAACGGCACCCCCTACGTCGGCTGGTTCGTCGACGGCCAGGGGATCGCCGCCCGGCTGGATCTAGCGCGCCAGGAGGGCATCGGGGGTGTCGTCGGCTGGCGGCTGGACTATCCCACCCCCGATTGGTGGTCCATCTGGGCCCAGGACCTCGTCAACTGGCGGTAGGCCGCAAGGGGACGGCGGCCCCCGGGAGAAGCTAGCGGCATCCTAGACCCTGTGGGGGGGCCGTGCGCTTGGCCGAGTCCGTCTGGTCCAAACTAGATGCCATCTGGGCGGAGATCGCCGACATTGAGCATGCCGAGGCCGTGCTGGGGTGGGACGAGCAGGTGAACCTGCCGCCCGGCGCCGCTAGCGGCCGCGGCGATCAGATCGCCACCCTGGAGGGGTTGGTCCACGCCCGCCTGACCTCGCCCGAACTGGCCGACCTGCTCTCCCGGGCCGAGGCGCTCTTTGAGCTGTCCGATGAGCGGCGCGCCTGGCTGCGTGCGGCCCGGCGGCGCCACGAGCGGGCGGTCCGGGTCCCCGCGGACCTAGTCGTCGAGATGAGCCGCGCGGCTTCGGCCGGGTTCGCAGTCTGGCAGGCGGCCCGCCAGGCCGACGACTTCGCCCGCTACGCCCCGGCACTGGCGCGCAATCTGGAACTGGTGCGCGCCTATGCGGACGCCCTGGGTGGAGGCAGTCGCTACTTGGCGCTTTTGCGCATCCACGAACCGGATGCCGACCTGGGGCGGGTGGAGCAGGTCTTCGCCGAGTTGCGCACCGCCCTAGTGCCGCTGGTGGAGCAAGTCTGCGCCGCTCCCCCGCTCTCCCGCGCCCCCTTCGATCAGCCGGTCGAGGCGGCGCGACAGCTGGCCGTGGGCCGGAGCGCCGTGACGCACTTCGGCTACGACTGGACGCGGGGCCGCGAGGACCTGTCGGCGCACCCGTTCTCCGTCAGCTTCGGCCCGGACGACTGCCGCATTACGACGCGGGTGGATCCCGACGACTTCGCCGCGGCCTTCTTCGCCACGCTGCACGAGGCCGGGCATGCGCTGTATGAGCAGGGGCTGCCGGCCGCCTGGGGCCGCTCCCCCCTGGGGCAGGCCTGCTCCACGGCCGTGCATGAGTCGCAGTCGCGGCTGTGGGAGAACATGATCGGCCGCAGCCTGCCATTCTGGGAGTTCTTCGCCCCCAAGCTGGCGGCGGCCATTCCCGACGCTTTTGACCGCTTTGGCGCCGAGGACCTGTACCGGGCCGCCAACGTGGTGCGCCGCTCGCCGATTCGCGTCGAGGCCGACGAGCTGACTTATAACCTGCACGTGCTACTGCGCTTCGAATTGGAACGGGCGCTTTTGACCGAGGACCTACCGGTGTCCGAGCTCCCGTCCGCCTGGAACACCGCCATGGAACGCCTAGTTGGCATCCGTCCGGCAAGCGACCGGGAGGGCGTGCTCCAGGATGTGCACTGGTCCCAGGGTTCCATCGGCTACTTCCCCACCTATACCCTGGGGACGGTCTTGGCCGCCCAGTGGTTGGAGGTTGCCGAGCGGGCGCTCCCCGACCTCTGGGCGCAGGTGCGCGCCGGCGATTTCGCGGGCCTGCTCGGGTTTCTCCGCCGGGAGATCCACGCGCGTGCCGCCACCGTGACGCCGGATGAACTGGCGCACGCCGTGGCTGGCGGCCCCCTGGACTGCGGGCCCTACCTCCGATATCTGCGGGCAAAGTACCAAGCCCTGTATGCGTGAACGCTCAGAAGACGACGCGCGCCTCGGCCCGGTCCAGGCGCGCGCTGGCCTCCTCCAACCGCTCCACCAGGGCCGGATCCTCCCTTACGGCCGAGCGCAACTGCCGTAACAGGTCCAGCGCGCGCCGCACTGCGCCGATGAAATCCCCCTCGGAGATCGTCGTCCGCGCCATCAGGTCGGTGAACGGCTGGCCCTCGGCCCACGCCATCACGAGCGGGCAGATCACCGGGTCAAAGCCGATCTGCGCGCCCGGCGCGCGCAGCCGGCGTGCCAGATGGTCCACCTCCCGCGCCGCCGGCACGGCGGGCAGGCCGTAGGAATTGTCGTCGTGGCGGGCGTCGTATTCAACGCCCGCCAGCACGGCGCCGATGACCGTCGGCGATTCGCGGTGAAAGAAACCGTCGAAGAGCAGTTCGGTCAAGAGGATCGGCTCGACATGCAGGTGGCGGGCGATGCGCCCGCGCCCCAAAAGGCTCTCCCCCTCGATATACCCCAGCTTCGCGAGCAGATCGCAGACGCGGTCCATCTCGGCGCGGTAGCGCGCCCGCGTCTCGGCCTCGCCGCCGCGCTGGGCCAGATCCAGCCGCTCGCGTAGGACGCGGAAGGGCGCCTCCAAGGGGCGGCAGGGATCGGGGGTCTTGGGGCACTCCTCCGCGACGGTGAGCTGATTCGCAACGGCCTGCAGGCGGCGGTCGACCGCCAGCCGCCCGCGCCGGTTGTGCCGGTGGCGCCGGCGCCGCCGCAGATCGGCCAACTCGGCCCGTAGGCGTCGGCGCTCCAGAGGGCAGGCCGCCGTGCCCAGGTGGGGGCAACCCAACCCCCAGAGGCGGTCGCGTTCAGCCAAGAGCGCAGCCAGCCGCTCCTGCTCGATGCGCTCCTGCCGTCGGCGCGCATACTCCCGGAAGTTGCGGCCCAACACATCCAGCGCCCGTTCCTTGCCGAAGGTGCGCAAGAGGTTCAGCACCGTGCTCTCGGTCACAAAGAATTGGCTGGCCACCGGCTCCAGCGGCATCCGGGAGTAGTCGACCAGGGGACCGCGCTGCGTGGCGTCCACCCCAATGAAGGCAAGGCCCTGCCGGTCTTTGCCGCGGCGGCCCGCCCGCCCCGTCATCTGCTGAAACTCCTGGGCGGTGAGTGCGCGGAAGCGCACCCCGTCGAACTTGCGGCTGGATTCCAGCGCCACCCCGCGGACCGGATAATTGACCCCGACAGCGAAGGTTTCGGTGCAGTACAGCAGGGGGACCAGCCCCTGCCCGTACAGGATCTCCACGACCCGCTTGGTCGCCGGCAGGAGGCCAGCGTGGTGGAAGCCGACGCCGTGCCGGAGGCAGCGCCCCAGCGCCCCGCCCAGTTCGCGGGCGCCGGGATAGCGGGCCGCAAGCTCCGTTAGGGCGTTCTCCATGGACTGGGCCTGGGTCCGATCGAGGAACTGGTGCCGACCGGCGGCCTCCACGGCTCGCTGCTCGGTACCGGCCCGGGAGAAGACGAAGTACAGGGCGGGCAGGGACTGGTGGTCGATCAGGGCCTCCACGAGTTCCAGGTGGTTCAGCCGCGCGCTACCGGGCTCGGCCTGCTCGCTCCAGCGCCGGGCGTCGCCGAACGCGCCCGTGCCGGCCGGCGTGACGTAGTGCACAGACAGCGGCACCGCCCGGCGTGTCTCGGACACCCGCTCGACCTCTTGGCCGGTAGTCTCGGCGATCCAACCGGCCAGATCGTCCAGGTTAGCCACCGTTGCCGACAGGCCCAGGAGGTGCACGTCGTGCGGCAGGAGGATGATGCTCTCCTCCCAGGCGATGCCGCGGTCGCTCGAGATGTAGTGGATCTCGTCGAACACGACCCAGGCCAGGCCACCCAGTTGGCCATCGCCGACGATCAGCTGGTTGCGCAGGACCTCGGTGGTCATGATGCAGAGCGGCGCGTCGGGACGCACAGAGACATCGCCGGTCAAAAGCCCGACGTTCTCCTCGCCACACCGCTGCCGATACTCCTCGAACTTCTGGTTCGAGAGCGCCTTGATCGGGGCCGTATAAATGATGCGCTGACCGCGGGCGAGCACGCGTTCGACGAGGAAATCGGCAATGAGTGTCTTGCCGGTCCCCGTCGGTGCGGAGACCAGCACGCTCTGGTCGCGTAGGATCGCGGCGATGGCGCGCCGCTGGAAGCCGTCGAGCACAAGACCCTGATAGCGCTCGGGAGCCGTGGGCGTGGCAGCGTCGTCGGACAACTCCATAGCTGGCCGAGTATAGCATGGCCGCGCACGCGGGGACGGGGCCCGCCGATCCGGCCTGCCCTGGGGGGACGCGGGCGCCGGCAGAGCGGTGAACGTCGGCAACCGCTCTGGACCCCGGCGCACGGCGGCGGTGCTCCGCCGGGGATTGGTCCCGACAGGACGGTGCCATCGGGCTTGCGGCGTACGTCCCCCGTGCTCCATCCGACGTTCGGCCGGGGCGCCGGCACCACGCGCCCCGACGTATGAGCCGGAGCGGGTCCGGGACATCCCGGCAGTCAGAACTGGCAAGCAACAACCCCATGATATCGCCCCGGCAACGGCGCCGTGGATGACCCAGCGCAGATAGGCTTCGATGCACGTGGTGCTGATGCCGTTGAATCCTCCGAGCCACTTTGGCGCCGAGGTGGAGGCCTGTGTGTGCGTGGGGCCAGCGCTAGAAACCGCCCAGAGGATTCCTGGCCGCATTATCTCCTGGGTGGGCTGATCGCCTTCTGCGCGGTCCTCGTCGCTGGCTGCGGCCCCCGGGGCCACGCGCCGGCGGAAGTGCCGGCGACCTCCGCTGCCGAGGATATCTCTAGCGCCGCACAATCAAGGTGGGTGCCCCCCTACAGATCAGCTTCTGGAATGCCCAGGATGGAGTCTGGACGATTGCGCAGGGCAACACCGGCGTGATCGAGACGACCAAGGACGGGGGGGAATCGTGGACAGCTGCCCGTCACACGGGCACGGATTGTCCGTGGTTGGCCCCATCAGCCGCGGGAACCCAGGACTGTGGGTGGCCGTGACCAACTGCTTGACCGCCGGCACCCCAGAAGCCTTGATGCACACCTCGGACGGGGGCGCGACCGGGACTACCGTGGCGACATGGAAGCACGCGGTCTGAACCCGGTGCCGGCGGTCACGACATTGCCCCACCCCGGCATCCCCGGAAAGGCCGGATTCGACCCGGCCACTGGGGACGGCCACCGACCTCGTATGTGACTGGAGGCCCCCTTGGTGGCGTGAAGCCTTGCGGCTGCCCGGCCGCGCCCCTCCCTCCTGCGCGTCTCCCAAACCACCGGCCTCGCGAGTGCCCCCCCCCGGCTCCCCGCCCCCGCCTTCGCACCTCCGGTTCCCGAGTTCGCTCTTCGTGGACTTCTTCTCCCGGGAACCTGCGGGCACCTCGATGTCCCTGCTCGGTTCGCCTCCGGGCCAGGGGAAGGTGGTGCTGGTCTGGCACCCGCTGTGTGGCGTGAGCGCGTACCAAATCGTGAGCGGGCCAGCGCCAATGGCCCTTGGCACGTGCAGGGGACCACGCACAAGAGCATCTGGATCGGTACTGCGCCCACGTCGGCCACGTGGTACACAGTCCGGTCGGTCTCCCCTGCCGGGGTGACCGGACCGGTCGCTCCTGCCCTGCAGGCAGGGTCCTAACGCTGCCCCGGGGAATCCGCATTCGCACCCGGATGGGGGATGGGGGATGGGGACGACGGGAGCCGCATCGCGCCGCATCCCCCCCCCCGGGCGGGACCGGTGCCCGCCACTCGGCGGCGGCGCATCCCGCCCGCGCCGAGGCATGGCCGATGTCTCCGGGGACCCGTGAAGGGGGTTGCTCTTGATGCCCGCGGTTCGCCCCGGCACAAAGGGCCGGTGGACCCTTCTGGCACTCGGCTTCGTGGTGGCGGTTGGGCTGGCCGCCTGTGCGCTGAAGCCCGGCGGCACGCCTGCAAAGGCGTCGGCCGCGCCGCCCGTGCCGCACGGTTTGCCCGTCCCCGGCATCCCGCAGTCCCTGGGGGTCCACGTCCATTTCACCGGGACCAACTTCTCCACCACCACCAGTACGCAGGCGTTGCAGGAACTGGCCAGGAGCGGCTTCAGAATCGTCCGG
>JAJZWQ010000166.1 GCA_021846605.1 Bacillota bacterium | reverse complement strand
CAAGCGCAAGATGTCGAAGTTCCCGGTCAAGCGTGCCGCGCACCGTGTTTGGCCGCAGCCCACTCGTTCTGCCGAGGATGCAGTCCGCATCCGTGCCTAATTCACCGGTATTGCGACTAGCCGCGATTACGTGCGTCCTAGGCCATTTCTCGTGGATTTCCGCTCTCGCGCTATCTCTTCTTACCTAACTGATCGGTATTGCAATAACAGGCATCACAGCCAGCAGACACCCAGACTTGCAGACATCCAGTGTTCTTCCAGCGGCCTGCAGACATGGGGCGTGTCTGCAGGTCAGGTCGCCTTCCGGCGGGCCAGCAGAGCGTCGACCGCCTCGGCGGATTCGCGGTCGGCCTCGGGCAGCAGGTGCCCGTATGTGTCGACGGTCAGCCCCACCCGCTTGTGCCCGATCCTCTTCCCGGTCCGGCGGCGGGCTGTCCGCTAACCCACCCGCACCGTTTCAATGCCCAGGAGTTCGCCCAGCTTGCCGACCTCATCGGCCACGTGCCCCGTGCCCAGGGCCACATGGTGGGTGGGCCCCTGTGCGCACCAGGCGTCGACGAAGGCGGCCGGGTCGAGCGAGAAGCGCAGCCGGCTGTTGGTGTTGCCGATGTTCAGGATGGGCCCGGGGAGGGATTCGCCCTCGGCGAGGATGCACTTCAGGCGCCCGTCCGCGGTCTGGGTGACGCCCAGGATCGTGACCGGTCCGGTCCGCACGTTGAACTCGACGGATACGCCGCGGCCAGCCTTGCCATGATACAGTCCCAGCCCCCGCAGCACCGGGGGGCGGTCACAGATGGCCAGGTGTCCGGGGCCGTCGTGGCCCATCAGGACGAAACCCTCCACGAAGTCCATCGCGTAGATCTCGGTGTAGCTGCCTCCGGCGCCCAGGCGGTCGAGGATGGTCATCGCCAGACCGTTTTTCAGGTCCCCCTCGCCGGCGCAGGGCACTCCGCGCGCGGTGAGCAGCGACCCGCCCAGGATCAGGGAGGCGCCCAGGTCCTCGGTGGGACCGCGGCCGTGGTAGTAGTACACCAGGCCCGTCAACCGGCGGCTGCGCACGAGTCTCTCCATACCCGCCGCGACGCGGGCGGCCCACGCGAGGTTGCCGGGATCCACGCTGGGGGTGATCTCGAACATGCGCCGGGTCAGGGCCAGGATCTCCTCGGCTTCCCCGGGCGTCGCGGCCTCGACCTCCGCCGCCAGTTCCTCCATCTCCAGCACCTCGATATGCGTGCCGAAGACGGCGTGGTGCTGCGTGAAGTCCGAATACATGTCCAGCATGCCGGGATAGGTGTGGCCCAAAAACCCCACGCGTCCGTCGCGCAGGGTACGGCGGACGCCCGCCGCCCGGCACCAGCGCTGGACCTCCGCCCACGCCCGCACGGAATGCGGGCCCTCCAGCGTCCCGGACACGACATGGAAGGGGATACCGCAGCGCGCCAAGGCCCCGGAGATCTCGGGCACGCAACACGCGCTGCATTGGGCGAGCCATTCGGCGGTGTCCGCCGTGGCGTAGTCCAGGCGGTCGGTGGGCTGGAGGTTCAGCACCAGGACGGGTGCTCCCGCGCGCTGGACCAGCGGGACGACCTGGGACGACGTGGCGTAGGTCGCCGCGTGGATCACGACGAGGTCGACCCCCCGGCGAGCCAGCGCATCCCCGGCCTGGCTCCCGCGGTCAGCGCCGTCCACCAGGCCGGCGTCCACGACCTCGGCGTGGGGGGCCAGGCCCTCGACCACCGTGCGCGCGTAGCCCAACAGTCGCTCGCGCAGGCCGGGGAACTGCGGCCAATACGCCGCCAGGCCGATGGTGGCGACCCCCACCACAGGTCGGCTCGGACCGGCCAGGCGCCCAAGGCGCGCCAGCATCGTCGGGACATCCGGGGACGCCGCGCCACGGGCCTCCGCATCTTGCACGGTCCTTCCTCCTCGTGGGCCAACATGACGATGCCCTGCCGGCGGTGCGGACGGGGGATGGCGCCCAGGATCCCCACCGGCCGGTCGTTCCTCGGCGTCGCGGGTGGGAATCACGCGTGCCTGCGTCGCCAGGGCGCTGTCCGGGGACCGCCCGCCGGAGCCCGTCCCACTGTCCCCCCAGGCGGGCGCACCGCGCCTGCCTGGGGGGATCTTCAGCCCCGAACTGGAAAGTACCGCAAGCGCGGTGGTGGGTCTACAGGGCATCGGGGCAGCGAGCGGGGACGGCCGTACGAGCCGATGTCACGGACGAAAGTCTGATTGGCGAACGCAAGGGCAGGAGGCTGGCGTCCGGCTTCAAACTGCGCTGTCGCGAGGGGATGTGTGGGCGTGCGCGATTTGCGGCGGGGATTTGCGTCGGTGGATCCCAGGTTCGGTCCGGTACCCCTGTGGTGGTGGAGCGGCGAACGGGTGTCCGAGGAACGCCTCCGCTGGCAGATGCAGAAACTGCGGGCCGCGGGGTTGCGGAACCTCTGCGTGATCAACCTGGCGCCGGCCGGCCCGACGTCGCTGTGCGCCGCCGACGACCCCCCCTTCTACAGCGAACGCTGGTGGACCCTGTTCGGCTGCACGCTCGAAGAGGCCGAGCGCCTGGACATGCGCATGTGGTACTACGACCAGATCGGCTTCTCCGGGGCGAACTTCCCCGCGCGTCTGGTCGCCGGCAACCCGGACTTTGCCGGGTACCACCTGCGCCGCCTGCCGGCGGGGACCGCCCTGCCCCCTGGGGCCACGGCCCTCGCCAGCCTGGGGGAGGAGACGCTGGCCGCGGTGCGCCACGGCTTCGACTGGCTGAACCCGGCGGCGGCCGGCGTCCTGTTGGACCGCATCCACGGGGAGATGGAACGACGGCACGGCGACCGGCTGGGCAGCGTCATCGCCGGGAGCTTCCAGGACGAACTCCAGCCCATGCCGTCCTGGTCACCCCGCATCCCCGACCTCTATCGGCAGCGGTACCGGGAGGAATGCGCGCCGCACCTCCCGTTGCTCTTCACGGGGGGGATGGGGGCATCGGAGGTGCGGCGGCGCTTCTACGGCCTGCTGGCCGAACTGGCCGAGGAGGCCTTCTTTCGCCCGCTGGGCGAATGGCATGAACGCCACGGCATGCTGCTCGGCTGCGACCAGGCCGGGCACGCGCGCAAGGTGGACCCCCACGGCGCCCAGCGCATCTACCTGGATTACTTCGCGACCCACCGGCACTACTCGGCCCCCGGGTCGGACATGGACGGAGAGGCCAAGCCCCACTCCTCGCTGGTGCATGCGCACGGCGGTCGGCGGGTGTGGCTGGAGGGCTTCCATTCGAGCGGCTGGGGTGGGACGGTCGAGGAGACCATGCACTGGCTGGTACCCTGGCTGCAGGCCGGGGTGACACTCTTCGATCCCCACGCCGTGTATTACAGCACGCGCGGCGGTTGGTGGGAGTGGGCGCCGCCGGACACGGGATGGCGCCAGCCGTACGCCGAGCACTACCCGATTTTCGCCGACACCGTCTCCCGGGCATGCTGGCTCCTGTCGCAGGGGCGACACCTCTGCGATGTCGCCGTCTACTACCCGGGGCACGCCATCTGGGAACACATGTCTCCGGGGGACCAGCGGGGCGGAGAGCACCTCCAGCAGACTGCGGGGCGCGATCCCGACCCGGCCGTCGGCCATGTCCGTTCGGTGTACTGGGCCCTGACAGGGCGGCAGGCGCGGAACGAGGCCTTCGCCGGCGTGCTGCGCTCCGGCCGCTGGGACTTCGACCTCCTGGACGACGGGGCCCTGTCTGACGGGGCGGTGGAGGGGTCCACCCTCGGGGTGGCGGAGGAGCGGTACCGGGCGATCATCCTCCCGGGTGCGCTCCCGCCGGGGGGGGCCGCGCGCGACCGCGTGGAGGCGTTCGCGGCGGCAGGGGGCCTGGTGGTGGCCGTGGCCGTCCCGGAGGGCGCGGATCTGCCGACGGGGGCCGTGCGGGTGGCATCGCCGGACGAGGTGCCCGCTGTCCTGGAGGCGCGGCTGGACCGTCGTGCCGAGGGCCCGGGCATGGCGCTGGCACGGCGGATCGGCGCCGTGGACGTGTTCCTGCTGCTCCCGCCCCCGGAGGCGCTGCGGCCGATGCACGTCGCCAGTGACTCGTCGCCCGCGCTCCCGCCGCACAGCACATACACCCTGCAGACCGCAGGGGTCCCCGAGCTGTGGGACCCGGTCAGCGGGCGGCAGCGCCCCGTGCCATTCAGTCGCGCGGGCGGGCGCGTGGTCGTGGACGTCCCGTTTACCGACTGGCCGGCCGCCCTAGTGGTCTGCCGGCCCGAGGGCGAGTCGGCGCCCGAGGACGTGGCGCCTTCGGGCGGCCCCGTCCCGGCCGATGCGGATGTTCCGGACCTGCCCGAGAGCGCGTGGCGCGCGTTACCGGACTCGGGTTGGCGCGTGCGGGTGGAAGCCACCCTGGACAACCGCCACGGCGACTTCGAACTGATCGGGAGGCACGACTTCACCCCGGTGGAGCGGCGGCTGTTCCGCGTACGGACCGAGACCGGGGCCGGTGACGGGCTGGCCGACGGGTGGCACCTGCCGGGCTTTGCCGACGGCGCCTGGCCGGAACGGCTGTGGAGCGAGGCGGCGCGCTGGTGCGTGTCCCGCGGCGAGCGGTTCCTCCCCGCCGACGCCCATCCCGTGGTGTACAGCACGCTGTTCGGGGATATGGCCTTCCGGGATTGGACGGGCCGCATGGGGCGCGTGCCCCGGACCTTTCTCAACCTTGGGACCGCCCGTCCCGGGGAGGTGCTCTGGGCCGCCACGCACGTGATGGCGCCAGCCGACGGGGACTACTGGCTGCAACTGGAAGGGGCGGCCGTCAAGGGGGCGTGGGTGGGGGACGTGGAGGTGCTGGCCCCGGACCCGGCGGCCGGGCATGTGGCGCTGGCGCCCGTGGCGCTGCGTCGGGGGGCCAACCGGCTGCTCCTGCGCTGCGCGGCGGTACGGCAGGGGCCGGTGCGCATCGGGGCGCAGGTCACCGCGCAGCGGCCGGAGCCCCATCCGGCCTGGGTGGTGCCGGGAGCCCCCTCCGGCGTCGGGGGGCCGGAGTTGGTGTGCCAGGTGGTGTCCGCAGCCCCGGCACGCGACGTCCAGGTCAGCTTTGCGGCGCATGGGCGCGTGGAATTCCGGGTGAACGACCATGTCGTGGCGGTCGACGGGGACTTCAACCCCTACGTCCGGGATGGGCAACAGGCCTTGGACGTGACGGCCCAGTGGCGCGCGGGCGCCAACACGCTGAGTCTGCGCTTCCCCGAGGGAACCGGGGACGAACGGGCGCTGGTCGACGGAGTGGCGACCCTGGCCGACGGCGCCAGGGTCGCCTTTCGCACCGGACCCGAGTGGACGGACGCCGCCGGCCACCCCGCGTCGCACCTGCCCCACGCCGACTCCACGGACTGGCTGTGGATCCGGCCGCGCCCGCACCCCCTGGCGGATGTGGGGTGGTTGACGCCCGAGTCCGCGCCCGACCCGGCCCCCTTGCCCTTCCTGCTCGACCCGGAGGCCGCGGGTCGGCCGGTATGGCTGCGCTTCCCGCTGCCCGTGGGCGTGCGCTCCCTGCGGGCCGTGGCGTCGGGGCGCGTGCGGGTCTGGGTGGCTGGGGACGAGGCGGAGGTGCGGAACGGCGTGGCCCAGTTTCCGGTCCAGCCCGCCGGCACCCTGTGCGCGCTGCGGATCGAGCCCGACGGTGACGTGCCTGAGGCCGCGGTGTTGCGGACACCCGTCCGCTTTCAACTGGAGACGGCGCCGGGGCGCCTGGGGGATTGGCGCACCGCGTTGCACCTGCCCCACCACAGCGGTGTGGTGGAGTACGAGGCACAGACCACGGGCACCGCCTCCCGCGCCTGGCTGGACCTGGGCTACGTGCGGGGGACCGCGCAGGTATGGGTCGATGGCCGGGACGCCGGGACCCGGCTGTGGCACCCGTTCCGCTTCGACCTCGGGAAGGTGTGGGGCCCGGGGGCGCACCGCCTGCGGGTGCGCGTCACCAACACCCTGGCGACCCACTACGAAACCGGACGGCCGACGAGTCTGGTGCGCAGCGGTCAGGCAGCCGGGGGGCTCTTCGGACCGGTGCGCCTGGCGGAGGCTCCCTGACCCGGTCCGGGGGCGCAAGGGCGGAGGCGGCGCGGGCGCCGTTGACGCTGGCCGCGCGCCGGATGGGCTGCAAGGCACCACGGAGGTCCGTGGCGCGTCCGGCCGCCTCCGCGCGGCGGTGGGACATCCGGTCGCCAGCCCGGCCGCATCAGTCGCGGCTGGATCGGTGGTCGAGCGGCGCCCGCTCAGGTCACGAGGCTTCCGCCGCCAGCCCCGCCTAGTGATGCAAAAGAGGGCGTGGTTGCCCCCTCTCTTTTCGATCAGCGCGGCCTGGTCGAGATCACCACCCCGGAGTTCCCGGGGGAGCGTCGGATCGTCTGCCGCCATTCCCTGCTCGCCGAGGATCGGGCGCGCACCCGGCGCGAACTGCTGGCGGTGACACAGGAGCGCCTGCAG
>JAJZWQ010000165.1 GCA_021846605.1 Bacillota bacterium | reverse complement strand
ACGGCCTGAAGACCGGCTTCACGCAGCTCGCCGGATACTGCCTGGCGGCGACGGCCAAGCAAGGCAACACGCGCCTGATCGCCGTGGTCCTCGGCGAGCCGTCCAGCGCGCTGCGCTTCAGTGAAAGCGCCGCGATGCTCCGCTGGGGCTTGACGCACTACAATACCGTGCCCGTCTCGACCCAGGGCAAGGTGATCGCCAAGCTTCCGGTGGACGGGGGATTGGTGCATACGGTTTCAATCGTGCCAGCGCGGGCGTTTGGCGTCACCGTGCCCCGGGGCCAGGAGAAGGCGGTGATCAGCGAGACCACCCTGCCCAACACCGTAGCCGCGCCGGTCAAGGCCGGCCAGGCGGTCGGGGAGATCACGGTGCGGGTGGACGGCAAACCGGTCGCCACGGTCCCCCTCGTCGCCGCCCACGGGGTGCCGCGCATTAGCGGTTTCCGCCTCTGGCTGCGCCTTTGGGCCGGAATGTGGCCCTGGCTGCGCGCATAGCGCGGCAGGCGTCGATCGAGCGCGGAAGCCGTCAGCAGGGCTGCGCCACCCACCGCCGAAGCCTGCCCCGGGCTTGGGCGGAGGTGGCGCAGTCGTGCAGGTGACGACGCATGTACACGCCGGAACGCTGGTGCTTCGCGTCAGCGGCGACTTGGACGTCCGCACTGCCGCGGAATTCCGCCAACGGGTGGACGAGGTGCTCGCCGGGAACCCGGCGGCCAAGACCATCCTCAACCTCAGCCGCCTGACGTTTCTGGACTCGACCGGGCTGGGCGCCATCCTGGGCCGTATCCGGCGGCTTCAGGAGGCCGGTCGGGCCCTGGCCCTGGTGCCGCCAGGTGGGGTGGCCCGAAGTGTTTTGGACATGGTGGCGCTGGGACGATCGGTGAGCGTTTTCCCCACCGAACGCGCCGCCGTGGGGGAGGGGGTCGCAGGCGATGGCCTGGGATGACGGGCCCGGGGCGACGATCGCGATGTGGCTGGAACTGGCCCTGCCAAGCCTCCCCGAGAGCGCGGAGATCGGCCGGATTGCGGTGGCGGTGTTGGCCGGTGGGCTACCGTTCACGCTGGCCGAGATCGACCAACTGAAGGTGGCCGTGGACGAGGCCATCGGTAACTGCGTGCTGCACGCCTATCCGGACGCGCCGGGGAGGGTCCGCCTGCGTGCCCACCTGGAGGGCATGGCCGCCATCCAGGTCGAGGTGCAGGACTGGGGGTGCGGCATCGCCGACATCGCCCAGGCCCGCCAACCCGCGTTCACCACCTCGACCGATCCCGACCACAGCGGTCTCGGGTTCGCCTTCATGGAGCAGTTCACTGACGCCCTGGAGGTGGAGTCCGAACCGGGACGGGGCACCCTCGTGCGCATGCGCAAGCAGCCGCAGGCGGTGGCCAACGCCGCCGAACGCCAGTGACGGAGCGACCCCGCAAGCGCCGGGTACCATTGCGCCGGGCGCGGCAGAAGAACCGCGGCGTGCTCCAGCCCGCCCAGGTCCGCCGCCTTGCCCGCCAGGCGGCGGCGGGTGATCGCCGCGCCCGTGAACGGTTGGTGACGCGCAACCTCAATCTGGTACACCACGTCGTGCGGCGCTACCGCCTGTCCGGGCACGATCCCGAGGAGCTATTTCAGGTGGGTTGCCTGGGCTTGGTCAAGGCGGTCGATCGCTTTGACCCGGAGCGTGGCACACGCTTTTCGACGTACGCCGTGCCCCTGATCCTTGGAGAGATCCAGCGGTACCTGCGGGACGCGGCGCCGCCGGGCCTGGGCCGCGGCGCCTACCGCCTGGCCCAACAGGCGCGCGCCGTCGAGGACCGCCTCGCCGCCGAACGGGGGCGCGTGCCGAGCGCGGGTGAGGTGGCCGAAGCCCTGGGTGTCTCCGGCGCGGAACTGGCCCTGGCGCTGGAGGCCGCCCGCCGCCCTGCATCCCTGGACGAAATCACGACGGGCGAGACCGATGGCGGCCGCCCGTTGCACGAACGGCTGGCGGCGGGAGGCCTGGAGGGTTGGGAAGAGGCCGTGCTGCGGGCGCTGATTGGGCGCCTGCCGCCGCGCCAACGTCAGGTACTGGTCCTCCGGTACTACCGGGACCGTTCGCAGGCCGAGGTGGGGGCGCTCCTGGGGTTGTCGCAACCGCAGATTTCCCGCCTGGAGAAACGGGCGGTGGAGACGCTCCGTCGTCAATGGCTGGAAGCGCCGCCCGGCTGATCTCCGCATGCCGCCCCGGCCCGCCGTCGCATACTGGGGATACCGACCTTGGTCGGGCAGCCAGCAGGGAGGCGGTGGGCGTGCTGACGGTGGAATCGCGCATCCTGTGGGCGACGGCCGCGGTGGTCCTGGTCGCCCTCTTGGTATTGGGCGGCGGGTTCTTCCTGCGGACGCGGGCCCGCAACGTACAGCACGTACCCGCGGGCGCCGTGCTGGTGCTGGTCGGGCTCCATACGGGTCCCCGCGCAGCGTGAGCGGGCGCCTGCGCCGGGCCGATCTCCGCATCCGGCCGCTGCGGCGGCCGCAGTCGGCCCCCGCGGGCTACCTGCACCTGCACGCGGAGGTCCGGCTGCGGCCCGGCGCGCCGCTTTGCGTGGCCGATGTGGCGGACCTTGAGGGTCCGCCAGCCGCCGTTTCCCGAGCCCGGGGGGCGCCGCTGGGCAACGCGCCCGTCGGGCGAATCCCCCGGGTGGTCGCGCCGCTGGAGGTGGTGGCGGCGGTGCGGCGGGTTGCGCCAGACATCCACTGGGAGGTGCTCGGCGGGGACGTGCTGGTGCGCCCGGCGCGCCCGGTCCGCGTGCCGCGTTGGCTTCTGGGCGCCGCCGTCTGGGTGCTGCTCTTTTTGGGGGCGGCCACGACCCTCCTGGATTTCCACGCCGACGTCAACATGCCCGCGGCCCACCGTGAGTTGTATTACATCGCCACAGGCAGGCGGGTGCAGCACCCGTTGGCGATCGAGATCCCCTATGCCGTCGGCATCGGGGTGGGGGTCCTCCTTTTCTTCTCCCTGCCGCGTGGGGCGGGTGGGGACCCGGGCCCCTTGGAACTCGAGTTGGAGGGCCATCGGGCCCGCCTCCGCGGCTACTGGCGCCAGCGGGGATGGCGGCGGCGCTGATTGTGCTGGTGGCCCTAGTGGGCCTGGCTGAGGGGGTGGCCGTGGGGGCCGCACTGGCGGCCCTCGTAGTGCTCCTGGCCGTCGCCATCCGGTTGGCAGTGGTCACCGGCACCGAGACCTGGGTGACCAGCTACCAGTGGGCGCTTGTATTTGGCGCGCTGGCGGCGGCGGCATACGAGGTCTGGCCCTACAGCCTGCACGGGCCCTTGGTCTTGGCCGTGCTGGCCGGACTTGCGATGGGAACCTTCATCGGCCTGGTGGTGGCGGGCCTGGCGGAAACCGTGGGGTCGCTGGTCCTGGCCGGTCACCGCCTGGGGTTGCGCCGTTACCTGCCGTTGCTGGTCGTGGCGCTCGTCTTGGGCAAGGCGGTGGGCGCGGTGCTCTGGTTCTCGGTGCCGGGTCTGTTCAGCCGGCCGCCCTTCTAGCATGCGCGTCCACCGTCCAGGGCAAAGTGAAGACACGTCGGGAGGGGTGACCATGGTGATCAAGGTTCTCGACCTGGTGGGCACCAGCAACGAATCCTGGCAGCAGGCGGCCGAGAACGCCCTGCGCGAGGCGGCTTTAAGCGTCGACCACATCACCGGGCTGGAGGTCGTCAACATGACCGCCGACGTGCGAGACGGCGAGGTGCGGAGCTTTACCACCAACGTGAAGGTCGCCTTTGCCGTGGACAACAACCGGAGGCGTGCCTGAGGCGCGGGGGGAGGTTGTGGCGTGCGCGCGGACAAGGACGAGGCCAAGCGGTATCGGCGGCTCTTGCGTCGGCATACGCCCGGTGTGCCTGTGGTGACCAACTCCGTGTTGGCCTTTTTGATCGGTGGCTCGGTCTGCGCGTTGGCGCAGATCGTCATGGGGGCGTTCGAGCGGACAGGCCTGCCCGCCGAGCGGGCGGGCGCCTGGACCGCCGTGATCGTGATCCTGGCTGGTGCAGCGCTGACGGCGCTGGGCCTGTATGACGAGATCGCGCGCATCGGCGGCATGGGTGCCCAGTTGCCCGTCTCGGGCTTTTCCAACGCCGTCGTCGCCGCGGCGATGGAGTCGCGGCGGGAGGGCTGGGTGACCGGCGTCGGTGCCAAGATGTTCACCATTGCCGGCCCGGTGATCGTGTTTGGGGTGGTGGCCAGCGCACTGGTTGGTGCGGTGTACATCGTGCTCGGCCTACCCATCCCCGGCAAATGAGGTGCCGGCCATCCCCGGCGAGTCAGTACGCAACCCGGGTGAGAGTTGACGGGAGGGAACGATGTGGCGCAGACCGTCGAGGCGGCGCCCGCAGGCGAGCCGGCCGTCCGCAAGGGACGGACCATCTGCTTCCAGGGCGCCTACATCTACGGGGCCGCTTCGGTGGCCGGCCCGTCAGAGGGCCGGGGTCCGTTGGGTCCCGAGTTTGACGAGGTGACCCAGGGACACCTTCTGGGCCAAAGGACCTGGGAGCAGGCCGAGTCGGTGATGCTCGCGCGTGCCTTCCGGCGCCTGTGCGACAAGATCGGCTGGCAGCAGACGGAGTTCGACCTACTGCTGGGCGGGGATCTGTTGAATCAGAACGTGGCAAGCAGCTTTGCCGCCTGTGACCTGGATGTCCCGTTTTGCGGCCTATACAGCGCATGCGCCACCTTTGGCGAGGGGCTCGGTCTGGCCGCGGCCCTGTGCGCGGCCGGATATTGCCGGCGGGTCGCCGTCACCGTCAGCAGCCATCATGACGCCGCCGAGCGCCAGTACCGCTTCCCGACCGAGTTGGGCAACCAGCGGCCCCCCACGGCCCAATGGACGGCCACCGGCGCCGTGGCCATAGCGGTGGGCGGCGCAGGGCAGGGTGAGCCGGTTGCGCGCATCACGCACTTCACTCCGGGCCGTGTGGTCGACTACGGCGTGCGGGACCCGTTCAACATGGGCGGGGCCATGGCGCCCGCTGCCGCGGACACCCTGTTGGCCCACCTGCGCGACCTGGGGCGCGACGGCGGCCAGTACGGGGCGGTGTTCACGGGCGATCTGGCGGCGGTTGGCGTGCCGGTCTGCCAGGACCTATTGGACCGCCAGGGGGTCCAGATGCGGCTGCGCGACTGCGGGCGTGAGTTGTATGACCCGACGCACCAGGACGTGCATGCCGGAGGCAGCGGCGCCGCCTGCTCTGGGTTGGTCTTTGCTGCACGTATCCTGCCGGGGCTCGCCGCCGGGCGTTACGGCCGGGTGCTGCTGTGCACCACCGGCTCCCTGCACTCGCCGACGACCTACCAGCAGGGCGCCACGATTCCGGGTGTGGCCCACGCCGTGGCCATCGAAACGGCGGATGCCGGGAACGGCGGGCAGGGTTTGCTTTGAGGGGGCGATCACGGTGGTTTTCGTCTGGGCGTTCCTGATCGGCGGTGGGCTGTGCGCGCTTGCCCAGCTGGTCGTGGACCTGACTCCCCTGACGACAGCCCACACCATGGTGCTGTTCATCGTGCTGGGAGTGGTCTTCGCCGGGCTCGGCCTCTACGAGCCGTTGGTGCGCTTTGCCGGCGCCGGGGCCAGCGTGCCCCTCACCGGCTTCGGCAACGTCCTCGTGCAAGGGATTTTCAAGGAGGTGGGTAAGCGAGGCGCCGAAGGTCTGATGAGCGGCGGTCTGACCGCTTCGGCGGCCGGCATTACCATGGCCGTGATCTTCGGCACCCTGGCGGCGTTGGTGGCCCGGCCCCGCGGCTGAATTCCCCCCAGGCCTTACGGGCCCCCGCGTTTGTGATATAAAACGGTAGCGGCGTCATCCGGCGTCGGGCGGGCGCCGTCCGTCGGCGACCGGTTGGCCAGGGCCTCCGGGGAGGGTTCGCGGTGCTGGAGATCAACGAGTTGGTCTGCGCCCTGTACGAGTCGGCAGTTCGGGCCGAATGCCGCTGGTCCCGGCCTCGGCATGAGGGGTTCGATCCCGGCGAAGAGGGTTGCTACCGGTTCTTTGCGGCCGTGTCTCCGGCGGATTGGCAACGGCGCGATCCGATCGAGTTGCAGTTGCACATGCACGCTGACGGTGAGGACAACAGTCTGTCGTTCGCGATCCCGTTGGCCGTTGAGCCGCATTGGAACGGCTTCGCGGTGGCGGCCAAGGCACAGAACCGGTTGGCGGACGCCGACGAGGACGAGGGGTACGCCGGCGAGGTCTCGGTCCAGTACCGGGTCAACGACGAGGGCGTCCCGGAACTCGAGGGTGTCTGGGTGGAGCTTTCCTGGGAAGTGGATGAGTGGGTCCGGGGCGACCGGCCGCTCACGTTCGACTGGGCCTTCGAGGACCTGTCCAAACGCATCGAGGCCCTGGGGGACCTGGTCCAGAATCCCGTCCGCGAGTAGCGGCCCGTGTGGCGGGATCGTGCGAGGGGGGGGCATGTTTCCCATAGGCTGTAACTTAGAGAAGAGCCAGCGCGCCGGCTGCTATGTGGGCCTGGCGGCGCTGGTCTTTTCGCTTTCGGAGGGGCCGGTAGACGTGGCGCGCCAAGTCG
>JAJZWQ010000164.1 GCA_021846605.1 Bacillota bacterium | reverse complement strand
ATGATGGACGCGGCTGGGTGGTGCTCGGGCGGCCTGGCGAAGTACGCGCGCCGCGACGAGAGCCACCAGAACAAAACGACCGGCGCGTAGCCCTGCCACGGACACCGACCTACCCCGACCCCCCCCCACCTAGACCTGCCCTTTCCCTGCCTCCCTCACAACCGCCCTTACACTGCCGCCGTGGATCGACGGCGGGAGGTGGGACCGTGGGCGACGACGAGATGCTGACCCGCACGGAGGCCCTGAAGCTCTTGGGGGTCAAAAAGGATTGGTGGTACTCGGAGCAGGCCCGGACCCTGCCGATTGTACAGCTGGGCGCGCGTGTGTTCGTTCGGCGGCGCGTGTTGGCCGAGTGGGTGCGTGCCCAGGAGCGGCCCCGCGCGGCGCGCGGCAAGGGTGGTGCGGCGTGACCGCCCACATGCAGATGGACGCCCGCCGGGGTGAGAGCCGGCGGGCGCCGAACGGGACCATCGCTTGCGCCCAGTATACCTCCTGCGGCGGGGGGTGGCCATCCTGAGCGACCTGACTGACGCGGTGGCCGCCGAGCGCGTGACGCAGGCGCAGGCGCTGATCGCCCTGGCGGCCGACGTGGACCTGTCGCGCGATGTCACCGACGAGACCTATGCGACTGTGACCCTGGACGGCCGGCGCGAGACGTGGGTCATCCGGGCACGGAGCCGCGCACGTGGACTGGCCGCCCTTCTGCGGGCGCGGTACTACGCCCAGGAGGACCGTCCGCCGTCGTCCCAGGCCGTGACGGACGCCGTATCGCACCTGGAGGCGCATGCCCTCCTGCGTGGCCCAGTGCGGCAGGTGTATGTCCGGGTGGCCGAGGTGGACACGGACGATGGTCCACGCGTGTACGTGGACTTGGCCGACGACGCCGGCCACTGCGTCGAGATCGGCCCGGACGGATGGGCCGTCCTGGACGCACCGCCGGCCGACATCCTGTTCCTGCGCCCGCGCGGGGCGCTGCCGCTGCCCCTGCCCGTGCGTGGCGGCCGTCTGGCCGACCTGCGGCGCCTACTGCCGGCGATGTCCGACACCGACTGGATGCGCTGCGTCGGGTGGACGGTGGGCGCCTACCATGCGCGCCGCCCCCTGCCCGTCCTCTGCGTCACCGGCGAACAGGGCGCGGGCAAGTCCACCCTGTGCCGGATGGTCATCGGCCTCGTCGACCCGTCGGAGGCGCCGTTGCGGCGGCTGCCCCGGGAGGAGATGGACTTGCACGTGCAGGCCCGGTACGTGTGGGTCTTGGGCCTGGACAATGTGACATACATCGACGGCTGGCTGTCCGACGCCCTGGCCAGCATCGCGACGGGCGCCGGCTGGGCGGGCCGCAAGTACCACACCGACGACGATGTGACCATATCTGCTGCACTCCGACCACTTGTGCTGAATGGTATCGGGGACATCGTGCCCCGCGACGACCTGCGGGACCGCTGCCTGTCGGTGCACCTGCCCGCGATGGGAGACGACGCGCACCGGCCGGAGGATGCGCTCTGGCGGGACTACTACGCTTTGCGCCCGGCCCTGCTGGGCGCTATCTACGACTCGGTGTCTACGGCCCTCCGGCGCCTGCCGGGACTCCACCTGCCCCATGCGCCGCGCATGGCGGACCACGCGTGCTGGATCGCCGCCGCGGAGCCGGCCCTGCCATGGGACCCGCCGACCGACCCGCACCATCCGAGCGCCTACCTGGACATGCTGGCCGTCGCCCGTCGCACCGGACGCGCCGACGCCGTCGAGGGGTCACCCGTCGCCCGCGCGGTGCGGGACCTAGCCGCAGAGGCGGGCGCCGATGGATGGACCGGGACCCTGGGTGGCCTGCTGGATGTCTTGGACGGGCGGACGGACGACGCCACGCGCCATCGCCGGGGGTGGCCAGGGACCCCCCGCGCCCTCCGGACCGCGCTGGAGCGGGAGGCGCCGGCCCTGCGCGGGGTGGGTGTGACGGTGGAGATCGGAGAGCACGGACGCACCGGGCGCACGGTGACTATCACGCGCGCCCCAGTAGAGACGGCGGGAGACCGTCACGACCGTCACATCGTCACGGCCCTTGGGGCAGTAGGCGCCCCGCGTGACGGTGGCCGTGACGGTGGTGACGATATGGGCTCGGCACCGTCACGTGTGACGGTCGGGGCATCGGCACCGTCACCACCGTCACGGCCACCGTCACGGCTCCAGGCCATGAGCGCCAAGGGCTGTGACGGTGGTGACGGTGGTGACGGTGCGACGCCCACTGTTCTAGGGGCCGCCCGGGCCGCCCGGGAGGTGGAGCTGCTGTGAGCATGCTGACCGTCGGGGAGACGCTGGCCCGGCTCCGCGCGGCTGGCTGCACCGTCGCACCGCTGGGGGACCGCCTGGCCGTGGACCGGCCCGACCCGGCCACGCCAGAGGCCGTGCGCGCGGTGGCCGACCTCCGGGCCGACTTGGATACCGTCCGCGCCGTCCTGGCCGACGTATGGCGATACCTGGGCGCCCGCTGCTGCCGTGGACCCCGCGTGTGGTGTGAGGCCGACCGGGCGCACGAGGACTACCGCGCGCACGGCGGGCGCCTGGACCGGGCGACCTTCACGGCGGCCGTGGAGGCGGATGGCCGAGCCGTCCTGACGCCGGGCGGAATCCTGGCTGGCGTCGGACTGCTGCGGAAGTGGGGACAGGAGGACGGCGGGACGCGCGCGGCACGTACCCGAAAGGGAGGTGCCGCCCGGTGAGTGACCTCCTGGACGCGGCCCTGTCGTACACCCGCGCCGGCTGGCCGGTGATCCCCCTGTGCTGGCCGGTGGGCGACCGCTGCGGGTGCGGCCGTGGCCACGATGGACGCGACATCGGCAAGGCGCCCCTGCTGGGCCGGGACTACCAGCACGTGCGCGCCGACGCCGCCCAGGTGCGGGCATGGTGGCAGCGGTGGCCGACCGCGAACGTGGGCCTGCTCCTGGAGCCCGCCAGCTTGTACGTGCTGGACCTGGACGGGCGCGCTGCGGTGGCCGAGGCGGTGGCGCTGGGGTGCCCTGACACCCACACCGTGCGGCGAGGCGACCATCTGCACCTGTACTACCGGCGCCCCGCCGACGTTGAGCCGGGCCGCCGCACCAAGAGGGGGCGGTGCGGCGCTATCGACGTGCTGGCCGCCGGCTACGTGGTGGCGCCCCCGTCCCGTCACCTGTCGGGCGACCACTACGAACTTGCCCTGGACGTGCCCCTGGCAGATCCGCCGACCTGGGCGCTGGGCATCCTCCAGGGTGCCAACCCGGACGTGCCCCTGGTCAACATCACCCCCGACCTGGACGCGGACGGCGCGCTGGCCGAGGCGGTGGCGCTGCTGGCCGACCACCGACTGGCCGCCGTGCTGAAGGACGGACCGGACGGTGACCCTGGGCGCTACGTCCACCCCGAGGACGGGCGGCCCGACCGGAGCGCGTCTGTTGCCGCCGTGGCGGGCGCCCTGCTGGACCGGGGGATGGCACCCGGGCGGGTGGCGGCGGCGCTCCTCGCCCGCCCCTGGGCCGCAACGATGCGACGGCACCCCGCGACCTGGCTACCCAAGGACGTGGCCCGGATGGCCGCGCACCGACTGCACCCGGCGACGGACGCAACCGCCCTGGCCGCCTTTCGCGCCCTGCCGGCCGACATCCGCAAGCTGCTGGCGTCCGCCAGGCCGAAGCGGCGGGCGGCCGGTGCCAAAGCCGCCGTTCAGGCCGGATGCTCGCCCGAGGTGGTGGCCGCCGTGCTGATCGCGGGCGGGATGCCCCAGGCGGACGCGCTGAGTCTTGCTCGCTGGGCCGCCCGGCCCGCGAAGGAAGGTGCCCACCGTGCGGGTTGAGCCCTGGACCCGCCTGCCGCCCCTGGTCCGCGTACCCGTGGACCGCTGCCCCCGCTGCCGGCGGCCGGTCTATCCCGCCGTCTACTGTGACCACGGCGACGACCGGACCTGCCGCTACCGCTGCGGGTGTGGGAATCGGTGGCTGACACATTGGAGCATCGAGGCGCTGGGCGGCCATCCCGCTGACGCAGGACCGACGCGCGCGGAAGCATGGTGACGGTGATGTTTTCTGATACGTGGGAGGAAAGGGGGGTTTCGCACGACGGACCACGCCACGAAAAACGCACATGTCCCGGTGCCCTGCGCGCTTTGCGCCCGTTGGCGTTCCGTGCGATGATAACGATGGCGTTACGACGGCCCGGTGTGCGCGTGGCCCCCGGCCGTCGTAACGACGCCGTAACGACTTTCGCACGCGTGCGCAGGACGTGCACGCGAACTGGACAGGGAGGTTCCCGCCATGGCCACCGCACCCCGTCCCAAAGGCCGCCGCGCTACCCGCGCGCGTAACGCCCGCTACTCCGCCCACCGGCCGGCCCTGGCACTTCGGGTGTCCCCCGAAGAAAACGATCAAATCGCGGCGGCGGGTGGCCTGCGCGTTGTCCTGTCCGCGTTCCTGGCGGGGGACACGGTGCCGGCCGGCGTGGCGGAGCACCAGGCCGAGGAAGCCGCCGGCGTGGCGGCCGCCGAAGTCGAAAACCACGCCCTCGAACTGCTGGCTGAACGCGATGCTGAGCTTGTCGCCCTGCGTGACTCCTTGGCCGAATGGGAGAGCTACGCCAACGCCCTGGAAGGCCGCCTGAAGGCCGCTGAGGCCCGTCTCCCCCAGGTGCAGGCCGCCCAGCACCAAGCATCCTACGATGCTGGCTATCGGGCCGGCCTGGCCGCTGGCCAGCGGCAGGAGGCCGACAGGCGCGCTCGCCTGGCCGGCGTGGCGGATGCCGCAGAGGAGCGCCAGGCGGCGGCGGTCGAACTGGTCACGCTGGCAAGGGAAGCGGGGTGGCACGTCAGCTGGTCGGCACTTGCCCGCGAGGCCCTGCGGCGCGACTGCCTCGCCGAAGTCGGCCGCGCTGTCCCCCAGGAGCACCGCCGGCGGTACGACGCGGCATCCATCGGCCTGGCCGTGCGGGCTGGACGCTGACCCTCTCCCCCACCCCGACCCTGGCTGGCGCCTGTCGCCATTTCCTAGAAGTCCCCAAATTGAATCCCGTGCTTTTGCCAGGCATTACACTCTGTGAGAGTGTTCACCCTAATTTTCGGGGTTCTCCTAAAATCTGGCAGAAGCTGCCCTCAGAGAACGATGCTTAACGGGATGGCTATAGCGATATAGTATGGCGCCATAGTTGGGGGAGCAACATCGCCCGAATGCGCGCCGAACGCCGACTGTCACAGAGTGCATTGGCGCGGCTGTCGGGCGTGAGCCAGAACTTCATAAGCGACCTTGAAGGTGGTCGACGCCAGGAACCCACCGTGGGGTACGTGCAGGCCCTCGCCCTCGCGCTGGGCGTCACCGTGGACGAACTGCTGCGGGAGGTGCCGCCGGAACGGCCGGCGGGAGATTGAACCGCGCCGCGCGGGCGCGCATAATGAAACCGGGGTGCGGTAGCACACACCCCGGCCCAACGGTGCGGCAGATCGTTACGGCTGGACAGGTGCCCGCCCTCTCGGAACTACTACGGGGGCGGGCGTTCGCCTACCTACGCGGCTTGAACCGCGAAGCAATGACCACGATGGCAACGGTGCCGAGGAAGACCCAGGCGCCAACCGTGATGGTCACTGGCGTTCACCCCCCAGGGCCGCACCGTCGGACGGCCGGGGGTGACTAGCGACTGACCGATCGCCCGCGTGTTTCGACGGTAGGGGCGCCGCTCCTTCGGGGCGCAGGCCGGCGGAAGCCGTTGACGGACCACGAGCGCAGCAAGCGGATGGTGGTGCGGGCGCAGGCCGAGGCACCCACGGTGGCCGCGAAGATCGCGGAGCGGGCGGCAGTTTCTTCAGCGGTTGAAGAAACCCCCCGCCACGCCGGGGGACGGCCGAGGGCATACGAGGCGGCAGAAGGCGGGAGTTTTGGGCCGAGCTCGGCCGAAAACTCGCCCGCACCGCGCAAGCACGCGGGCGGACGCCCGGTCAAGGCCGACGCCCAGGCGACGGTCGCCAGAGACATCGGCGTGCCACGGCAGACCCTCTCCGACGCCCAGCGCCACGTTGCTGCCGTCGAATCCACCCCCGCCCTGGCGCCGCTCCCGCAGGCCAAGGCCCTGGCCGAAACCCAGGAAACCCCGGAGAAACTCCGGTCGCAGACGCTTACTCCCGCAACACCTGCCGTGGTATCCGGGGTTTCAGGGGTTTCTTTCGGCCGCCCCGTCGCCCGCAACCTCGAAGCCGCCTATCTGGACGCTGAGCGGGCCGCCGAGGTGTGGCGGGGGTTGCGGGAGGCGCTGGCCCGCCGGCCGGCGGCATTCTGCGTAATGTGCGTAATGTGCGGGGAGGGGTTGCCACCGCGCGGGCGCCTGCCCCAGCGGGCCGCCGGGGGCAAACGAGCGGACCACACAGGACCGGGAGCGCCCTGCAGCGAACACAGGCGACCAGAGACGGACAGACGCGGCACGAGGCGGCGCGGGTGGGCGTATACTACGCGGGGCGGTGGGCACCATGGCGGTTGTCATGCCGTTGCGGACGTACCGTGTGGAACTGCACCAGGACCCCGGAAGCACCCGGTGGTGGGTGAGCGTGCCGGCGCTTCCTGGCTGCTTCACGCAGGGAGATACGGTGACGCAG
>JAJZWQ010000163.1 GCA_021846605.1 Bacillota bacterium | reverse complement strand
ACACGCCGGCATACATGGACATGCTCGACAAGGTCCTGGCCCTGTTGGCGAAGGTGGAGGCCGTAACCCTCAACTGCGTGTGGGCCTACTTCGCCTCGCGGGGAATCAACTTGGAGCAAGTCGATGACACGGATGGAGGCTGACGCGCAAGCCGGGGAGCCAGCGATCCTCCCGGGGGCGCGGCACCTCCAGAAGCCCCTCGGCTCGTCCTTGTGGCGGGTTCAGTGGACGTTTGCCCGTGCGGAGCGGTGGTCAGCGGAGCGCGATCCCCACCACCACCGCGTGCCCCCACACCCGCACCCCCAGGGCGACCAGCGCCGCGCCGAACGCCGCCCGGTCCACCTTCCCTGCGTCACCGCTCCACGCCCGGAAGTCCGCCAGCAGCCCGTCCAGGGGTGCCGAGTGCTCCTCTGTCCTCCTGCACCGCGCCCCCGCCCACCGCTCCACCTGGCGACCAGGGGCTCCGCCGGGCATCCCCGCGCCGTCAGCCCGCCCGGACGGCCGGGGGCCGCACCACCTCCTGGTCAGTGACGGCGCCGAGGGCCGCGCAGCGCCGGGCGAGCACGCGCACGCGCCAGCCCCGCACTGAAGCTGGGGTATGCGATGCCCTCCACCGAAACGGCAGCCGGGTGAGGGCGTGCAGTCCGTAACCGCCGCGCCAGGCGGCTGGTACCGCTCGGGGATGGCTATATTCGCGAACGGTACCACCTACCGCGAGCCCGGCCAGGGAAGCCAGTCGGCTGTACACCGCTGGCCGCAGGGACTGCTTGCCGCGTGTGCGGAGCCAGCGGCCCAAGGTGCGGCGCGAGACGCGCTGCCCCTCAGCCTCCAGCCCAGCCGCCGCCTCGGCGAACCGATGGGCCTCACTCGCGGCCTCGTCACGGCGTCGGCCGGCGACCGTCCTCCAGGGGGCCGCCGTGTCGAGCGCGTCCACCCGCAGCCCGTACCCGGCCAGCGGGTAGGTGGAGTACACCACTGCCCGCAGCGTGTCGTGTGGCCGCGCCGTTGCGCGCAGGCGACCCAGGAGCTGCACCACCTCCGCCGTCGTCCACGCCCGCGCCCAGGCGTCCTGACGGTCGTCAGCCCAGCCCTCGCAGATGATCTCGTATGGCTGCCCTGGGACCCGGTAGGTGCGATGGGCGCGCGCCGGGTCCCAGACAGGCCGAGCATCCGAGTCGCCTGCGTCCCGGAGCACCGCCTCGGCGCCGACATACGCCCGCTCGGCCGCCGTCGGCGACAGTTGTTGGACCCCCCACACTAGCAGCATCTGGCACTCCAGCCAAGCGTTGTGGCCCCGCGAGTGGCGGCCCCACCACCCCAAGTAGACCGTCACGTCGTCCCGACCCACCGCCCCCGGCGGGAGCACATACCCTCCCGCCTGCTCGCCGTCCTCCTCGGCCAGCCCGTGGTCGGCGGCCACTCGGAGCGCAAGTGCCATATGGGTCAGCACTGCCATACTGCCACCGGGCGGCAGCGCCGCCGCCTCCTGGCGAATCGCGGCCAGCAGGTGGTCGCGCTCGCGGCCCTGGGACGGGGCCCGGTCGGCGCACGACGCCTTGCCGTGGAGCCCGGCGTATACCTGTACGACATGGAGGTTACCCGGCTGGGGCTCAGGGTCGCCGGCCTCGCCGCCAGCGGTGCGGATCAGGCGCCCCATGGGCGGGGATGGGGTGGCGTCGAGCGACACCACCGCGCCGGGGTGCCCGTCGATGAGTAGCTGAGCGACGACGGTGGGGCTCTGCCACAACAGCATGCCGTGGTGGGTCCAGGCCGTGCCGCGCCGGATCGCGCGGCAGAGCGACTGTACGGCGCGCAGCGGGATCTCCTGGGAGCCATCTGGACCGCGCAGCACGGCCTCCGCGCCAGTCGCGTCGATCCACTGGATGGCTGGCGCCAGCGCCGCATCCGTGAGGCCGGCCCACTCAGCCGGGTCGAGGCGGACCTGCTCATCTGCGGTCGCGTGCGCCGCCAGCCACTCACCCAGCCGCTGTAGCTGCGGCTGCAGGGCGCGCAGCCCCTCGGCGCGGCGCGCGTGCGTGCGGCTGACGGCGTCGGTGGCCCGTTGGTCCGCCGCGCCGTCGATGGTGGCCTGCCGCGCGGCGGTGCGGGTCCAGGCCCACACATCCGCGATGGTCGCGGTCTCCTCGCTCGCAACCTCGGGACAGTCGTCGACCACCATCGCCCGCGCGTCCCGCTCCCAGCGGCGCCCGCGGTGGGCCGATACGCCATCCGGGTCGCCGGCCAGTTTAGCGGCGGTCGCCGCCGCATGCTCAGCCCGCCGCGCGACCTCGACGTGCCAGATGTAGGAGCAGATTCGTTGGACCGCGAGGGTCTGAGGACAGACCGGCGCCAGGGAGCGGTCAGCGGGCCAAGCCGCTATCGCCTCCATCGCGGCCTGCCCGAGCGGGCAGGTAGAGCATGCCAGAGGCGCGATGCCCCGGCGCTGCGCAGCCAGAGGCTCCACCACCTCGTCGTAGCGAGCGCAGTAGCCGGGCGAGGCCGGGTCCGCCGACCGCGCGGGATAGACCGTGGCACCCGACCACCCGGCCAGTTCGCCGGTCGCTGCGCGGGTGGCCCCGACGAGCAGCGTGGCCCCCAGGGTGGCTGCCGTCGCCTGTGCGGCGGCGTGGGACTTTCCGGTGCCGGTTGCTGGGGCGACCAAACGCCTGGTGCCGGGGGTCTCCAGGGCCGCCTGCAGCGTGCCGGGCAGCGCGGCCCGTGCTGCCTCCAGGGCGGCAGCGGCTGCCTCGGGATCGTGGGCGGGCGGGGTGGTGTCAGGCTGGCCAGGGATCCGGCGCAGCCCCGGCAGGGGCGTCACGGCGTTGCCCGCGCCGTCTGGGTCGCCCGTCAGCGCTGCCAGCGCCAGGGCCTCCAGCGCCTCACGGCGCGCGTCTTGAGCCGCTCCTCGGGCGGCGGCCTCGGCGCCCTCGATCCCGTCCCGCTGGAGCACGTCGTTCCAGTCCGCCTGCTCGCCGTATCGAGCCGGGGGCAGCAGGACCAGGACTGGGATGCCCGCCGCCCGCGCCATCGCGGCGCAGTCGGCCGCAGCTCGCTGGCCTGTATCGGACTCGTCGCGGTCGGCCACGACCACGAGGTGTCCGCCGGTCTCGGCCAGGCCGTCCCTGATCTGACTGCAACGCAGGAGGTTGGCGACGTGTCCGGCGTCTACACAGACGACGCCCGCCCCGCCGACCGCGAGTTGCGCGGCGAGCACGGTCTCCAGGCCCTCGCCGATGACGTACCGCTCCCCGGTGCCGAGGTCGGCGGCGAGGTCTACCCGGTCGTCGCGGAGGGGCCGCAGGAGCACGTGGCTGCCTTCTGGGCGCGGGCCGTATGTCCGCCGGGAATCGCCCTCCCACGCGGCCTGCTGGGCCTTCGAGCCGTCCGGCGTCAGGGCCAGGACGGCGGCGGCCGGCGCGCCGGTCGGGGTAGCCACGGGCCAGGCATAGTAGTAGGCGCCTTCGTCCGCCGCCCCACGACCCCACGGTACCCGCAGGTGGACCGTGGGGGTGAGCCCGGCGCGGCGGAGGGTATCGCGGCCGTCCAAGAACCCGCGCCCGCGCAGGTAGGCGTCCAGCGCTGCATCTGCCGCTTCGCGTTCTCCACGCCGGAGCGTGGTCGGCCGCAGCCAGCGGGCCGCCATGGCCTCGCGCCAACGAACGTCGGCGGCGCCGTTGGTGGCAGCAGTAGACTGGACGGCAGGCGTCCCAGCGGCCGGCAGCGGGTGGACGTATGCGACGGTCTTGATCGCGTCGTAGACGTGCCTGGGGGATTCCACGCGCGTGCACACCACGGCTAGTCCGTCCGGCAGAAAGTAGCACTCGCTGACACCCCCGCAGACCGGGCAGGGCCGTGTGCGGGATACCCGTCGCGGCCCGAGCGGAACCCTGGAATCGCAAGCAGCAGAAGGCATCTGCGCCACCTCCGAGCTGGTGACGCATCCTCGCAAACGCGTTTCGGATCGGGTCAATGGGTTTGCTCTATGGGGTACTGGGTGGGACTGGGAGCGAAGTCAGGAAGCCGTTGATGCTCTTCGCCTCGGCGGCTCCGAGGAGGAACGATTGCACATGCTTTTGGGGAACGATTGCACATGCCCTGAGCGCAGCGACGAGGAATGATTGCACATGCCTTTTGCCGGGCTGGACGCGGCGGCGCGGGGGCTCAGTGCCCCCGCTGCCGCGACGGAACGGTGGACCAAGCCAGTGTCCACCCGCCATCCTCCGATCTCCCGTTCCGCAGGCGGACACGGAGCCCAGGGTCGGCGGCAGTGATCTCGGTGACGAAGTGCTCGACCTGCGCCCGAAACTTCGCGGGCTTCTGTAGGCTCCAAGACTCGGCAGGCTTGACGATCTGCTCCACTGTACGTGCCGTGACCCACCCCATGGCCGCCCGGAAGCTCTTGATGTGCGCGTACAGGCGAAGTGCCGCTTCACGGCCGGGCCCGAGCGCGTATACAGCGTTGGCCGGGAGGTCGGTCGTCCAGTCCTTGGCGAGCCGGTCCATGACCGTCTGAGACAAGCGGACGCTGACTTGGCGTGGGATGAGTGGGGCTCCAGGTTCGCCTACGACGATGGGGTCACCCGTGCTGGTGACTTGGAGGTCGGAGATGAGGTGGTACGTGGTATCGACGCGGACGCGACGCTCGCGCTGGCGCCCGCCCCGCTCCACGATCTCGATGTGTTCGGAACGCTCGCGGATGGTGACTCCCGCTAGGCGGCCGAGTGCAGTGACGATCCGATCCACATCCCGGCCGGTCGGTGTGCGCCCAAGGATGAGGCGCCCGAGGTAGCGGATGGAGGGGATGCGGAGCCACCCGTCGTCGTCGCGTTGACCCGA
Source organism: Bacillota bacterium (assembly GCA_021846605.1). The sequence goes on along the minus strand of JAJZWQ010000163.1, from coordinate 1,908 downwards.
CCGGCATAGCTCGCAGAGGGCGTAGTACGTGACCTGTTCCCAGGCACCGAGGCGCGCAACCTTGCTGTCATCCATCAGTGGCACGCGAAAAGTGATGGTCCCCCCGGTGGGGCCAAGGGTCGTGCTGTACTCCGCCTCCGACGTTTCGAGGATCACCGTAGCCGTTTGCGCGTCCACCGCCCAAAGGTCTGGGCGGCGGGTGAACTGAAGGTCCCCGCGCAGGACAGTGGCGGCGGCAGAGGTACGTCGGGCCCTCTGCCCCACGGGGCACGCGCCGCGAGCAGCCCGCGCCTTGCGAGCGGCTCCGAGAGCTGCAACTGTACTGGGATCGGGCGCAGGGCGAAGGGACTTGTGGCTCCGGGAGCGGGACGGGGACTCCGGGGCGGGCATGGTCCTATGTCCTGTTCACGACCGCGAGGCCGGTCCCCGGCCCGCCGCGCGGGTATTTGCCCCACCCCCGCACACGGGGGTTCGGGGGCTCACCTCCTCGCCGCCACACGTCCGGCGGCGCAAAAAAGTGAGTGCGCGAAACCGGCCCGTCCTCCGGGCCGATCTCGCGCACCCTCGATCATCCCTACTGCCCGCCCACCGGCGGGCCCTATCTGGATCATCCCGGCGCATTCAGGCGCCCTGGCGGCCTTCCCTGGCCGCCCCGAACCCGCCCCGCACCTCCTGGTGCCGGGCCGCCCCCGCCGCCGGACCGGGGCCCGGCGAGGGGGCATACGCCGCCCTCGTGGGCGGACTGCCGCGCGCGTGGGCGCGGCCCGTGGAAGCCCTGGTCAGCCTGGCCCTGCCTGGGCCTTGGCCGCGCGTAGTGAGCGCGGCCCTTGTTGCGGGTCACCTAGCCGCTTGTGGCGGCCCTGCCCGCCCCGCCGCGTAGCGGCGCCGGGCCTCGGAGCCGATCAGTTGCCGGCATGGCGCGGGCGCGTCCCCCGCGCTGCTTCGCGGCTGCCTCCCCCATGCTCCCGCGACGGAGCACTTGGCCGCTGGGAGGTCTGCCGCCCGGAACCGGGCGGCTGCGGCGAGGTCAGTGTAGCACTCCCGCTTGGGGGAAAAGGCCCCGGACCGCTGCAATCCCTCTCCCCCAGGCTCGCGCACCGCCTCTGGCCCTATATGCGTTATGGTAAAGTCATGGTCATGAGTTTGGTGACGCTGGCCGCGGGCCGCTTGGCATTAGGGTTCTTCGCCCACAGCACCTGTCCGGAAGACGCGTCCATCAGGACGGCGGCAGCGGCATGCGGGGCGAGGTCTGTGCTGGGCGCGGGCTCATCGGCGGCCGGACCGGCGGCTGCGAACATGCCCGGGATGGCTGCGGCCGGTTCGTGCAGGTGGCCCAGCACCACCGACGGGGCCTCCACGGCGCCCTGCCCGGAGGATGCCGATGTCTTGGAGGCGATCCCTGAAGCAGGGCCACAGCCGGCCATGATGGCCGCAAGCATCAGGGCGATGACGGCCGCGACGGTACGGCGCACGGGCGCTCCCCCCCACTCCTACCCGGACATGGACCCGGGTCCATGCAGACCTATGCCTGGCCGCGGAGGGGCATGCCGGCAACTACCGCAGGAAGTTTTATAGCGAAACGCCGCGTAGCGCCTGCAGTCGGTGGAGCAACCAATCAATCGAAATCGCAGGGCACAGGCGCTTGTACCCGCCGCAGGCTACCGCCCCGTCACTGGAGAACAGTCCACCATCTACCATTCGGATGGGGGTGAGCACCGTTGGATTGGGTATTTCAGTTCAACCCGAAGCGCTACAACTTTGATGACGCGCTCGAGACGGCCATTGATGACAACGGGTGCCCTGCACTTTTGTGGGGCGTGGCTGGAAGGATTAACTAGAAAGTAGCAGCAAGTGGAACCAGGATATGGCATTCAGATGAAGAACGCCCCTCCCTTGGCCGGAACCCCT